>DEFM01000024.1:159993-173537 GCA_002350855.1 Prevotellaceae bacterium UBA2852
GAATTTTTAGAACCTACCTTATAACTTTTCGCCAGACGCGGAGGAAGTTCTCGCCCCAAAGGAGGCGGAGATCGGATGGTGAATAGCGACGTGAAAGGAGAAGGCGGGTGAAATTGAAGAGTTCAAAGGCATTGTTACAACCTGGCACTCCACCGCCTCCGTCGAAATCGGTGCCAATACCTACGTGGTCTATGCCCATGACATCTACCATGTGGTCGAGGTGACGGACTATGTCGCGGACTGTGGCTTCGCTCTCTTCTTCGCAGAGGAATCCTCCATAGATGGTTACCTGCGCTACTCCTCCATGACGAGCCAGGTCGCGCATCATTTCGTCGGTGAGATTGCGTCTGTGTCCACAGAGTGCACGACTGGACGAGTGGGTGCAAACCACAGGACTGGTGCTTATGCGGAGTGTGTCGTAGAAAGTGCTGTCGGCAGCATGACTGAGGTCTATGAGCATGCCTGTGCGGTTCATTTCCTTTATAACTTGTTCACCGAAGGCGCTGACTCCGCCGTGTTCCGCTTCTCCCTTATTGGAGTCGCAGATATCGTTGTCGCCATTGTGGCAGAGTGTCATGTAGGACACTCCTCGGTTCTTGAAATACTCCACACGGCTGAGGTCCTTGCCGATGGCATAGCCGTTCTCAATGCCGAGAATGAGGGAATGACGGCCAAGCTGTTTGTTAACCTCTATATCATCGGGGGTTCGTGCCAGTTGGATTTTCTCAGGATGTGCCTCGGTTATGGCTTCGACAAGGGAGAGAATATAGTCTGCTCGCTGAGTGGCATCCTTCAACGAAGCCTCGTCGCGGGCACCCTGGCGCAGGTATGCCACCATGAAAACGGCGTCAAGCATACCCTTATCCATCTTCTCAAAGTCTATCTGAAGCTGTGGGTTATTCTGATAGAAATCGCTGACGAAGGCTTTTATGGATGATTCGGCAGGATAGTGCTGCAGGTATTTCTCCATGGTGATGTCGAAAAACTCGTCGCAGTGGTTGCGGATGATACGTGTAGGTGTGTCGCAATGGCTGTCGAGAGTGATGACACGACGATGTACTTCCTTTGCGGCAGCATAGCTCTTAGCCTCGTCTACTATCCAGTTGAACACATCCTTCTCTTCGCTTCCGTAAGGCGGACGAAGCTGATAGTCGAACGATTCCGGATGCCACTGGACTCCGAGCACGGATTTCTGATGGGTGCTCTCAATAGCCTCAATCACTCCGTCGCTGCTCGCAGCACTTATGCAGAATCCTTCAGGCACTGTCGCCACAGCCTGATGATGGAAGGAATTGACTCCTATCTCCGGCTTCTTATATACATTATATAAAATTGTATTCTCTACGATATTGACAGTGTGGCTACGAGTATCACGGGAAGCGTCCTGTGAGTGTTTATAAAGCGAAGCTCCATTGGGATGCTGGCTATAGATGTCCTGATAGACCGTTCCACCAAGTGCTGCGGCAATGACCTGTATGCCACGGCATATACCGAGTATAGGAATCTGACGTTCATAGGCACGACGCATTAGAAACAGTTCCTGTGCGTCGCGTTCGTTGTTGATGCCGTGGAGCTGTGGCACAGGCTGCTCACCAAGGAGAACAGGATTGATGTCTGCTCCACCGCTGAAGATAATGGCATCAATACGGTCGAGATATTCTTCAACCTGGGTCTCTTCACCAATTCTGAATGGAGGAATAATCAATGGAAGTCCTCCTGCACGGAGAACAGACTTATAATATGCCTCTGCCAAAAGACTGTTTGGAGCATCATAGTTACCGGTGATGCCGATAATTGGTTTTGATTCATTCATAATTAAGTCCCCTCCTGTCCCCCAAAAAGGGGGATGATTCAGAAATCAAGGGGTATTTTAGTTTAAATGTTATACATTATATTTTTTATCCTCTAACTTCCTCATTGGGAGAACTACTTCTTGATGTAAGAGTACTTCCCTATATGGGGCAATCGCGCGTTCGCGTTCAAGCGATGGGGGAGCTTTAGCGACGGAGGGCAAGGTTAGAGGGGGCTTTTCTTTTTATACCTTGACCCGCCAAGGGAGGTTACTAAACCATCTAGTTCCATGTCAAGGAGAATGGCGCTTACCTTGCTTAACGGAAGATTGGTATCGATTACTATCTGATTGATGGATTTGCTGTCTGAGCTATCAAGTGCGTCATAGATCTGCTGCTGCTCCGCTGACAATTGTGGGAAGAGTTCCTGCTGCCGAGGAATGGCGGCAGCAGACTCTGGTGATGGTTTAGTCCATCCAACGGCAGCAACGAAATCATCGACAGAGGTGATAAGGTGTGCCTGATGATTAGCTATCAATTTGTTGCAACCCTCGGAATACTGATTGAATATATTCCCTGGAAAGGCACACACCTCACGGTTGTAATCAACGGCAATGTCTGCAGTGATGAGTGAACCGCCCTTTGCTGCACTTTCAACTACAATGGTTGCCTGGGATATACCAGCGACAATGCGGTTGCGACGCACGAAATTGCCTTTATCTATCTTTGTCTTGCTCATGTATTCAGTAAGCAAACCACCCTGATGAATCATCTTCACAGCAGTGTGACGGTGAACTGAAGGGTAAATCATATCGAGTCCGTGAGCAAGAACACCAACAGTAGGCAGACCGCAGTCGAGCGCAGCACGGTGAGCACAGATGTCTATGCCATAGGCAAGTCCGCTGACAACAAGAGTATCTGGGAAATACTTTGTGAGTTCTGCAAGGAAATGCTTGCAGATATCACGTCCGTAGTCAGTGGAATGGCGAGTTCCCACCACACTGATGCAATGGCGGGGGTTGAGAGGCGCATTGCCTAAATAATAGAGAACGAGTGGTGCATCGGGACACTGACTGAGCAATTGTGGATATGCCTCATCGTTGATGCTAATACACTGTATGTTCTTTTTACTGGCAAAATCAAACTCTTCCTCTGCTGTCCGTAAAGCGTCATCAGCATGACGGAAAGCCTCAACGATTTTTTCATTGATATCAGGAATCAGCTGTCGCAGATTCTGGCGGTTGCTCATCAGTTCCGTCGCACTGCCTGCGGCATCAAGCAATAGACGTGCATTGACCGAATTGAGCGGATGAATGCACGTTAATGCCATCATATTTATGATTTCCTGATCCATAGGTTTTTTAATGAAGAATTCTGTTTACTTGATAAAGCGCTATGATTTAATGATGAATTAAAAAAATTGTTTTCTTGATAATGGAGTTCAATTCATTAATGAATTCTTCATTTTTCATTTTTCATTCTTCATTCTTCATTCTTCATTCTTCATTTATTTTACCGTTACTTTAAGCGGATTGTGTGCTGTCTTTGCGAATTGCTGTAGGTATGCTTCCCATTTAGCAATTGAATTGATGCCTACGCTTTCGTTGTGGCTCCATGCCGAACCGAAATAGTAGTCAAGGGTTGCTTTAGGCTGATAGTTGCCTATAGCAAGTATATGACCGGTAGCTCCAGGCAAATTGGCTTCCTGACGATATTCCATCTTTACACCTTTCTGCATGCAAACCACACCTACGTAAATCTGTCCGAATTCCTTATTCAGTTTAGCACGGAACTTTTCCTTATACTGATATGGGTCGCCAAGATCCTCGTATGCCATGAAGCCTTCTTTCTCATTAAGGACAAAGGCATTGGGGTTCTCATTGTGTACAATCACTCCTACAGCGGCAGGAATGGCTTTTGTGATACCTTCGTAGGTTATTACAGCATGGTTCATCTGACTGCCTGCATCAAGCGAAATCACACGTTTCTCAGTGAAAGTCTGTCCCTCTACAGTGGTCTTCTCGTAAGAAAGACTGAAAGTGAAACGGAGCGGACCGCGGTCAAGAATCTCATAAATGGTATAGCACTTAGGATAGACAATATCCTTTCCTCCGTTTGCAAGCAGGGCAGCTGTACCTCCACCGAGAGTAGGGCCTACCTTATAGCAGTCCATACCTGTGCCGTGGTTTACATGGTAGCTCTGTGCATAATAGAGTTCGGTGGCAAGATCTTCATAACCCATCTTGCGCAGACGAGTGCATACTTTGGCAAATTCCGCATCTTTCTCCAGTGCATAACGCTCCTCAAGTACAAGGCGGTCGGTATTCTTTGTCCAGATGTCATAGCCCCATGCACGTTCACCGCTCTTCTGAAGTGCAGGTCCGTATGCACGGAAAGCTACACGGTCGTTTTCCCATGCAAAATCATCTACACGTTCAGGATACTGACGTCCGAACACACGATTCTCGTATTTCTGAGGAGTACCTTTCTTTGCATAATAAACTACCTTGCCTTTAGCACCGACACCAATCTGGAAAATCAGTTTGCCGTCATAAGTCACCTGGCTTGGTATCTCCCTGCCGTCGGCATCGGTAACAATAAACTGCTTTGCACCGTCGAGTTTCTTTATAATCGGGGCAACGGCCACTTCAGCCATTTCTCCATTGCGGATAGTTGACAATGGATTCTGTACTGTCAATTTCACTACATCCGCAGCACTAACATTCATTGCCAAAAACAATGATGCTGCAATAGATAGAATTCGTTTCATTTAGTTAAGTTTTTTGTATGTTTTTAGTTGATGTTCCAAAATTACTTCTTTTCTTCGAATAAACAGCGATAATTCTCTGCAAATTCAACAGAAATGCTGTTTTCAAGCGACTGACACACTTCAGTGGCAAGATCCTGTCCGCACTGAATCACCTTTTGCCATTTATCCTCACTGAGAGATAATATATCGCTGCGACAGATGTCATACTGTATTAGTCCGTAGATTATTCCAGCATTGAAGTTGTCGCCTGCACCTATAGTGCTGACAGTTTGAATACGGCGCACAGCATAGCTTTTGCGGAAGTTAGGAGTGATTAGTCTGATGTCGCCGTCGGCATCGGTTGAGATGAATACATTACAGTATTTTGATATTTCTGTATCGTACATGTAGTCAGCGTCATCGTTGCCGAAAAGATTGTCAAGGTCTTCACGTGAAGCACGGACTATATCGGCATATTGAAGATTCTCCAGCATGTCGGCATATATCTCCTTCACCTCGTGTTTATGTGAACTTCTGAAATTCAGGTCGTAGTAGATTATTGCGTCATTGCTACGGACGTGGTCAAGAAATTCCTTTACCTTGGGACGCAAAACAGGATTGAGCACAAAGTAAGAACTCATCATCACCACATCGTCTGCATTGACAGGAGGAAGCTCCACTTCAAGTCTTGCTGCAGGGTAGTCCTTATAGAAAGTATATTCTGCATCATTGCGGTCGTTGAGCCAAGCAAGGGAAATGGCACTACGTCCGTTCTTATACACTGCCACATGATGGTTGTCCACACCATTGGCTTCCATAAAGTCGAGGATAGTCTGCCCCACCCTGTCATTACCAGTCTCGCTGAATAAAGTTACATTCTGACCAAGACGACCAAGCGATATAATTCCGTTGAACACACTGCCTCCTGGCACAGCCGCCTGCGGTTGTCCGTTACGGAATATAATATCCATTATAGTTTCACCTATACCAATTATCTTGCGTTTCATAATAAGAAGATCCTCCCCCTTACCTCTCCTTCGTAGGGAGGGGAGTATTTACCTACTATGTGGAGGACTTAAAAATATTTTTTTATTGTTTTGAAAATCTAACTAAATTTATTGTTTGGAAGATTTTTTACCTGGATGGCATCTAACCACTCCCCTCCTTCGCAGGGCAACTGCGCGGATAGCCGCTCAAGCAGTTGGTGACCAAAGGAAAGGTGGTAGGCATGGGGGTGGGTCTTTTATTTTAATATCTTTTCCAACTCTTCCAGCGTATTAGCACGTGCATATACTTTATCCCAAGGTTTGTTGACCACTCCACGGGCGTTGAGTGAATCGAGGAAAGTGAAAAGAGAATCATAAAAACCGTCAATGTTGTAGAAGATGACAAGTTTCTCATGCATTCCAAAAGTATTCTGAGCCATGGCAGAGAACGCCTCATCAAGAGTACCCACACTTCCAGGCATCACTATCATCACATCACTTTCGCCAATAAGCCACTGCTTACGATCACTCAAATCCTCACAATGGAAAGTAATGTCAATGGCATCGCTGACTGTACCCTGTTCCATAAGTTTTCTTGGAACAACACCAAATACCTTCGCACCTGCCTTATGAGCAGCCTGAGCCAGTTCCTCCATCAGTCCGCTGGCATTGCCGCCATAGACCAGAGTCTTGCCGTTTTCGCCAAGCCATCTGCCCAATTCACGAGCAGCTTGTTTTATGTTTGGAGCTACATTGTTGTTAGATGAACAGAACACTCCAATTTTCTCTATTTTATTCATTGTTATAAGCCCCCCTCCTGTCCCCCAAAAAGGGGGATGATTCAGAAATAAAGGGGTATTTTAGTTTAAATTTTATACATTATATTTTTTATCCTCTAACTTCCTCATTGGGAGAACTACTTCTTGATGTAAGAGTTCTTCCCCTTGGGGGCAATCGCGCGTTCGCGTTCAAGCGATGGGGGAGCTTTAGCGACGGAGGGCAAGGTTAGAGGGGTCTATCCTATAGGAAACCAAATAAATACTGCTGCATCCCAAAGAGCATGCGAGAGAACTATGGCACCAAGACGGTTAGGCATGCGCATATAGAGCCATCCCCATACAAGTCCGCAAACCAAGGCTGCCATTATCAGCATGAAATTGAATGAAGCCCAGTGTACCAACGCATATATAGCAGTTGTTATCAGAAAACCTTTTACAGGTGAAAGACGTTTACTCAATGACCTTTGTATATATCCTCTCCAGAAAAATTCCTCTGCCGGACCTATGATGAAAAGCAGTAGGAATGTCAACAGCCAAGGTGATTGATTTACTTTCATTCCATAGATATTATTCACCTGATCTCTTGCAAATGGCAATATCCATGATGAAAGCAAATCACCCAGCCAGAAAATGCACCAAAGAGCAATGGCAATGCCTATACCTAAAAAAATATCCGATACCTTGAAACTTATAGTCCTGAATGTATCTCTCGACCATACTATCACCAAAGAAGTAAGCAATAGCGCAGAAGCAGTCATTGTCCACCAGAAATTAATCTTCGGTGCAGTCCATGGCGAAAACATAACTGTCCACAAAACAGCCGCAATAATAAGTGAAGAGTGAAAAGTGAAGAGTGTTATCGTTCGGCTTGCTGTTATCGCTTTGCGCTTCGGGCATAGCTCCGAAGAACGGCTACGGGTAGGCGAGCTATGCTCGGGAATCGCTCCGGGTTTCTGTCCCCCGATGACGGGGGAACCGAAGAGGGTGTAAAGACCATTGAAAGCTCCGGAGAACTTTGTGATAGTACCGGATTTATTTTCCATCATTTAATTCAAATAATTTCCTACGACGAGTCCTATGCTAAGCAACACACTGAAGGCAAGCTGAAGCTGTGCCGATCCTTCATCAAGACGTGCATACGAACTAACTCCCTCAGTCTTCCATTTAAGCATCATACGAATATTCTTGACGGTCAATGGGAATATCAGCCATACCATAATAACCCACCATGAAAGCATACCTGCAACTATCATCACTGTAATCCAAATGAATGGAACCACCACTTCGAAGCAGTATATCCATGAGGACACAGATCTGCCAATAAGCATTGCAAAAGTCTTTATTTTTGCACGTTTGTCAGTTTCGATATCACGAGTGTTATTCGCATGAAGGATAGATATAGTGATAAGTCCTACAGGAACACTCAGCCACAGCACTTCCCAGTGGATTTGTCCGGTAACAATAAAACTCGTTCCCAACATTGGCAGAAAACCATAGCATAAGTAAATAACCACATCTCCCAGAGCAATATACTTCAATGGCGGATAGAGCAATGAAAGCAGCACACCGGCTAAGACTATAAACACCAGTTCCCATCCAGTCAGTATGAAAAGACCTACAGCTCCTATAAGTGCAAGAACCTGAAGAACTACTGAAAGCTTGATAGTGTCCTTAGGTTCAAACTGCCCGCTTGTAAGAATTTTAGTGCCATAAGTATCCTCCTGATCTACTTTCTTCTTAAAATCAAAATAGTCGCTCCATACATTCCCGGCTGCATGAACAATGACTATATTCAGCAATGCCCACAACCCAAGCCACCAATTAACCTTCTCACCTATACTGAACATATAAATAACTGTAACCAGTACAGGCATGGCACTGGCAGGAAACGACCAAGGACGAGTGGCTAAAATCCACTCCTTAACACTATGTTTCATGATAAATTTATATTTAATACGTATTACAGATGCAAATATAAAGAATTTTAATAATATATGTTGAAAACTATGTTGATAAGTTGTTGATAAAAAATAAAAATTTTGTCTTGACAGATAAAAAACTTTTTATATGCAAAACTCATCATTATAGTTCCAAGAAAAGTTAGCAAAACTTTTCAATAAATTTTTTACAAGGTTTTAAACAGATTTTTGTACGTTTTTAAACGGAAAATTATCATCAATCCATGTTTTAAACATACTGTTTATAAAGTTTGTAAATATATAATAATCAGAGAAAATGCTTGTTAATAAAATGTTAAAAACTCACCATTCTTCACTTTATAACTTAATAAGCAAATTATTTAACATTTTATTATGAACACTATCAACAAGACATCATATACATCATATTTAAATTTTTAAAGAAAAATAAAAAATAATATATATATTGTTGTGTTGACAAGTATCCTATCACGATGCTGAGTATTTTCAAACATCGTGCTGCGCACTATGATTAAAGGATTAAAATGATTACGATGATTATAAAAAAATCTTATTAATCTTATAAATCATATTAATCTTAGCACGAAGTGCGATGTTGAAAATAAAACATCGTGCTGCGCACTATGATTAAAGGATTAAAATTATTACGATGATTATAAAAAAATCTTATTAATCTTATTAATCTTAGCACGAAGTGCGGTGTTGTACCAAGAAAAAAACTTCTGTCGATTGTTATACAAAAGACAGAAGTTAATATGTATTATTGTATCTGAATTATAAGTTGAACTTGTAGCCGAGAGTAATGCTCAGATAGCGGTTGTAATATCTATCAGGATTGTGTCTCATAATCCTTGTTAATCCGAAATTATAGCGAGCATCCAAAACAATGTTCTTCAGTTCATACGAAATGCCTACTGGAACAGAAATATCAGCTTTTGAACAATCCGAAAAAATACCTATTGTTTCGTCTTCATCAAATTCAACAGTATTAGAACTATTATCAGGAAAATCAAATTTGGTAAAACCTTCCACATGGTATTTTAATTTTGCCCGTGTAAGAAGATTAAATTGCAATCCTGCTTTTATGCTCAAACCTTTAGTCAGGTAGAGGTTAGCAAGTACTGGAATCTGTAAATATCCAAGATTCTTTCGTTGGTTAGAAAATGTATGAGAATCTGTAATATTTATGATTCCATCTTCCAAAATTATAATGCCAGTTGTTAAATAACTAACACCTTTAATGTAATTTGTTTTTATTATGTCATCGGTACTACCAATTTGCGAGTATTGCAATCCGAAAGATAAAGACAGTCTTTCGTTGATTTTATTTTCCGCATCTACACCAGCAGTCCATCCAAGTCTGTTGCTTTCGTAGGCAGCATGGTCACCTACCCAGTGACCATTAGTGAGACCTACCTTTGGAGTAAGTGACCACTTTCCTGTATTTTGAGCCAAGGCAATTTGCGTCTGGGTCATGCATACTATTGCTACAATAATTCTATATATAGTTTTCATAGACTTATCCTCCTGTCATTTACATGTTAAACTTATAACCAAGTGTAATTGTCAGATAACTGTTGCGCATATCCATTACCTCCTTAAAGTACTTATTCAGCGCAAAATGGTATCGTGCATCAAGAATTACATTATGATATTCATAAGAGGCACCTACTGGGATGTCGAAGGCAAACTGACGAGTCTGAGCATTAATTCCCATATATCTCCTCCAGGTATGATATTCTTGTGCATTGCTTCTTTCATATTGAGCACTAATTTTGCTGCCTATGCGCCATCCTGGTTGAATACCAGCTTTCAGAGTTAGTCCCTTTAAAGGATGAAAACCAAACAAAATAGGAACTTGTATATACTCACGCATATACTTTTCATCTCCGTATTTGAAATCATAATTATCGTCAGGTATATTATATATAATATCACACTTTCCGTTCAGTCTGACATATTGTAGTCCTCCATAAAGCGAAATCCATTTGTTAAGGTTCCATTCAGCCTCTGTACCTATAACAAAACCAATACCGGACTTCTCATTATCGGCATCATCTCCTATCATATCTGCCAAGTTAAAGCCTGTGCGTAAATTCACCGACCATTTCGATGTGTTTTGTGCCTTTACCACTGCTGTAGTAAGCAGCAGAAAGACTAAAAAAATATGTTTCCTCATATCAATGTTTATATTATATATGAATAAATATAAATAAATATAAATAATAATGTATTATGCAAAATTACACTTTATGGTTTATTCAGCCAAGGATTTTGTTATGAATTTATATTTATAGCGTACAGAACAACGGTGGTTGGTCGCATCCTTATAATTCTTCGGAGCGTTGCCCGAAGCGTGCTCTTATGAGTGCTTCCTTTAGCGGTATCGCACGATGATATAATTTGAATTTTTTAATTTAGAACTTACTTCCTCAACCATTTCTTGCCATCCTTGATGTACATTCCCTTCTCTGGAACTGAGTTGAGGCGGCGCCCGGAGAGGTCGAAGATTTGAGAAGAAGTTTTGGAGTTTGTTCTTATATTATTAATTCCAGTATAGTATGAGTTCTGATAGAGAATTTTGCCGTTTAATTCACATGAAATTATGTGGCAGTAGTTACCAGCATACGGTATTGTGAAAAACAAGTCTTGAGTGCTGCCTATTCCTTCAATCCATTCAGACAGATAAATATCATTGTCCAAACTCATCATTCGTTCAACGTCATCTTCAGACATTTTTGGATAAATCATAAACCAATAGATATCCTTACGGTTAACACCCTCATATTCGGACTGTTTGGTGTATTTACATATTATTTCCACATTATCTTTCTCCAAGGTCATTTTATCATAACGGCACAAACCAAAATCATACAGCAATTCACTATCTGTGCTGTTGTTGTCAAAACAATACACTTTCTGTCCGTCTTCATACATGGCAGCCTTGTATGTAACACTTCCGTCTTTCTCCATGTATATTTTCTTGCAAGTTATGTTGTTTATAACTGTATCGCCGTTGACAAAATAGCTATAGTAGTAATTATACTCTTCCGGACCGCTTGCACGGGCAAAATCACGTATATAGTTCCAGCGCTTGCCTTCCTGCACTAGTTTCAATGTCGATTCCTGCGCAACAGCGGACCCAACGAACAACAAAACAATAAATGAAAGTAACAAAATCTTTTTCATACGCAAAAATCCTTTCATTGTTCATAGTAATTGGTGTAATTCCATCCGGATGTTTTTTTGTTTTTGTCTTTTCAACAAAATTGCAGAAGAACCACTTCATTTAGTGATTCACTTGTTTTTAGTCAAACAATTTCCGCAAAATTACTCTTTTTGGTTTAATAGGCTTGGAAAACTGATATCGTAGATGCATACACCATCTTCATAACAAGAAATTAATGATGATAAGGGATCATCATAGTGACAATTAGGATTAAATGGATTTGAGCCGTCAAGTGCCCCAATCCCTTCAATCCATAGAATTGTGAGTGTAGGAAAGTCGTAATCACTGTTTCCAGACACATTAAGTCCCAATATCTTTCTTGGTACGCTTTCCTTATCGCTTGTATAGATTTTTTCTACACTATTGCAAACCAGATCATTCCATGTTGTTGAATAGCGAATATGCTCACCTTTATACAAGCCGAAATTGTAAAGTAGCTCTCCTTTAGTCTTTCCATCGCGCATGATGTAGACTTTCTTTCCCCATTCCTTAAGTGCAGCAAAGTAGTGCCATTCATTATTATTAGAAACACTTCGGCTTCTATAGAAAACTTTCTTGCATTTCTGTCCTTGTATCAAGGTGTCTCCTTTGATGATATATGCCTCGGCTGCAACACTATTGCCATCGGAAGTAGTCTCAACAATATCATAGCTATAATTCCATACCTTACCCTCCCTTACAAAAGGATGATAATCTGAATCCACAGCAGGTTCTTTTCCTGACGGCCACTTATCTGAAATTTCATCATCCTTGTCGCAGGAAACATTCATAGTAAGCCCCAAAATCAAAAGTAACCAAAAGGTAATTGTATTAGATTTCATAATAATAAGATAATTTAATAGTATTATAGATAACGTAGTAAAAAGATTTTATTATCTGAAAGACAAATAGTTTGGTTTTTTGTTCCTGATTTCTAATTTTCTGTAGTAATATTAAGAGTAGCTCCTTGTTTTACAGTGAAATCATTCTTGATATAAACATTAGTTATACCATGTATATCCACCTCACTTCCTCAACCATTTCTTGCCATTCTTGATGTACATTCCTTTCTCCGGAACAGAGTTGAGTCGGCGACCGGTGAGGTCGAAGTTATTATTCTCATTATCTTTCCTTTTAGATAAAATACTGTTGACGGAAACGGACACTTCTGCGTCATAAAAGTCAGTGTCACCGAATATGCAGGTCTTACCTATACAGCAACTTGTGAAAATGCTTTCGCGGGCGGGAAGTGGCATCCATGGAGAGAAAGGTCCTGCACCAGAACCTATACCTTCCACCCAAACTACATTGTTAATAAACGATTCTTCTCCATTTCTGTAATATTCTTTATATGCATCAAGGAGTGTGAGAGTAAAACGACGGAACTGCAGTTCTCTAACTTTGATGGTATCAATTTTGTCAACCCTTAAATAAGATTCAAAAGGAAATCCCAGGAGAGTATCAGGTTTCTCGTCCTTCTCAAGCAGACAACCAAATGCGTTGCCCTCAACACCACATCTCACCATGTCGCCTTTTTTCAAATCAAAGTTATAGAGGAGACGCGGTTTTGTGCTTCCTTTGGCAATAGCATATACTTTCTTTCCTTCATCACGGATAGCGGCATAATAGGTAGAACCGAAATCAGGAAAGGCAACATAGTTATATACTTTCTTCCATGTCTCGCCGTTAATCAGGGTGTCGCCATTAATACAATTACCATAGACATTTTCCTTAATTCCGCCTACCTGAGTTTTCCACACTTTCCCATCCTGTGCAAAAGGACGATATTCCAACTGTGTATTCTGAGCTGCCAAAGGCATAACGGACAGAAACAACATACCAATCAATATTATTCTTATTTTCATAAAGTTTTTGTTTTCAATTGATTATTCATGGCAAATATACAAGTTATAGTTGATGCATGAAAGCAATAGAGGTGGAAAAATATCAATCTGCCAAACAATCTTGAAATGCTTGATTGTCAAGATTGTAGTTATGAAAATGTGTCAAAATCTAAAGAACAGGGGGTGGAAAAGTTTTGGGATGTATCAAGGATTGGTTCTCTGTTTCGCTCGTTTTTAGTTAGACTTTG
>DEFM01000009.1 GCA_002350855.1 Prevotellaceae bacterium UBA2852
ACTGATGACACGGTGATGACGCTCGCCGTAGCGAAATGGCTGACGGAAGATAAGCCGCACAGTCACGAATACCTCGTGCAGTGTATGCGTGAGCTGGGACTGAAATACCCTTGGGCAGGATATGGCGGCAGTTTTAAGCGTTGGCTTATAGAACGTGAGCCGAAGCCATACAACAGCTGGGGCAACGGCAGTGGCATGCGGGTCAGTCCTGTGGGCTTCTATGCAAAGAGTCTGGACGAAGCTTTGAACCTCGCCAAGATCTCTGCCGAGGTGACGCACAACCATCCCGAGGGCATCAAGGGTGCGCAGGCCATTGCTGCCGCAGTGTTCCTCACAAGACAGGGGAAATCGAAGGAAGACCTTCGTGGGTATTTAGAGACGACATTCGGATATGACCTCCACCGTACCATCGACGGGATACGCCCCGAATACACCTACGACGTGTCGTGCATGGGCAGCACGCCGGAGGCCATCATCGCCTATCTCGACAGCCACGACTTCGAGAGTACCATCCGCAACGCGGTGTCTATCGGTGGCGACAGCGACACCATTGGTGCCATGGCAGGTGCTATCGCTCAGGCTGCCTATGAGATGCCAAAAGCACTCGCTGGCTACTGCTACGGTCTGCTGACTCCTACGCTTCGTCATATCCTCGACAACTTTGAAAGTACGATTGGTCACACTACTGAAGATCCTTTCAACCTCCAGCGGTTCCTTGACATGCAGCAGTCCGATTACGCCACGGCTTTGCAGGAGATGAAAGACGGTGAGAAGCGGAGCCACTGGATATGGTATATCTTCCCACAGCTTCGGGGACTCGGCCACAGTTCCAACTCGTGGATATATGGTCTTGCCGATGTGGAGGAGGCGAATGCGTATCTCTCGCATCCCGTGCTCGGAGCCCGTCTGCGTGAAGTGACGCAAGCGGTGTTGACGCATCATGGCAAGGATATTGTCGCCGTCATGGGCAGCCCTATCGATGCACGCAAGTTGCGATCCTCGATGACCCTCTTCGATGCGGTCTCACCCAACGATGTCTTTCGTGATGTGCTCAACGCATTCTATGATGGCAAGGAAGATAAGAGGAGTTTAGGTTCCATCCGCAAGATGGAGCGATAGACATCGCCAAAAGAAGGCTCATAAACTAACACAATCTATTTTGTTAGTGTGTGAGTCTTCTTGCTTTTGCTGGTGTTTTGTTTGCGTTATTATTAATAAAGTATGGAGCCTGTTACCTAAAAATGTTTCCCCATTGTTTTCCCGTTTCAGATTTTTGACGGATTTGCGTCTGTCGTGAAGTGAAAGCAATACCGAAATATCTTTCTGTGTGGTGGTAACTATTCAGCGATAGGTACGGCAGGGCTGTCCGTAGCACCAAACAGTGCTCGGATTGCCTCAAATGGTGTCTGCTTATGTTTCTTCGCAGTTTCTATTATTGAATGCAGGTCAAAGAAAGCATCTGCACCTAAGTCCGATCTAAAGGTACCAGAGTTCTTCAGTTTTATCTTCAACTTTCTTATGCCTCGTTCGCTTGCATTGTTGTCAGAAGGAATCAGAGGATCCTCCAGAAAGTTGAAGATATAATCCCTGCATTTTATAAGACCGTTCTTGAGACGCTGAAACTGTTCCTTAAATCCTTCCAAATTCTTCTTGAGCAGAGCATCAAGCTTTTCGAGCCACGGTTCTTTTTCAATATACTCGTTAGGCCTTGTATTCCTTTCGTGGATTGCCTCCTTCAAAAGTTTTTCAACTTCTCCAGACCATTGCTGTGTTGTGTCGAGTTCGTTCAGATATTGCAGCTCTCTAAGTATATGCGCAAGACAAACCTGATGGTTCAAGAAGTGCAAGGCAAAATAGGCACTATGGCGATCTGTTACTGCTATCATTCTCTCAAGGCTGTCACCAAAACGACTTTCAAGCTCCTTAGAACTTCTTCCTCCAGCACGGAACAAGAGTGTAAAATACACTGTCTGTGCTATCCAAGCCCAGTCCAGCCGTTTGTTGCAATAGCAGCCCGACTCGTCAAAGCCTACAACTTTTGACTGCATAATGAGCTTCTTAATTTTGTCAATAGCAGGCTTTGCTTTTGTCTTGGCCTCGTTTATCCAGTTAACCATGGAGCCCTCGCTTATCGAAAGATTACACACTTCGAGTAAGAAGTCGGCAATGCGACCATAAGGCAGGAACTGTACTACCGAAAGATAGACGACGAGGCTTTTGACAGAAGCGTCATAGACAACGGCATTTGCCCCGCGTTTCCTTGCAACGTGGGATTGTATTCTTGCTCCGCACTTACTACAGATAGCAACATAATGTCTGATTTCTTTTACTATAGGCTTCATTTCAGGAAGAGATATCACCTGTGTAACATAATCCATCACAAGCTCACTATCTTCGAGCGAGTTGCCGCATTCGTTACAGTAATTAGGAATTATGTTTTCAACGGAATCCGGACTGTCTGTCTTCAAAAGTGTACAGCCCTTGTGTCCTGCTTGTCCACCCGGCTTACGACCGCTCGTTTTGCGCAGCGTCTTAGTACGCCGGACGACTTCGTCCTGTATCTTCTCCTTGGAAGGTGGCGTGCTGCTGTTGTTGGAGTTCTTGTCTGGAGTTTCGTACTTTGCAAGACGCTTTCTAAGATCCTCTATTATCGCATTGCGTTTGCTGACCTCGACGTTCAGTTTGTTAATGTTACGGTTAAGATTGCATATAGTATCATGCTGCGAATCGATGGTTTTCTGCATCGACCCCAGCTTCTCATTCATGCTTTTCAGCACATCTGCTATATCCGTAACTATCTCTTTCACAGATACAAAGGTACGAAAAAAGTCTGAAATAAGCAAACAAAAACAGAACTATTTTCATACTTATTTTGCTGATTGATAGGCATTTAAACAAGGCTCATAATTGAGATAACCATCAGAAAGAGAAATTGGGCGGGCATTCGCTGAATAGTTACGTGTGGTGATGTCTGTACTAATATTCGTTAAATAATTAGTTACTCTTTTGTAATCTTCTAAAATACAGCTACTTTTATGGAAAAAGCCAAGCCAATGTTACTCAAAGACTTCTTCAATAGATTTCCTGACGATGAAAGCTGCATAGACTACTTCAAAGATATTCGCCTGTCCTTGGGTATGATTTGCCCTAAGTGCAGTGGAACCAATTTCAAATGGTATAAGGGAAGTCGTATATTCCAATGTGCCACCTGTGGCTATAGATTCCCATTGACCAAGGGAACAGTAATGGAAAAGAGCCACTTGCCCATGTACGATTGGTTCTTTACGGCTAACATGATGACATCAATCAAGCAGGTGCTATCTGCCAAGGAGATACAACATCAGTTGGAAAAGAAATATTATCCTCCTGTATGGCTCATGATGATGAAGTATAGAGACATTATGGGTAAGCGAGATGCCATGTATAAGTTGTCTGATGAAGTGGAGATTGACATATCCTTCTTCCCTACTTCTTCTATAGTCAATGTTGACGGTGAGGATGTAATCAAGACTCAAAAGACACCGGTTCTGGTAATAGCAGAGAGTAAACCTGTTGATGGTATCCTCGCAGAGTATTTTTCCAAACTTACTATGCCTGAGTATATTAACAGAGCATCCGCGCTATTGCAGAAAGCAGAAAAGATGAACATAAAGAAAGCCGTCCAATGTATAAAGATGTACTCTATGCCTAATCAGCAATATGAAACGATACGTCCCTATATTGAAGGGTCTGTGAGTAGCGACACCAAAGCTGTTACGGATGGTGGACACAACCTCATCAAGTTAAAGGAAATCCTCAAAGAACACAAGCCATATCCTGAAACTGAGGACGAAATCCATGAAGTGGTCAAATCAAAATTACCTTGGGTGCATATAATAACCGGAGAGTGCCGTAGTGGTATTGAAGCTATACATAAAGATATAGACGAGAGATTCCTACAACCATACTTGAATGAATATTGTTGGAAGTTCAACAGAAGATTTTTCAGAGACAGCAAGAAGGATAAGTACGACTTGTTTGATCATCTAATCAGAACGGCCGCACAGTATACCTCGGACATAAAATGGAGGGACTATGAGAAGGCTATCAATAGTCTTAACGTTTATTAGTACAGACATCACCACACAGAAAAATATCTTTACACCATTCTAATACATATCATATTGCATTCCCAAACGGTCCGTTTCAGCTTGCGAAACAGACCGTTTCGCGTCCTAAAACGGTCTGTTTTAGAACGCGAAATGGCATGTATTAGTAACCCATTGAAAATCAATGTTGTACAGAGGTGGCACAATAGACGGAACATTATGAATTATCTTAACAACTTGTTATCGGTGTACTTTCTCCATGACCCTACTAAATGAAAAGAACTATAGCATCTACACCATGCATGCAATGAGCATCTGCCGGAGGCAACCAATGCAACAA
>DEFM01000001.1:0-176 GCA_002350855.1 Prevotellaceae bacterium UBA2852
TATGTCGATGACAAGCCATTCCTAGCACTCATTGCCTCTTTGCTGAAGAAAGGCGTGGAGGTCAGGCTGATTCATGCCAAGGAACCAGGAACGTCATGGCGCGAGGATCACGAGAAGCATCCTATCCTCTATGACGGTATGGAGCGTGTGCTTTGTCCGAGAGTTCATTTCAAGCT
>DEFM01000001.1:305-562 GCA_002350855.1 Prevotellaceae bacterium UBA2852
GATGACCCAGAAATGCTTGAAGCGGCCATCGAACAAATCGATAATGTTTGGATCGGCAAGTTCTGCAAGGATTGTGGTAGACGTGAGTATTGTTCAGACCCCATTAAATAGTACCACATGCAGATAATAAGAGCAACAAAGACAGCAGAGCAAGCAGGAGCCTACTATGTCCGCATACAGGCAATGGCGCGGAAGCATCAGATTACGCTATATGCTGAGTTTGACGAGCATGACACGCCAGAGACCAAGTATATTGT
>DEFM01000001.1:607-71761 GCA_002350855.1 Prevotellaceae bacterium UBA2852
CTTCCAGTAGCCACTTGCCGGTTATATGCCATAGACAATGAACGCGTTATGCTTGGCCGGATAGTCGTTCTGCCGGAGTATCGTCATCAGGGACTAGGAACGCTTGTAGTTCAGGAGGCTGAGAAGTGGGCCGAGGAACTGGGCTATCGTACATCTGTACTGGAGAGCCGTGACAACAAGATTCATTTCTATGAAACGATGGGTTATGTTGCAGATTACTCGCAGAAGATCGTCGGTGAGACTTTTACATGTTACAAAATGGAGAAACAATTGAAATGAGAAAAGCAAGTAGAGAAATGGATGCAGTCTTCGCAATGGAGGTATTGGATAAGGCACCGTATGTCACCGTCAGTTTCACACGACCAAATGGTACGCCTTATGGTGTACCCCTGTCGTTAGCTCGCACAGACGATAAGACGTTCTATTTCCATTGTGCCTTGGAGGGTGACAAACTGGACTGCATAGCCGCCAATCCGACAGTGGCTTTGTCGGCTGTAACCAAGTGCGCCCCGACGGTTGGCCCCAAGGATGGCAGTTTCACGCTCCAGTATAAATCGGCAATGGCAGTTGGCAAGGCTGAGATGGTGACAGATAGAGACGAAAAGATAGAGGCACTAAGAGCCATCTGTGAACGATTCTTACCCAACCACATGGATGCTTTCGACGATGCTATCAAGCGTAGCATTGAACGTACAGCCGTAGTGAAGATCATCCTAACAGAGCCTCCTACGGGAAAGCGGAAACAGTATGACAAGGAAGGTGAAGAAATGAAACGACAGAACAGCGAGAGCAATGTCAAGTTTACTTGAACATTGCCGAGTCGTGATGGAGTTCGAACAAAGTTCAAATCGCAAAGAATGGAATGAACAGGATTGAGCGCGAGAAACAGACCGTCCAGAGGATGATAGAGCTATATTGCCATCATCATCTGAAGGTGGGAACCATGCCAGAAGAGTATCAACATCTGGCAGAGTTTGCATGTCGCCGTCTCGATCATTGCAAATATGGTGAAAACAAGACTGCATGCAAGAACTGTCCAACGCATTGCTATGCGTCAAAAGAGCGTGAACAGATTCGTGAAATCATGCGCTGGGCAGGCCCAAGAATGATTCTGTATTCTCCAAAAGATGCCATCGTTCACACATTCTATAACGTGAAGCATTGGCTGCAGTCGCTCTCGTTCAGGACGGGAGTCATCGTACTGCTATGCTGCATCCCCTTCTATATATTGTCCTTCGCCCAGATGCTATTACCTATCAGCGTTACGGCAAAAGGCATCCTTTGGACGGTGCTCTTCGGACTGGCAAAGACCTGTCAGTATGGAGGTCTGACCATTCTGGGCGTCGAAGGATATAAACGACTCAAGAATAAGTTCAAACGCAATAAACAACAAGCATGACAAATAGCTTCATCCGACTTGTCAGACTCTCTGAGGAGCATACCGTCGCCTTCAAAGAGGAAATGCAGGAGGCCTTCCGGCATGGTTTCGAAGCATATAACAAAGATGCTGAAGAAATGAATCAGTGGCAGGTTTTACCTGATAAGGACTTCTATCAGTCATTAGTGGCTGAAGGTGCCGAAGCTTACGAAGCCGTCAACGAGGATGGCCAGCGTGTGGGTGGTGCCATCATTACTGCTAATGGCACTTTGGGGGAACTTGCATTCCTCTATGTGAAAGTGGGTGTTCAGAGCAAAGGTATCGGTCAGGTCATATGGAAAGCCATAGAGGCCATGCATCCAGACATAGAAGTCTGGGAAACCTGTACCCCGTATTTCGACCGCCGGAATATCCACTTCTACATCAATCGCTGCGGATTCCATGCCGTTGAGTTCTTCAACGAGTATCATCCTGACCCCAATATGCCTGAGCAGTTCGACCAGGAGGATGGCCTATTCAAGTTTGAAAAGAAGATAAGATGACAATCGATACAAGTTCGAATTATATTCACTCTTTCATATCAAGCGGAACATTATGAAGATTTTTATTACTCTTTTCGCCCTCACGATGATTACGTTAAACTCCAATGCGTTATCATTAAACGAACTTAAAGTTGAGGACTTGCGTAACCGCTATCTACATATTAATCCAACAAAGGAGTGGAGGATTCAACCTAATCTTGTCACCCGACAAGTCACCCGACAAGTCACCCGACAAGTCACCCGACAAGTCACCCGACAAGTTCAATACTAAAAATCAGTATGTCAAGAACTTGGTAAAGATTGTTGGGACAAATGAATTATCGGTAAAAGAAATGCTTAGCGGGTTGGGACTAAAGGATAGAGAGAGTTTCTTGGATGTCTATCTTAACCCTGCAATAAAAGGAAAGTTCGTTCGATTACTCTATCCTAACTCTCCCCGTCATCCTCGACAGAAATATTTGCTGACGTGAAAGGGCTGGCACTTTATCAAGAGTTGACAAAGTAACATTTCCGTGTTTTCCATACTATAAAAATAGATAAGAGGTATGATTGGAGTTATCATTGGAGATTTGGCAGCTTGGACGTGGGAACACGACCGCGCCTGCTTCTATAAGCAGCTTGTAAGAGACGATGCTGTGCTGTCATGTTATGGCACGGCATTATACAACGCTGCTCATACATTCTTCCTTCCTGAAGAGAAGATTGATGTAACGCCAATGGAATCTCCGAGAGAAAAATCATACTATGACCAATGGCTGATGTGGCAGATAGCTTGCGCGTGGTATTCTCCATCGCTGGAAGAACAAATGCCTCATTTCTTTGATATTGACAAAGAGGAAGGCTATGCTCGCTATTTCATGAGAGAGTTGCTGACTTCATTAAGAAACGGATACACCAAAGGAGAAGCTTATCATAGCTGTGAGATGTTTGAGACGCTCTCAAAATCTTGGCATTGGAGAGAAGATGGAAAAGATGCTGCCTACTCATCTGGCTTGCTAACCTCCATCTTCCGCGCATGGGATGCATTTTTCCTTGGATATGACTTCACTTCGACCATCCACAATGCTGTAAAATGGTCTGGTGATATTCATCTGATTGCTGCTATTGCAGGAGCTTTCGCAAGTGCAATGTACGGATGTGAGTATAGCTACATCAAAGAGAAATACGCTGATGGTGAAATGACCAGAGGCGACCTTTACCACCATGCATTCAACAGGAAAGATGACAGTGTTCAGCGTCTAAGTTGGATGATGATTGATAACGATAAGCGGGAAAGAAAGTTCTTTAAGAAGAACTGTGCATTGACTAATGTAGAGTGGCATCAATGGAAACCTTCAGATGTCAACATGAATCAGTTCGTCTTCAATGAAGAACAAAAGAATAGAATTGTTCGTGCATGGTACACTGATTGGGATAATCGTTACGGATTCTATCTTGACGACGGATGGATGTACTTCTATCGAAGCCATGTTCTGATTTGCAGATTCCAATTCAATGAGTTTGAAAAAGGACATTATCGTATAGCCCACCTACAGGATGGCGACGAGGCACATGACTCCAAGGAGCTTGTTGGGTGGCTAAATGAAAATATGTATTCATTAGATAAGTAGGTCTATGATTATACCTGTATCCAAAGCACGCCGTCTGGCACGAACTTACTTAGCAGAGAGAGGTGATTTTGATATGTCAATCACTCACCTCCATTACCTCGGTATTTACAAACGCCGCCATGCGTTTGAAGTGGATTGTGATATTCCCGATGGAGTTATGGTTGATAAGGGTCTCCCAATAGTTCTTATCGTCACAGCAAAGGAAGTGATATACATCCAAAGCGGTGAAAGCCTCGATATTATGTACTACTTTTGGAATAAGAAAGGAAAGAAATGAAAGCTATACCATACAAACTTGACCCGCCATTCCGAGCTGCTGCGAGGAAGAAGCAGTCGGACTTTCGGGAAGAGGTGCTTAAAGTGGACTTCGACCCTAATGATCGATTGGCGAAGTATGGCAATCTCCTGCGTGAGGAGGATGCCAGACGTGGGTTGAACTTTTATGAAGGGTACAGGAATGATATCTTAGAGGCTATCGGTCCCTACAAGAAGCCACTCTTTGCCAACCTGCTACGTTCGGAGCACATACCTTGGAATTTATTCTTTCCAATGGGAGCATCTCCGAATCATTTGGAAGCATCCATTAGTTTCTTTAATGAGCTGCTTGGGATTGAGCAAATCAGTCAGGTGAGGAAGGTTGTGATTGAAAGGACTTCTGATGCACTGGATGACCATACTGCCTTTGATGCCTACATCGAATATGTACACATCGATGGTAGCATTGGAGGTATTGGCATTGAGGTGAAATATACAGAAGAAGCATATCCTCTAAAAAAAGGAAGTCGAGAGGAAGAAAATGCAGTATTGCACCCGACACCGCTTTATGTCAATACGACCAGAAACTGCGAGTACTACTGTCATCCTGATGAAGATTATGGTCTGCTGGTTAGCGATGAGCTGCGGCAGATATGGCGTAATCATATTCTGGGTGCTGCCATGGAACTTGGTGGTGAGATAGCTCACTTCCATAGCATCCACCTTTATCCATCGTTTAACACGCACTTCCATGAGGTACTACCTAAATACCAGGCTCTGCTGACAGAAAAAGGACACGAGAGTTTTCGTCCCGTTACCTTTGAAGAGCTGTTCAAGTTGATGACCAAACATTTTAAGGAGTCAAAAGATAATACATGGATTCAATATCTATGGGATAGATATATCATATAAACATGGCACTTCCGAAGTTCATAATCACGATGGAAAGGCTCCTGACGGCATGCAGCGCTCGGGAATCGGCTATTTGCGTCTGGGTATGGTGAATCAGCATAAGGATTTGCTGTAGCTTGTGTGCAAAGAGGGAACCCATCACTTTATCGTATTTTGTGAATTAATTTCGTATATTTGCAACGGATTTTTGGCAAAATTGACATAAATCCGTAATGAAAACATCATTTATTGAACGTAAATGACTGATGGTTATGAAGATAGAAAGACCGATTTATATGCAGCAACTCATTGATTCAAAGGATAATGGGTTGATAAAGATTGTGACGGTTTTGCGGCGTGTAGGCAAGTCGTATCTGCTGAAAACGCTATTCAAGGAGTACCTGTCGGTCAGCTTCAGGCTGGGGAGGTTGACTTTGTGTGTAAGAAGCCAACTGAAAGAAGGACTGGTGTAATAGGGAAGAAATCTTCGCAGGGTAGACGTGATAGGAGAAATAGAAACTATAAATACAAATCAATATAAAAATCGAGATGGTATGAAAAGAAGTATTGTGATTGTCCTGATTGGTTTGCTGCCGCTGCTTGTCAATGCGCAGACGGGACTGAAGAGAGTGTATAACGAGGAGATAGATCCTATGACGCAAATTGACGAGGCGTTGGTGACGGCAAAGGCCGAAGGCAAGTTCGTGGTGTGTCAGGTTGGAGGAAACTGGTGTCCTTGGTGCTTGCGCTTTGCTGATTTTATTACTAAGGATGCTGACATCAGCAAGCTGATAGAGGATAATTATGTATATATCCATGTGAACTATAATCCTCGCAATAAGGAGGATGAGGCTAAGGCAAAATCGTTGCTGCACAGGCTGAAGAATCCGCAGAGGTTTGGCTTTCCCGTGTTTGTGGTGTTGGATGCCGAGGGTGAAGCTATTCATATTCAGGATTCCAGTTTCCTGGAGGAAGGGCAGGGCTATAGCAAAGAGAAGGTTCTGCTTTTCTTCAAGAACTGGACGCCAAAGGCTGTGAAAGAATAGCGAAGATGCAAGTGACTGAAAACAACAAAGGCTCCGTGCGGTCAATTCGCACGGAGCCTTTGTTGTTATGGATACAGGGATATGTGCTTATTTCAGCATCTTGAGCAATTGTTCAAGGGCGTGGCGGCGTTCTGGCCACGATGGGTGGTCGGAGGCGCGGAGGGTGTAGATGCGCTTGGGTTTCATGCTGAGATCTACCGACGTGGTGAGGATGCAGGGACGAGTCTTGCCTTCGGCTATGAGGCGGTCGGCTATGGCATCGGCTCCACCTGTCTTGAACCAGCTCTCAATGGTGTCGTCCGGCCCAGGAACGAGATGAATGGCTACAGCAAAGCGTTTCGCCTTAACTGGTGGAATATAGGTGGCAGCCTGACGGTTAAGGTCGTAACGGACGGTGCCGTGGGGTATATCGCCCATGTTTGCGAAGCTGTAGGGATTGGCAGGATTGTTGCAGATGCTGTGCTTGAATCCACAGTCAGGGGAGAGGTACATGTTGCTGGGGTCGGCAACAGCTGTGCCGTCTACGAGGAAATTGTATGTGAAAACTTCGGTGGAATGACTGGTAATGGTTACGCTCCACACTCCGTCGTCGTCCTGGTGCATGGGCAGCGGGGTGGTGAGGATTTCGCTCTGGAGCTGTACGGATTGGGCAGCTGGTGCCTTGAAACGGAAAGTGATACCGTCGACATTGAACTCGGGTGAGATGATGGGGCGGGGGAAGAGGCGGGCCATGACGGCAGGGGTGAAGTATGCCTCATTGCCTGTGGCTGCGAGCGCGGGCTTGCTGTTCTTCATGGCTTCGGCAGATGCTTCAGGATTGAAGAGCAGGCGCAGGGTGTGGTCGAGGAAATACTTGGCGTTCATCCAGGTGTGTCCGAACTTGTCGTGGGTGTATTCCTTGACTGAGCGGATGCCTTTGGTGTCGAGGAATTCCATGTAGTCGCGCGAATTGCCGTAGAGGAAGTCGTCGGTGCCTACACCGAGCCAGAAGAGCCGGATGCGGCTGTTGGTGGCATCGGCATTGTCGTAGACTTCAGGGATATCGGTGGTGGTGAAGGAGCTGTAGGAACAGAGGTATGAGAACTTGTCGAGGTTGTGGAGTCCGATTGAGAGTCCCTGATTGCCTCCACGTGAGAATCCTCCGATGGCACGGTGGTCGCTGTCGTTGATGGTGCGGTAGCGGCTCTCTACGTAGGGCATGAGGTCATTGATGAGGTCGCGGCTGAAGATATCGCCCATAGCCATGGGGTTGGCTGGTGCCTTGGGCAGGAGCTTGACAGGATTGCCATAGGGAAGGACGATTATCATCTCCTGTGCCTTGCCTTCAGCGAGGAGGTTGTCGAGGATGTAGTTCATGCGTCCAACCTTATAGTAGACTTCTTCGGTGTCGGTGGTGCCGCTTACGAGGTAGAAGACGGGGTAGTGCTTGCTTTTGCCACTATTATTATAATATGTAGGTGGGAGGTAGACTATGGCGTTGTTGGTAGCTCCGAGGCTTTGAGAGTAGTAGTGGATATACTCTATGGTGCCGTGGGGAACGGATTTGATGTCGTGTGCCAGAGTTCCTGTCTTTGCCGGAATCTCGAGCAGACTGTTCTTGAATCCTTCGTTTGGATAATACTGTGGGCAGAGAGGGTCCATGATGCTCACTCCGTCGACTTCGAAGTGGTAGGGATACATGTCGGCAGCTGCAGGTCCGAGGGTTGCTGTCCAGAGACCGTCGGAGGTTAGTGTCATGGGGTGTTTGCCTGCAAATTGCACATCTACCTGCACTTCCTTGGCGGTGTTGTTGCGATAGAGAAAGGTGACGGTGCCGTCGGGGTTGAAAGTGACAGACTGATGCTCGGCGGCTGACTGTGCCAGGCTTGTGCTTGCAGCAATGAGTAGTGACAGGGACGCAACGGCCCTTGTCAGAAGTGGTTTTAAGGTCATAGTCGTGTTATTGTAAGTTAGACGGTTATAAAAAAAAGAAAACCGCCTGTTCATGGCGGTTTCAGGGTGTTTGTCGGGATGATCAGACTCGAACTGACGACCACACGCCCCCCAGACGTGTACGCTAACCAACTGCGCTACATCCCGATTGCGGATGCAAAGGTACAAAAAAATCCTTGTGCTGCAAGGATTTTTGTGAAAATTATTTCAGCGGCAAAACCGCAGAACGCACTGGTCATGCACTCTTACCTCAAAAGCATGACGCAACGGCGAACATTCGGGTTGTTGCGGAATTCTGCCGGTGCTTTCTTGTAAATCTTTTGAATGTTGGGGTTTGCAGGAACGTCGAAATTGAAAAGAGCACGTTCGCACATGTGGATGAACCAAGTGGTTCCGAGCACGTTGTCGTAGTTCTCCTCAACGAATTTAGTTTCAAGATTGTCGAGCGCATCAAAGTATTTCTTGTTGTTGCGCATGACTTCCTCCATTCGCTTATGGATGATATCGGGAGAAAAACCGTCAATCATGAGTTCCATGCGAGTGAGGTTAGGGTCGATGAGCATCATGCCGATGGAGTCGCGCTTGGCGAGGAAATGATATAACCGTTCGTTGAGTGGAGTGCCCTCAGCCTTTACTGATGAGTAACCGATATTGACCTTGACATTACCTTCCTCAAGAACAACGAGGATCGGGCGGTTGTTGATGTCGTAGGTGTCGCCCATGAACAGGGAAACGCACATGACGCTGTCGAGCGGTCCTGACATCTGGAAATTGCCATGAAGCACCGTGCAGGAGTCGATGTCCCTGTAACTACCACCATCCATGAGCTTCATATACGCAGTGTTGCCGTCGAGGTATGCCTGCGACGACGTTCCCGTTACCGAATAGAGGTTGGTCTGCTCGGCACATGCGGCGCACATGAGTGCTAAGGCGATAATTAGGGTGGTTTGGGTAAATAACTGCTTCATAGGCAATCGCATGGTTCAATACTAAGTTGCTGATTGTGATGGCAAAATTACAATATCCGTTGTGTTCGGCAAAATGTTTTAGATTTTCTTAAATGTTTATTAGAATTTCTTAATGATTTGTTGGCTGAGATATGGCGGGTGTTAAACTTTTTTAAGTTTTTACCTTTAATAATATTCCCCATTCTTCGTTCATCTTTCTTCTTTTTTTCTTATCTTTGCAGCAGAATAATAATAGGAGAACCGAACCGTGAAAATAGGGAAGATTTTATCTAAATTCAAATATCTCATCGCCGCAGGAATTTTTGTGCTGGTAACAGGATTCGTCGGTGAGAATTGTATCGTGCGGCGTGTGGAACGCAAGCAGGATATTGCAGAGCTTGAACGCAAAATAGAGGAGCAGAGGGAACTGTTTGCCGCCGACCAGGCAAGGCTGGACGAGCTGAAGAACAACCGCTATGCCTTGAGACGTGTAGCTCGTGAGAAGTACTACATGCGTGAATATAACGAAGATGTCTTTATCATCGAAGACGAGGAGGGAAATGACTAAGGAAAAGAAACAGCAACTGCTCAACTTCTGTGCTTTGGCAGGGGAGGTGATGGTTCTTTTGGGAGCAGTGGCGTGGATGTTCTGGCGTAGCCGCTCGATTGCGGGCGATGTTCTGATGGAATGGCTGAAGGCTAACGGAGCCGGAGTGCTGTTTGCAGCCGGAGCCATAATTATGAGCATTGGCCGACTGTTGGGTGAAAAGGGAGATATAGCAATGATGGGTGATGTTCAGGCAGATATCCGTGTGCGACGTCTCCATCGCCAGCGTGTGATAGCAATGGTGATGCTTATGCTTGCCGCTGTGCTGGTGAATATGCGAGCTGGTTTCTATGCTTTCGACGTCTATGTACGTCCGTCGTTGTGGCTTCTGCCCTTTCTCTTTTTCGTGGTGATAGAGACCTACACGGTATTCCGCCTAAGTAGCCTGGAGAAGAAGAGTGAAGTGTGAAGGTGGAAATTTGTTATTTTTAGGCAATACCTATTATAATAAATGTGAAAAAGTTTTGTCAAGTAGAGAAACTAAACTAACTTTGCACAAAATTTAAGGCTCTCTGAATGATTTGACCTGCGAGAGCAAGGACAGAGAGGACTGAGAGAACACGATAGTAATAATAAAGCGCAATATAAATTAGGTAAAAAGACTCGTTTTTTCCTGAAAGACATTATGATAGCACTTGATGCACTTACAGCCGTTTCGCCTGTGGACGGGCGTTACCACGGTAAAACCGAGGTGTTGGCAAACTATTTCTCCGAATACGCATTGGTGAAGTACCGTGTGCGTGTGGAGATTGAGTATTTCATAGCACTCTGTGAACTGCCCCTGCCGCAACTTGCAGGATTCGATCATACGCAGTTTGAAACCCTCCGTAATATCTACCGCAATTTCACTGTGGAAGACGCACGCAGGGTGAAGGAGATAGAATCAGTCACAAATCACGACGTGAAGGCTGTGGAATACTTCATCAAAGAACGTATTGCCGGCATGGACAATGTGGAACAGTGGCAGGAATTCATCCACTTCGGACTGACAAGCCAGGATATCAACAACACCAGTGTGCCTCTGTCGCTGAAAGATGCTATTCAGGAGGTATATATTCCCCAGGTTGAGGAACTCATTGCCCAGCTTCAGGAATATGCCGACGAATGGGCCGAGATACCTATGCTCGCCAAGACTCACGGTCAGCCAGCCAGCCCTACAAGACTCGGCAAGGAGGTGATGGTGTATGTCTACCGCCTCACAGAACAGCTTCAGTTGCTGCGCAAATGCAAGTACACTGCGAAGTTCGGTGGTGCCACGGGCAACTACAATGCTCACCATGTGGCTTATCCGGAGTATGACTGGAAGGCATTCGGCAACCGCTTCGTTAGCGAGAAACTGGGTCTGGAGCGTGAGCAGTGGACTACTCAGATTTCCAACTATGACCATCTTGCATCTGTCTTTGATGCTCTCCGCAGAATCAACACCATCATTCTGGATCTCGACCGCGACTTCTGGATGTATGTATCGATGGAGTATTTCAAGCAGAAGATCAAAGCAGGAGAGGTCGGTTCGAGCGCAATGCCTCACAAGGTGAACCCTATCGACTTCGAAAACTCTGAAGGCAACCTCGGCATGGCTAACGCCATACTGGCTCACTTGGCACAGAAACTGCCTGTAAGCCGACTGCAGCGTGACCTGACAGACTCAACAGTGCTGAGAAACATAGGTGTGCCCCTTGGACACATGCTCATATCTGTACAGAGCACTCTGAAGGGTCTGCGCAAGCTGCTGCTTAACCGCGATGCTATTGACCGCGACCTCAATGATACATGGGCAGTATGTGCAGAGGCAATCCAAACCATACTCCGCCGCGAAGCATATCCGCATCCTTACGAGGCACTCAAGGCTCTGACAAGAACCAATGCCACTATTGATGCCGACAGCATACATAACTTTGTGGAACAACTCGATGTGCCAGAAACTGTGAAAGAAGAGTTAAGGCGCATTTCTCCTCAAACATACACAGGAATCTAACTAGTGAATTCAAAAACGCTATCCGAGAGGACTGCAATTAATTATTAAAAAAATTACGAAAACACATGATTAACGAAAAAGAAAATTGGCAGAATGGCGAATCGGGCGAACGTCGTCGCCGTCCACGTTTCAACACCAGTGAACGTGCCTATTCAAGCAACCCAAACAGAGGTTACAGCCGTGAAGGATTTAACAATTACAGAGACGACAATATCAGACCCGCTTATGGAGCGCGTCCGTCGTATGGTTACAGAAACACGACACAAGGTTACAACAATCAGGAACGTAATCAGTATCCACGTCCATATAACAACGGAGGCTATCACCAGAACCGTGATAACGGATTTGGTGATGAAGGATTCGGCCAGCAGCGTCAGGGCGGCTACGGACAGAACCGTGGCGGTTATGGTCAGCAGCGTCAGGGCGGCTACGGACAGAACCGTGGCGGCTATGGTCAGCAACGTCAGGGCGGTTACGGACAGAATCGTGGCGGCTATGGTCAGCAGCGTCAGGGCGGCTACGGACAGAACCGTGGCGGCTATGGTCAGCAGCGTCGTCAGGGAGGCTACAATCCAGAAAACAAGTACTCTCTGAAGAAGCAGATTGATTACAAAGAATATATTGAAGATCCAGACGCACCAATCCGTCTTAACAAATACCTTGCCAACGCAGGTACTTGCTCTCGTCGTGAGGCAGACCAGTTTATCCAGGCTGGTGTTGTGAAGGTGAACGGACAAATCGTTACCGAACTCGGAACAAAGGTGCTTCGTACAGATACAGTTCACTTCCACGACCAGCTCGTGTCGCCAGAGAAGAAAGTCTATGTGCTGCTTAACAAGCCAAAGGACTATGTTACCACAAGCGACGATCCTCAGCAGCGCAAGACTGTAATGGAACTCGTGAAGAACTGCTGCCGTGAGCGTATCTATCCAGTGGGACGTCTCGACAGAAACACTACTGGTGTGTTGCTCTTCACCAACGATGGTGATCTGGCATCAAAGCTTACACATCCTAAATTCCTGAAGAAGAAAATCTACCATGTGTTCCTCGACAAGAATGTTGCACACTCTGATTTGCAGCAGATTCTTGACGGTGTGACTTTGGAGGATGGTGAGGTACGCGCAGATGCTATCTCCTATGCTTCAGACACAGACAAGAAGCAGGTTGGTATTGAAATCCACTCAGGAAAGAACCGCATCGTACGCCGTATATTTGAATCACTCGGCTACAGAGTACTCAAGCTCGACCGCGTGATGTTCTGCGGACTTACCAAGAAAGGACTCAAGCGTGGTGACTGGCGTTTCCTCACTCAGCAGGAAGTTGCTATGCTCCACATGGGAAGTTTTGAATAAACTAAAAAACTCAACAATACATGAAACGTACAAAAATCATTGATATACTTCAAAGTACAGAGTACGGCAAAGAAGTGACCGTTTGCGGATGGGTGAGAACACACCGCAGCAGCAAGGCTGTTGACTTCATCGCGCTCAATGACGGTTCTACTATCAAAAACGTGCAAGTCGTGGTTGACCCAGAGACCGTTGACCCGGAAATACTGAAGCAGGCAACAACAGGAGCATGCTTGAAAGTTGTGGGTAAACTGGTTGAAAGTCCTGCTCAGGGACAGGCATCGGAAGTGCAGTGCACAGAAATCGAACTCTTCGGAGCCTGTGGTGCTGACTATCCTATGCAGAAGAAAGGGCAGTCGTTCGAGTATATGCGTCAGCATGCACACATGCGTCTTCGTACCAATACATTCGGCGCAGTATTCCGTATCCGTCACAACATGGCAATCGCCATTCACCAGTTCTTCCACGACAAGGGATTCTTCTACTTCCACACACCTATTATCACAGCAAGTGACTGCGAGGGTGCCGGACAGATGTTCCAGGTGACTACCAAGAACCTCTATGACCTGAAGAAAGACGAGAACGGAAGCATTATCTACGATGACGACTTTTTCGGCAAGCAGACTTCACTCACAGTGAGCGGTCAGCTTGAGGGTGAACTCGGAGCTACAGCTCTCGGTCAGATCTATACTTTCGGACCTACTTTCCGTGCAGAGAACTCCAATACTCCACGCCACTTGGCTGAGTTCTGGATGATTGAGCCGGAAATGGCATTTTACGACAAGGACGACCTCATGGATCTTGAGGAGGAATTCATCAAGTACTGTGTGAAATGGGCACTCGACAACTGTAAGGACGATCTGGAGTTCCTCAACAAAATGATTGACAAGACTCTCATTGAGCGTCTGCAGGGTGTGCTTAAGGATTCATTCGTACGTCTTACCTACACAGAGGGTATCAACATCCTTCAGGAGGCTATCGCCAAGGGCAAGAAATTCGAGTTCCCATGCAACTGGGGAGACGACCTTGCCAGCGAACACGAGCGCTTCCTGGTTGAAGAGCACTTCAAGCGTCCTGTTATCATGACAGACTATCCTCGTGAAATCAAGGCTTTCTACATGAAGCTGAATGAAGATGGAAAGACTATGCAGGGTACTGACGTGCTGTTCCCACAGATCGGTGAAATCATTGGTGGTTCTGTCCGTGAGGAGAACTATGATAAGCTGATGTCGGAAATCACTGCCCGCAACATACCAATGAAGGATATGTGGTGGTATCTCGACACCCGTCGTTTCGGCTCATGCCCACACGCTGGATTCGGACTCGGTTTCGAACGTCTCATCCTCTTCGTTACAGGCATGCAGAACATCCGCGATGTGATACCTTTCCCACGTACTCCAAAGACAGCTGAGTTCTAAACAGAATCAATGCAATAAAAAAGAAGCTTCATTACCGCATAGGCAGTGAAGCTTCTCTTTTATTTATTATCTCACTCTGTCAGCCGAGCCTGAAGACACCAAGGATTTTATCCATAACCCAGTTGACAGATGTAGCAGTATTGTTGTCGCAGTCACAGGTGGAGATGCCGCGCAGATGGTCAACTACGAGTTGGATGAGGGGCTGTTGCACATGTGGCGGATTGGGAATGCTGAATTCCTGATGTCCTTTCTGGTTGTCAAGCGTTATTGGTTTATAGTCAAATACGGAAAAGGCAATGGTGCCGTTTTCACCTACAATCTCTATACGGTCCGTTCGTGCTGATTCATGTGCGACGAAGCACCATGATGCAGAGCCTGTGATTCCACAGTCGAACTTGAAGCAGGCATTGATAGTGTCCTCCACCTTGTACAGCCCAGCCATATTACTGCAGAATCCCTCTGCCTCGATGATATTGCCGAGCATGTCCTGAAGAAGGTCTATCTGGTGGGGTGCAAGGTCGTAGAAATAACCACCACGACCGGCGATGTCGGGTTGCAGACGCCAAGGAAGGTTGGTCTTGTTGTAGTCAAGTTCGCGTGGCGGGACAGCAAAGCGAATCTGAACTGAAAGGATGCGTCCCAGACTTCCGTTGCGCACCAGCTCCTTCACTTTCTCGAAGTAGGGCAGATGGCGGCGGTAGTATGCTACAAAACAAGGAATGTTGAGGAGTCGTGAGATGCGGTTGATGCGAACGCAGTCTTCGTAAGTCGCTGCCATGGGCTTCTCAATGTAAGCTGGCTTACCTGCCCTCAAAGCCATGATGGCGTAGGTGGCATGTGAAGAGGGTGGGGTGGCGATGTAAATGGCATTGACATCGGGATCGGAAATGAGCGACAGGGCATCTGTGTAGTAGCGTGCAATATTGTGACGCTGTGCATAGGACTTAGCCTTTTCTGCATTACGACTCATTACGGCAACGACTTCAGAACCTTCAATCTGTGCGAATGCCGGTCCACTCTTTTTCTCGGTGACTTCACCGCAACCGATGAATCCCCATTTTACAGTTTCCAAAGCGTACATGATAAGCGAAGAGTTAAGAGTGAAGAGTTAAGTGACAACTGATAGCTGACACAATTTTTTAAGTTTTAAGTATTTTTGATATTTGGTTGATGCAAATGTACGTAAAAAATGTGTACTTTTGCATGAAAACTGAAAAATATGGATAAAGAAATTGAAAAAACAGATATCTACAGAGGTATAGGACGCTGTTTGTCGGACGGAGTGAGTGTACTCACCGATTCCTTCTGGCGTATGATCCTATTGGTCTTGCCTGCTGTTTTACCACTGGCTGTGCTGGGTACAGCGACTCTTTTTGTGGTAAGTGATGTACGTTGTTTTGCAAACAGTGTTATTGGACTGGATGTGTTTCAGATAATTATGGGTGTACTGATAGTCCTGAACAGTGCCGTCGTGCTTGCTGTCGTATATCGTCTGATAGACCTCCGCTTGCAAGGCATGGCAATGAAGAGCATACGTATGCACAATATCTATAATTCACAACTGGTGGTGAAATCTGCCGAATATTTGGTGGCTCAGCTGGTGTTTGCCGTTGTGGTAGGTGTCTTTATGGCAGGAGCATGGTTTGCCTATAATATGGAGATAACAGAATCTGATATTGAACTACAGGTGTTCCAAGTATCAGCCTATGTGATTTTGGCATTGCTGCTGATTGCTGTAGCCTCACCATTATTGCTGTGTTACCCCTCTGTTCAGTTTGTTAAGGGGAATGTGTTCAAGCGTTTATGGTTTGGCTACCGTCACGGTTGGCGTCGCTGGGGTAAAGTCTTTTCATTAGGACTTCTTTCCTATATGATTGTTTATATCATTGGTATGTTGTTCGCGATAGCAATGGTAATGATATATATGGAACGTGTGGTTGCGACTAATAGTATGATGAACGGGGAAGGCGATTCTCTTACACTTTGGGAACACATTGTAGCGGTAATGGTATTCCTCTTTGTGTTCTTTGTCACATCTGTTCTTGAGATGATTCCACACACCGCAGCAACCTACATGTATTTAAATTGTAAAAAAGACGTTTATGAAGAAACTACCATTGATTGAGAATGTCCGGATAGAAGCTGTCGCAGCAGAAGGGAAAGCCCTTGCTCATGTTGACGAGAAAGTGGTTTTCGTGCCCTATGTTGTACCTGGCGATGTGGTTGACCTTCAGGTGAAGAAGAAAAAGCACAGCTATATGGAAGCCGTGGCAGTGAAGATTCATGAATACTCTCCTCTAAGGGATGAGCCATTCTGCCGCCATTTCGGGATTTGTGGAGGATGTAAGTGGCAGTGCCTGAAATATGAGGAACAACTGCGTGCGAAACAGCAACAAGTGGTTGATAATTTGCAGCGTATTGGAAAAATTGAATTGCCGGAGATTTCCCCGATTCTTGGAAGTCGCCTCACTAAGGCTTACCGCAACAAACTGGAGTTCGGATTCAGTGACAAGCGTTGGCTAACCGAGGATGAAATCCGTAGCAATACTGAATACAGCAATAAAGATGCGGTGGGTTTCCACATTACAGGAGCGTTCGACAAGATTCTTGACATTACCGAGTGTCATCTTATGGATGATATCAACAATAGAATCCGCAATGACATCCGTGAATACGCATTAGAGCATGAACTTACATTTTACGACCTCCGTGAAAACAAGGGTTTGCTGCGAAGCCTGATGATTCGAACCAGCAATACAGGTGAACTTATGTTCCTTGTGCAGTTCCGTATTGAGAATAAGGAAGAGAAGCAACAGGCGATGGCACTTATGCAGCATCTGGCCGACACTTTCCCTGAAATCACGTCTTTGTTGTATGTAGATAACCATAAGTGTAACGATACTTTTGCAGACCAACCAGTTCATGTGTTCAAGGGACAGGATCATATCTTTGAGGAGATGGAGAGTCTCCGTTTCAAGGTAGGTCCAAAGTCCTTCTATCAGACAAATACAGAACAGGCTTATGAACTCTATAAGGTTGCCCGTAGCTTTGCAGCCCTTACAGGCAACGAACTCGTCTATGACCTTTACACGGGAACAGGCACTATCGCGAATTTTGTGGCACGTAGTGCAAGGCAAGTTATAGGAATAGAATATGTGCCTGAAGCCATAGAGGATGCCAAGGTTAACTCGCAGATAAACGGAATTGAGAATACTCTCTTCTACGCAGGTGATATGAAGGATATCCTCAACAGAGAGTTTATTGAGAAGCATGGACGTCCGGATGTGATTATTACCGATCCTCCACGTGCAGGAATGCATCAGGATGTAATCGACACGATTCTGTTCGCAGCCCCTCTCCGTATAGTATATGTAAGTTGTAACCCAGCGACCCAGGCGCGTGACCTTAACTTGCTGGATGCGAACTACAAGGTTGTAAAAGTACAGCCAGTGGATATGTTCCCGCATACTCAGCATGTGGAAAATGTGGTTTTACTTGAAAAAAGATAATACACTATGGCACAAATCTATACAGTACGTCAAAGTTCCGAGTTGATGACATTCCTAATGGAGAATGTTCCTGGAATGAACCGAACCAAGGCAAAGCAGTTGCTGAGTAAGCAGATGGTTTCTGTCGACAAAGTAATTAACACCAAGTTCAATGCGCCTTTGCGTGAGGGGCAGAGAGTTGAGATTGCCCGTCGCGGAAACGAACATTCACTGCGCAATCCATTTGTGAGAATAGTGTATGAAGACCCACATCTCGTGGTCGTGGACAAAGCGGAGGGTATACTTACCAATGCACCGCTAGACGGTAGGGAGAATTCAGTGAAACGTATTCTGGATCAGTATTTCCAGCGTGAGAGCCGTAGGCTTAGTGCGCATACGGTTCACCGTCTTGACCGCTATACTTCGGGACTAATGATATTTGCTAAACGCCGGGATGTTCAGCAGATATTCATAGACCGCTGGCAGGAACTTATTGCAGACCGCCGCTATGTGGCTCTTGTGGAAGGTGTGATGGAGAAGAAGCAGGGAACAGTGGCTTCATGGCTTAAGGACAACAAGGTGTTTATGACATATAGCAGCCCATACGACAATGGTGGTAAATATGCTGTAACACACTATCGTACGCTAGAAACAGCGCCACACTGCACCCTCGTGGAATGTAAACTTGAAACGGGACGAAAGAACCAAATCCGTGTACATATGCAACAGTTACAGCATTCTGTGGTTGGTGACCTGAAATACGGTGCAACAACTGATCCAATTGGCAGAGTCTGTCTGCATGCATATAAACTCCAGTTCTGGCATCCCGTTACGCATGAACTGCTGAATTTTGAAACTCCTGTTCCGCAGAAATTTCTCGATGTGCTATCAGGTCGCACTAATTTATAATTTATAATTTGTCATTTAAATTATTTTTTTCGTACCTTTGCATTGGATTTCATAACCTCTAATAATCCTCATGAGCGAATTACGACCATTCAAGGTGTTTTCCGGCACCAAATCCCGCTATCTTGCTGAACGTATCTGTCAGCATTTGGGATGTCCGCTTGGCAATATGATTATCACACACTTTGCCGACGGTGAGTTTGCAGTTAGTTTTGAAGAATCCATCCGTGGAAACGATGTGTTCTTAGTACAGTCAACCTTCCCAAATAGCGACAATCTGATGGAGCTGCTCCTCATGATTGATGCAGCAAAACGTGCAAGCGCCCGTAGTATAATTGCTGTTTGTCCGTATTTCGGCTGGGCACGTCAAGACCGCAAGGATAAACCACGTGTGAGCATCGGCGCAAAACTGGTTGCTGACATGCTTGGAGTCGCAGGTATAAACCGACTCATAACCATGGACCTTCACGCAGACCAGATTCAGGGTTTCTTTGATGTACCGGTAGATCACCTTTACGGTTCACTCGTCCTCATTGATTATATTGAATCCCTTCATCTTGATGATCTTGTAATTGCAACTCCTGATGCCGGTGGTTCGAAACGAGCAGCTCTCTACAGCAAAAAACTGGGTGTGCCTCTTGTTCTCTGCAATAAGGTTCGTGCACGTGCAAATGTGGTCAGCAGTATTCAGATTATCGGAGATGTTGAGGGAAAGAATGTAGTGCTTGTGGACGATATTGTCGACACTGCTGGCACTATAACAAAAGCCGCTGACGAAATGCTTCGTGCCGGTGCCAAGAGCGTGCGTGCAGTAGCAAGCCATTGTGTGATGAGCGACCCTGCAAGCGACAGGGTAGAGGCAAGTGCCCTGGAAGAAGTAATCTTTACGGATTCTATCCCATACGCTCAGAAAACAGCAAAGGTAAAGCAACTGTCTGTAGCAGAGATGTTCGCAAGAGCGATACGTTGCGTTGAAAGCGATAATTCCGTAAGCGAAGCGTTCGAATTTTAATTCAAATAATAACAAAATAGAAGAGTTAACTTTGAATATTATTCAGGGTTAACTTTTTTTATATGAGATAATGTCGTATTTCTGTGCATTTTTACGTAACTTCGCACGGAAATATATAATCTAAAAAAATATCATTACAACAGAAATAATCTTAGAAATGAAAAAACTACTTTTATTGTTGCTTGTATCAGCAATGTCGTTTGAAATCAATGCTCAGACAAATGACGATCCTGTAATTATGCATATCAATGGCAACGCAATTACTCGTAGTGAGTTTGAATACTCTTTCAACAAGAATAATTCGGACGGTGTACTTGATAAGAAGGGACTTGAAGAGTATGTTGATTTGTTTATTAATTTCAAACTGAAGGTTGAGGCTGCAAAAGCTGCCGGCATCGATACAATGGCCTCTATCCGTAAGGAACTTGACGGATATCGTGAACAGATGGTGATGCAGGACCTTGTAGACAGCAACTATATTGAAGCTGAAGCTCGTAAGGTTTATGATGCTACTGCAAAACGTTTCGAAGGACAGGATTTGCTCCAGGGACGTCATATATTTGTATATCTCCCACAGAATGCAGATGCTACGGCACAGACAAAGGCTAAGGCAAAGATTGACTCTTTGTATTCCGTTTTACTTGCAGGAGCAGATTTTGAGGAAATAGCACGCAACTACAGTGAAGATAAGCAGTCGGCAGTCAAAGGCGGTAGCCTTGGTGAATTTGCCAAAGGTATGATGATACCTGACTTTGAGAAAGCTGCTTATGCACTTAAGGTCGGTGAAGTGTCAAAGCCTGTTCAGACAACAGTTGGTTGGCATATTATCCGCATAGATGACCGCCATCCGTTCCGCCCTTATGAATATCACAGAGCTGACATCCTGAAATTTCTTGACCAAAGAGGAGTTCGTGAAGCGTCAGCCAATGCTATGGTCGATTCCCTTGCCAAGAAAAATGGTGTTACCCGTTCTGAAGTGATTAAGCGTATGTATGCGGATATTATATTAAAAGACGCTGATACCAGATATCTTGCACAGGAGTATTATGACGGTACATTGATGTATGAAATCAGCAAAACTCAGATATGGGACAAGGCTGCTGCCGACACACTTGGATTGCAGCGCTATTTCGAGCAGCATCGCAGCGATTATGCATGGACAGATCCTCATTTCAGAGGAATTGTAATACACGCTAAAGACAAGAAGACATTGGCTGCGGCTAAGAAACTTACCAAGAAGGTTAAGTATGAAGACTGGGCTACTACAATTGTCAAGGCTCTTAATAACGACAGTGTTAAGTTGGTCCGCATAGACCGCGGTATTTTCAAACCAGGTGACAGTAAGGCTGTGGACAAATTTGTATTCAAGACAACAAAGGAGTTTACACCAATGAAGGATTATCCTTTCACTGATGTTCTTGGTAAAAGCCTGAAAGCACCAGAAACATATGCTGATGTCAAAGCTTTGGTTACAGCTGATTATCAGGCAGCATGTGAGCGTGAATGGGTTGAGGAACTGCGCAAGACTTATACCTTCAGCGTTGATGAAGATGTGCTTCGTACGGTGAATGCGCATGGTGATAAGGAAAAGTAAGAATTTTGACAAACACATTCTTTATTATGAATTATAAGTTAAGCCTTAGATACATATTCTTCATTTTTGGTCTGTTGCTCTTTATGCCTGAAATGCAAGCGCAGAGCAATGTGATAGATGAGGTTATTTGGGTGGTAGGTGACGAGCCTATTCTCAAATCCGACGTGGAACAGATGCGTATTGAGGCTCAATCAATGGGACAGCGCATAGACGGTGATCCGTATTGTGTTATTCCAGAACAGCTTGCTGTGCAAAAACTGTTTCTCCACCAGGCTGCCATAGACAGTGTGGAGGTAACTGATGCACAGGTGCTTCAGAGTGTGGAGAAACGACTCAATTTCTATATTCAGCAGTTGGGTTCAAAAGAGAAAATGGAAGAGTATTTTGGCAAAACATCATTGCAAATACGAGAGCAGCTCTTCGAACTGGTGAAGAATGAAATGATAATTGATGAGGTTAGAGACAATCTCATGGAAAATGTGAAGGTGACCCCTGCTCAAGTGAGACGTTTCCTTGCAGAATTACCTGAAGACAGTATTCCTTTTGTCCCGACACAACTCGAAGTGCAGATACTTGTGCGTAAGCCGCAAATAGCCAAAGAGGAAATAGACAGAATAAAGAACCTCTTACGTGACATCACCGAACAGGTGAATACTGGTAAGGCTCAATTCTCTACTATGGCTCTGCGCTACAGTGAGGACCGTGCAAGTGCATCCCGAGGTGGTGAATTGGGATTCTCTTTACGTAGCGATTTCGTTCCTGAGTTCTCTGCCGTGGCATTTAACCTGACAGATCCCAAAACTGTGTCTAAAATTGTTGAGACAGAATTCGGTTTCCATATTATTCAAATGATAGAAAAACGCGGAGATCGTGTGAATTTCCGCCACATCCTGATGCGTCCGCGTGTAAGTGACGAGGCATTGACCAATACTCTTGCACAGATGGATTCAATAATGGATGGAGTGGATAAAAAAGAATATACTTTTGAGGAGGCTGTCGCCCATGTTTCCGAAGACAAGGATACAAGAGCAAACTACGGAATCATGGTGAACAGAAATAGAGAGAGTGATCTCTATGGAACACCTTCTTTTGAGATGAAGGATCTTCCGTCTGAAGTTGCTAGAGAAGTGGCTAATCTTAAAGAAGGAGCGTACAGCAAGCCATTTATCATGGTGGATGAAAGTGGCAAGGAAGTGGTTGCGGTAGTCAAGCTGAAAAGTCGTGTGAATGGTCACAGAGCCACGATGCAGGATGACTATCAGACTTTGCAGAATGCTCTTGTCGCAAAACTCAAAGAGGAAAAAGTGGGAAAATGGATTCGCGAAATGCAGAAGAAGACTTATGTTAGAATCAATGAGGAATGGCGTGATTGCGAATTCAAATATCCTGGTTGGATAAAGTAGGCATCAGTTCATTATTTTTATGGCTTCAAGCAGAAAAGCTACATATACAGGTTTGGGCAGAAAATGGATTTGTTTCATTGTCTGCCTGATTTCTGCATGTATTGTAGTTGCAGCCATTCCTGACGATAAGCCTAAACGTAAGAAAAGTGATTCGCGTATTCACTTGATTCACTCCGATGTTTTATATAAGAACTGGCAAGACCCACGTGCGGAAGTTCTCGTGGGGCACGTGAAGCTAAGTCATGAGGGAGTACTCCTTGACTGCGACAGCGCAAAATTCTATAGAGAGGACAACTCGTTTGATGCATTTGGTCATGTGGTAATGATTCAGGGAGATACGCTAAAACTGACATGTGACTCTTTGTACTACGATGGCTACGAAATGAAAGCTCGTGCACGCAGTAGGGTAAAGCTTTATCACAATAATTCTCTACTCGTTACGGAAAATCTTGATTACGACCGTATTTACGATGTGGGAATGTATGTGGATGGAGGAACTCTTTACGATGACGACAATGTGCTGGTTTCTGATTGGGGACAATACACACCGTCGCTCCATGAAGCGTTCTTTACAGATAATGTACAGCTTACGAATCCGAAATTCACACTTGTCTCGGACACTCTTTACTATTACACGGATACCGAACGTGCAAGGATATTATCTCCTACAAATATTACTTCGAACGATGGTACATTTGTCTATGGTGAACGTGGAGACTATGATACGAAGACAGGTAAAGCCAACTTGATGGATCGCTCATATATAATCAAAGATATGCGCAAAATAGTTGGCGACAGTCTTTACAGTGACAAGGAAGCAGGTATAGATGAAGCCTTCGGAAATGTAATCATTACTGATGATGAGAACCAAATGGCTCTGACTGGCAATTATTGTAAATACTATGAATTAACAGGTGATGCAGTAGCCACAGACAGTGCTTTGGCAATGGAGTTCTCCTCCCCTGACACTCTCTATATCCATGCTGACACTTTGAAGATGTTTACATTTAATATGAACACGGATTCGGTTTATCGTAATCTTCATGCCTACAATCATGTGAGAATATATCGTACGGATGTGCAGGGCGTGTGTGACTCGTTGGTTTCGCTGGAACTGGATTCATGTACATATATGTATGGCCAGCCTATTCTTTGGAATGAGCAGCAGCAGGTTTTCGGAGAAGAGATAAGAATTTACAATAACGACAGCACGATTGACTGGATACATGTCATCAATCAGGCTATGACAATAGAACGTTTGGACTCTGTGCGTTATAACCAGGTTGCGTCAAAGGAAATGTTCAGTTATTTTGTCAATGGTGAAATTGTCCGTAATGAAGCACATGGCAATGTTTATGTGACATATTATATAGATGAAGATAACGGTAATCCAATAGGAATGAATTATACCGAAACCACCAAGATGAAGATGTACCTAAACAACCGGAAGGTGGAAAAGATCTGGATGGCAGCAGCAACAGGAACGACTTATCCTCCGCTGAAAATTCCGTTAGAGAAGAAATATCTGGCAAACTTTGCGTGGTTTGACTATATACGGCCACTTAACAAAGACGATGTTTTTGTATGGAGAGGAAAAGATTCAAAGAATATCTTGAAGAAAACAGAAACGAGAAAAGTTCCAATTCAAAGGCTGGGGGAAATCAAATAGCGAAATCACCAGTTGCGAAAGTTAATACTAAACAGAATTAATAATACATTCTAAAATACACTTTTTACCATGGGAATGTTTACTGTACGAAAGCCCAGAGGTTTTCAGCACAATTACATATATTACGACCCTCGCAAGGAAAAACTTGCAAAAATTGAGGAAAACGCCAAACGAGAGTTGGGATTGCTACCTCCTAAGGAATTTTCACCTGAAGATATCCGTGGAAAGTTCGTAGGTGCAACCAAACATCTGCGAAAACGCAAAGAAAGCAAGCGTAAACCACTGGCAAACGGAATTCTGGTGATGATAATCATTGCTTTGCTCTTATTGGCAAAGTATCTCTATACAGGCAAGGTTTTCTGATTTTTTTCGTAATAAGTGTCGTTTAAATAGTATTAAGTTAGTTCATTCGTACATTAATTATATATGGAAGACATTATTCATCTTCTACCAGATTCGGTTGCCAATCAAATTGCAGCAGGTGAGGTGGTTCAGCGTCCAGCTTCTATTGTCAAGGAAATGATGGAGAATTCCATTGATGCCGATGCGACAGAGGTACAGGTGCTGATAACCGATGGGGGAAAGACCTGTGTGCAGATTATTGACAATGGTAAGGGTATGTCTGAAACTGATGCAAGAATGTCTTTCGAACGTCATGCGACCAGTAAAATTAATAAGGCAACTGATTTGTATGATCTCCACACGATGGGATTCCGCGGAGAAGCACTCGCTTCAATTGCTGCTGTCGCACAAATTGACTTGAAAACACGAAGGGCTGAAGACGAACTGGGAACACATATAGAAATAGCAGGGTCGCGTGTTGAACGTCAGGAGCCTGTGGCGTGCGCTGTAGGTAGTAACTTCTCTGTCAGAAACCTTTTCTACAATATACCAGCACGTCGAAAGTTCCTCAAGACTAATCAAACGGAACTTAACAATATAGTTTCTGATTTTCAGCGTATAGCACTTGTCTATCCGTCAATATCTTTCACTCTTGTTCATAATGGAACAGAGGTGTTTAAGTTGAGGAGTACAACTCTAAGACAGAGGATTGTAGATGTTTTTGGAAAGAAAATCAACGAATCGCTGCTTCCAGTTGAAGTTGATACGTCTTTAGTAAGAATCTCTGGTTATGTTGCTACACCTGAAACTTCACGAAAGAAAGGATCAAATCAGTTCTTCTTTGTAAACGGACGCTATATGCGTCATCCGTACTTTCATAGTGCTGTGATGCATGCCTATGAAAACCTGATCCCTGCAGGAGAGCAAGTTTCATATTTCCTCTATATCTCTGTCCCCACAGATACGATTGATGTTAATGTCCATCCAACAAAGACTGAGATAAAGTTCGATAATGAACAGCCTATATGGCAGGTGATTGCTGCTGCAGTGAAAGAGGCTTTGGGAAAATACAGCAGCGTGCCAACGATAGATTTTGATACTGTGGATCGCCCTGATATTCCAGTTGCGGGAGTGGGGAATACTGTGGTAAAGTTGCCTGAAAGCAATGCATCTGCATACAATCCATTCCATTCTCAGCGTCCTTCTTATAAACCCCAATCTACCGAATGGGAAAAACTGTATAAGGGATTAGAGACGTTTGAACGTGATAAGAACGAAAGCAAACCAAAAATTGATAGCCTTGTCAGACCGGAAGAGGAATATGTTCTCGATAGTTTGCTGAACCGCTCGCAGGAATCGCAACAATCCTCTATCTGGAATACTGAAACAGACAAACAGGAAGATTTTAAGAGTGAGTTTGCAGATGTGGCGCAATGTCCGCATTTCCAATATAAAGGCAAATATATTATCACTCCTTCCATACATGGTGTCCTTGTGGTTGACCAGCATCGTGCGCACGTGCGCGTGCTATACGATACATATTTAAATAAGATAGCTAATCATAGCCATGTGACGCAGGGATTACTCTTCCCGGAAATAGTCCAGTTTACTACCAAGGAGGCTCTATGTGTTGACAATATCTTCTCAACACTCGAAAGTCTAGGTTTCGATATCTCAAATCTGGGAGGAGGCTCTTATAGCATAAATGGAGTACCAAATGATATAGAAGGACTTAATCCCACTACATTGTTACATGATCTTGTCTATGCTGCTCTTGAACATGGCGAAGTCATCAGCGATGAGGTTAATCAGGCCGTTGCTCTTGCAATGGCACAATCTGCTGCGATTGTCTATGGACAAGTCTTAACAGATGAAGAAATTGTTAAATTATTAGAACAATTATTCCAATTGTCTACTCCTTTAAGGACTCCAGACGGGAAAATAGTCTTCACAGTGATAGAACATAGGAACATAGAGAAGATGTTCAATTGACAAACTTTAGTAAATAATTCTTAAAAATGCAATAAAAATCATAATTATTGGCTTTTTTTATGGCAGAAAAGCGTAAATAACACAAAAAAATGCCTTGAAAATGTTAAAAATGTAATAATTTTTCAAAAAACCTTGCACTATATTCTAAGAAAACACTAATTTTGCAGCGGAAATAGGCGGATTGTGTCCCTATTTATGCAGATTTGAGCAAATAATAGATGTCATCAATTCCCCCTATACAATATTAATAATAGAAATAGATTAAGAATAATTTTATTGTTTTATTAAAAAAAAGTATTTATGAAAAAGTTAATGATTGCGCTGGCATTCGCTGGCTTTGGAACAGTAGCATCTAATGCTCAAGTTTCAATCGAAGCACCTTCTAAGTACACTGTTGCAACAAACTCTTTCTGGAGCAACTGGTATATTCAGCTTGGTGTTGACATGACTGTTCAGAACCCTTACGGTTCACGTTTCTTCGGTGACGGTGAAAACGATTTCCACGCTGGTCGTACTTATGGTGTTGACCTTGCTATCGGTAAGTGGTTCACTCCTGGTCTCGGACTTCGTTTGAAGGGCAACTGGGAAAATGGTGCATTCTATCGTGCATTCCGCAACTATGATCACGTAACACTTACTCCTGATGGAGCAAAGGGTGGTTATGCAGCTATCTACGGTGATGTTCAGTTCAACCTCAGCAACCTCTTCTGTGGTTACAACGAAAGCCGTGTATGGAACCTCATCGCTTATCCACGTGCTGGACTTGTACGCGACTTCTCTGTTCCTGCAAGTGAAACATTCTCACCAGTTCTTGGTGTAGGTGTTGAAAATACTTGGCGTCTTGGCAAGCGTGTAGGTCTCTACTTGGACGTTGCTTACAACTTCTTAGCTAACGGTAGTGGTGGAAGCGCTCTTAGCACTGACGGTTACGTAGCAGTTGACTTCGGTGTTCAGTTCAACCTTGGCAAGGCTAACTTCGACAAGGCTGTTACTCTCGACCAGTACAACGCTCTCGCAGCAGCTAGCGACGCAGCTCTTGCACGTCTCCGCGCTGACCTCGACCGCGAAAAGGCTATCAATGCTGACCTCCGTGCACAGCTCGCTAAGTGGGCTAACCACAAGTGCGAAGGCCGTAACATCGACGGTGGCTATGTAGCAAGCGCAGCAACTTCTGTATTCTTCGATATCAACTCTTCTAAGCTGAATTCTAAGAAGGACATCATCAACCTCGAAGCAATCGCTGCTACAGCTAAGGCTTCTGGTGCTAAGGTTGTCGTAACTGGTTATGCAGATAGCAAGACTGGTTCTGACGCTTACAACCAGCAGCTCTCTGAAGCTCGTGCACAGGCTGTTGCTGACGAACTCGTTGAACTCGGTGTAAACCGTGACAACATCGAAGTTGTTGGTAAGGGTGGTGTAGCTGACGTTGAGCCATACAACCTCAACCGTCGTGCAGTTGTTGAACTCAAGTAATTTTGAGATCAGACAATATCACAAATAATTAATACAAGGTGCTACCGTTTGGTGGCACCTTTTTTTTATGCCCATTTGTTCTTCGAGTTGTTTCTTTGTAAGCATTTGTTCTTAGGGTAGTGTGTTCCATGCCTGACTATGATAAATACAGTATTTTATCTCGTTTTTTTGTAAAATAGGTGTAAAAAATAGTCTTTATAATTTGCCATATGGAAAAAAAGTTGTAACTTTGCATCGCTTTTGAGAAACAGAGCACCATTCGGGGTATAGCGCAGTTGGTAGCGTTCCTGGTTTGGGACCAGGCGGTCGCGTGTTCGAGTCACGCTGCCCCGACTTTTTTTAGGGCGTTTAGCTCAGCTGGTTCAGAGCATCTGCCTTACAAGCAGAGGGTCGGCGGTTCGAATCCGTCAACGCCCACAAAGCAAAGAGGAATAGAAATCATTTTCTATTCCTCTTTGCTTTTATTGTTTATACTCTTTTATATGGTATTATCGTTATTATATAGTATTATTGTGAAAGGATTCAATTCTATTTGTGAACGATATTGCTTTTTATTTACTAACGATATAGCGTTTGCCTTTCTTTCTTTCGATGATAATACGATGGTTGTTTCCTGATTCCTGTGATACCATACGTCCGCTTAGGTCGTAAAAAATATCCATCTTATTGTTATGGTTGTTAATACTTTCAATTCCTGTATAGTAATCTTTTGGCAAAACTGTTATTATATGATCTTTGTCTTCATATATTACCACTGTAGAATCCGTAAACAGGTCAATATCATTGATTATTCGCAGATGGTATTTCCCCGCTTTTACACCTTTTAAAGGTGTGCGGCTAAAAGAACGGTTAACAGTCATTCTTGATTCAATAAACAGACCTTGCTGATTGATTATTATTGCCTGTTGCGATTCATCTGATGTGATATCGATATCGTTTGGATGTGGTACCAGACAAACGTAGAAACGTCCGCTGTATTCGTCTCCTGTATTAGAAATGTCAAAACTGTATTCAACAGGTTGGTACAGGACAATACTGTCAGGAAAGCTAACATTGCTAACGTTGAGGTTGGCTTGTGCGCTTCCAGGTATGGACAAAAATACGTTTTCTTGGGTTATATTACAATCCAAATAATTGGGCGTCCCAACCATTGTACGTGCTTCAACCCATTTGCTCTCGCTGTCAAATACAGGAATGATACGGTATTTCCCTTCTGTAATTGATTTTGGGATACTAATGGATAATGTGTCTGTGTATGATGTATCTGTTAGTTCTTCGATTTCAAAATGACGATTATATGTATAAAGTAATGCCGTTGGAGAATTAGAGTTGTATGGCATTAAAGCAATGGCGACTTTGCCATTGTGTTCTTTCCAGTCCAGATTGGCGAGGTTGTGAACTACAATGTCGTATGTGGCATTGCGTTGACCAGAAGATTGTTTTTGATTGCCATCTATAAATCCGATGTGCGAAAAGCCATAGAATGCTTTGTCGCTTATATCTATATCTGAAGATTCTGCAAGATAGGAAGGTCTTATTCCGATATGAAGAGCTTGTAGTACGTTCATTCCACGTTCTGGATTGTTTTTGTCAAACCATTCTGGCATATCAGGGGAGAGATAGTCAAAGTTCAGGTAGCAGTCCCCTTCACCGTATCTGTTGCCGAGGTTCACGTGGAAAAGTCCTTGTGAATCATAGCCGTCACAAGTGAATGTATGTGCCAGAGTAGCAGACCAGCCACCAACAATCATAGGACGTCCGTCGCTAAGCTCGGTGTACATGATGGAATCCCATTCAGCTGTGCGGTAAAAGTTGCGGAATACCATCTGAACACTAGGGTCGTAGTCAAAATATTTAGTTAAAGCAATGGGTTGGCGCACGATACTTGATGCGCTGGAAGATATTCCGTAGCGGGTGTTTACTGCGATTCCGCAATCAGAGAGTAACAACGCTACTGCATCTGCTTGTTTTTTGGTATATTCTCCGTCGTAATTATTGAGAATGTTGTCCCAGTCGTATGTATGGTCAGAGAAATTGGCGGTTAAGGTTTGTCTGCAACCTAGGGAGTCTGTGTAAGTGTTTGTTCCGTAGCCTTTTACTGGCCAATTCCAATAGTTCATGACTTCCGCCATAGCGTTAGCCACACAGCCTGAAACGCAGTGTTTCCCATTCAATAATGGACATTGATTGTTGAATGGCTCTTCTTGATGGTATAAAGTGCCCAGCAGCGGTTCAACAGCTTCTTTAACTCCAGCTGGTCGTACGGATTGAAAACTACTATGGCTGTTTACTTGTTTTTGAAGATTCCTGTCCATTATTTCCAGGAGAGCACAAAATACCGGTAATTTTTGAGCTTCGGCAAATGAACCGCCATTGCTGTATCCTAACAATGCAGGTTGGCTGGCGTTGGCTGGCGTAAGGATAAAGCCAGCAGGCGAATCGAAAGCGTAAAGATTGTTCGATTCGTATGCCAGATTGAGTTTGGTTATGTGTAAACGCTGCCTCGCTTCACGCACACTTAGGCGTTGTGCTTGCATAGTATAATATGAAAGCATAAATAGTAGTGTGAGAATTAAGCGGGGGTGTGTCTTCATTCACTTAATGAACGTAAAATGCGGAAATGTGATATGAGTTCATCAAAAGATGAAGAACTGTGGTAGTTGAATCTTGTCCAAATGTCACCAAGTACTGCAGCTCCTCCAAATCCTAATTTTTGTGCTAAACCTATATTGTTGGCTGTTATACCTCCAACAGCAATGACTTTTTTGTCAATCACGCCCTTGGCGTTTGCTTCTTCCAGTTCTGTGGGGGTAAAAGGAGACTGGTGACTTTCCTTTGATATGCTGTCAAAGACAGGGCTGAGAAACAAGTAGTTGTATTTCTTTTTCGATTCGGCGACTTCTTCAAGGCTATGGCAAGTGCGTGACAAATGTCCTTTGTAGTTCTTAGGCGCAACAGGATTACGCTGATTGAGGTGAATTCCCATCAGACCAAATTCCTGCTTGAGATAGAAATGGTCATGTGTTACGATACGTTTGTGCCACTTCTTGTCAATAAGCTTTAGCAGGCGCTCGCAGAATATAGGTTCACTGTTGGGCTTGCGAATATGTAAGATGTCCAAGCCTTCCTCAAACAGTGTGTTAACAATAATATGTTCCTCCACGAAGAAAGTAGGAGGTGTTAGCAAAATCAATTTCATTTCTATTGAATTTTCGCAAAGGTAAAGAGTTTTTTTGAGAATATGAAATAAAATACGTAACTTTGACCCGAAAAAGTGAAAATAATGAACAATATACGCAATTTTTGCATAATAGCACATATAGACCATGGTAAATCCACTCTTGCAGACCGTTTGCTTGAGCGCACCAATACAATCAAGGTGACAGAGGGGCAGATGCTGGATGATATGGATCTGGAGAAAGAACGTGGTATTACCATTAAGAGTCATGCTATTCAGATGGAATATGAATATAAGGGAGAAACTTATATTCTGAATCTTATAGATACTCCGGGACACGTAGACTTCTCGTATGAGGTTTCGCGTTCTATTGCTGCATGTGAAGGTGCTCTTCTTGTGGTTGATGCTACACAGGGCGTACAAGCCCAGACAATCAGTAACTTGTACATGGCAATTGATCATGATCTTGAGATAATCCCTGTTATCAATAAGTGTGATATGCCTAATGCTATGCCCGAGGAAGTGGCAGATGAAATTGTTGATCTCATAGGTTGTGATGTCAACGATATTATTCTGGCTTCAGGTAAGACAGGGCAGGGAGTTGATGACATCCTCAGTGCTGTGGTAGAAAGAATTCCCGCACCTAAGGGTGATCCGGATGCTCCTTTGCAGGCACTTATTTTTGATTCTGTGTTCAATAGCTTCCGCGGAATAATCGCCTATTTCAAGATTGTGAACGGTGAGATGCGTCCAGGTCAGAAGGTACGATTCATCAATACCAAGAAAGAATATCAGGCAGAAGAGATTGGTGTCTTGAAAATGGATATGCATCCACGTAATATGTTGGGTACCGGAGATGTTGGCTATATTATCACGGGTATCAAGAATGCGGTGGAAGTAAAGGTGGGCGATACCATCACCACTGTTGCCAATCCTGCAGACAAGGCCATTGAGGGTTTTCAGGAAGTGAAGCCAATGGTGTTCGCTGGTGTGTATCCCATTGAGACAGAGGACTATGAAAACCTTCGTGCATCGCTTGAGAAACTCCGTCTTAATGATGCGTCTTTGTCGTTCCAGCATGAATCATCTGCTGCTCTTGGATTTGGATTCCGTTGTGGTTTCTTGGGACTCCTCCACATGGAGATTGTTCAGGAACGTCTTGACCGCGAATTCGATATGGATGTGATAACCACTGTGCCCAATGTTTCATATATGGTATATGATAAACATGGTGAGGCTCAGGAGGTGCATAATCCCAGTGGCATGCCAGATCCTACATTGATAGAACATGTGGAGGAACCATATATACGCGCAACAATCATAACCACATCCAGTTATATAGGTCCGATTATGACCTTGTGCCTGAGTAAGCGTGGTGAGTTGGTTAAACAAGAGTTTATTGCGGGAAACAGAGTTGAAATCCAGTTCCTTATGCCACTTGGTGAGATTGTCATTGATTTCTACGATAAACTTAAGAGTATAAGCCGTGGCTATGCTTCTTTTGATTATCACCCTGCGGGATTCCGTCCCTCAAAGCTCGTAAAACTCGATATTCTGCTTAACGGTGAAAGCGTGGATGCTTTGTCCACTTTAACTCATGTGGATAATGCCGTGACTTTGGGACGCAGGATGTGTGAGCGCCTTAAGGAACTTCTTCCCCGCCAGCAGTTCGACATTGCCATACAGGCTGCGATAGGAGGAAAGATTATTGCCCGTGAGACAGTTAAGCAGGTGCGTAAGGATGTAACTGCGAAATGCTATGGTGGTGACGTGAGTCGTAAGCGTAAATTGCTTGAGAAGCAGAAGCGAGGAAAGAAACGCATGAAGCAGATCGGAAATGTTCAGGTGCCTCAAAAGGCCTTCCTTGCCGTTCTTAAACTTGATGGAGACTGATCCCCTTCTTGATAGATATATTGTTAAAGGAAAGATTGTAATAGTAAAATGACACAGCAGTATTCTTCCGTCTTGCTCTCAAGGGCAGTAGACGAGTTCGCTAAACTCCCAGGCATTGGACGTAAAACCGCCTTGCGGCTGGTGTTGCATCTGCTGAAGATGGAAGAAGGCTCGGTTGATGTGTTTGCCCAGAGTATTACGACTCTTCGGCACGAAGTGAAACATTGCAAAGTGTGTCACAATATCAGTGATGACGAAGTCTGCAGCATCTGTTCCAACTCCATGCGTGACGCGTCAACGATATGTGTTGTTGAGAATTTTCAGGATGTTCTTGCAATAGAGTCCACAACTCAGTTTCATGGACTTTACCATGTGTTGGGAGGGGTGATTTCTCCCATGGATGGAATTGCGCCATCAGACTTGGAAATACAGTCGCTTGTGGATAGAGTCCAGGAAGGAGGAGTGAAAGAAGTTATATTGGCATTGAATTCCACCATGGAGGGCGATACCACAAACTTCTTTATATACAGGAAACTGCAAGACTTTCCGTCTCTGAAGATATCTACTCTGGCACGTGGCATTTCAGTGAATGACGAGCTTCAATATACAGATGAGGTCACTTTGGGACGTTCGATTATAGGACGTGTCCCCTTTACAGTATAATACGCAAAAACGATTGTTAGAATACACACATTTGAATTTATTTAGTTTTAGTCAATGCAAAATACAATAATACGACAACTAAGGATAGCATTTTACATATCAATAGCATGTATAGTTGCTACTTTCTGCTTAGGAGAGTTGGATGTGATTCCCAACGGACTTTATACCAGTTCCGATAATCAGGAGATGGAATATACCTACAGTGTCATTTGTACATTACTGCTGTTGTTGTCTGTCCCTGTGACGGTGCAGTGGGTGGGCAAGCGTTTGCAAAGCAGACAGGCAAATATGTCTGATGAGGATGCGCTGTCTCTTTTCCGTCGTTATTGTCTGATAAGACTTGCCGTTTGGACAATTGTGTCGATATTCTGTGTAGTTACATATTTCCTGACAATGTCGACTACAGGTACTTTATGTGCTGCCATCACTTTGTTGTTTATTGTCATTTATTGTTGGCCGACGGAGAAAAAAGTTGAAGATTACTTAACGGTAACTGATTCAGAGGAATGAAACTGTCAATAGTCATAGTTAATTATAACGTAAAGTATTATCTCCATCAGTGTCTTATGTCTGTGGAGAAGGCTATGCGTAACTTTACCTGTGATGTGATTGTTGTTGACAATTGCAGTAGTGACGGTTCGGTGGAATTTCTTCGCAAAATGCATCCCTGCGTCCGTTTCATAGAGAATAGTGAGAATCAAGGCTATGCTTGTGCAAACAATATCGCGATAAGGGAATCTAACAGTGATTATGTCCTTTTGCTCAATCCCGATACAATAATCACGGAAGAGACTCTAGCTTCGTGTCTCGCCTTCATGGATGAGCATCCTAAGGCAGGAGTCTTGGGCCTGAAGATGTTGAAGGAAAATGGCACCTTTGCTCTTGAGTCGAGACGTGGAGTACCTACTCCTTCAACGGCATTTTACAAGATGTGCGGCTTGACTTCTCTTTTTCCAAAGAGCCGCATGTTCGGCAAATACTATATGCAATATCTTGACAAGGAAGAAGTCAATCGTATAGAAATTGTCAGCGGGGCATTTGCTTTCCTACGTCGCCAGTGTCTCAATGAGACAGGCTATCTCGATGAGGACTTCTTTATGTATGGTGAAGATATTGACCTTTCGTATAGAATCCTTAAAAGAGGGTGGGAGAATTATTATCTGCCAACACCGATCCTGCATTATAAGGGTGAAAGCACACAGAAGAGCAGCTATCGTTATGTGTATCGTTTCTACAATGCTATGCTTATATTCTTCAATAAGCACTATGGTCATTACAGCATTCTGTTCTCTCTTCCGGTTAAAGGGGCTATTCTTGCAAAGGGATGCATGGAATACATCCACATGAAGCTGCACAAATGCAAATCCATTAAGAACGAACAAGACAAATATCTGCGAAAACATCAATGTGTGTATGTTGGCAATGCAACCGATTACGAAGCTGTTTCCGGCATTATGACCAATAAGGTCGCAGACATCCGGCATATTGAGTATTCCGATCAAGACTCCGTCGAAGTTCAGGCAAACCGCATAATGACTCTTTTGAGTTCTTCATGCCTTTCGTATGTTGTCGTAAATATCGAGGATTGCAATATAGGGCAGACATTGGTGCTGATGCAGCAAATGGCAAATTATGTGGAAGCTCTTCCACGCAAGCAGCGCAAGCATGTCTCAATTCCCAAATTGGCAACTTATATGCCTTCTTTACAGAAAGTTATTACGTCTAAACATATATTTGAATAGTAATTATTAATCCAACGAAACTTAAACTTTTTATATAACTATGACACAAGAATCTACAGTTTTACGCATAGCCGTACAGTCGAAAGGCCGTCTGTACGAGGATACAATGGCTCTGCTTCAGGAAGCAGGAGTAAAGGTTGGTGCGGGCAAGCGAACTTTGCTCGTCCAGGCAACAAACTTTCCTCTTGAAGTGCTTTATCTGCGTGATGACGATATTCCTCAGACGGTAGCTAACGGTGTTGCTGATGTCGGTATCGTCGGTGAGAACGAATTTGCCGAACGAGGCGAGGATGCAGCCATTGTGCGTCGTCTCGGTTTCAGCCGTTGCCGTCTTTCGCTCGCCATTCCCAAGGCTTTGGAATATACAGGAGTGGAGTGGCTCGAAGGCAAGAAAATTGCCACCTCCTATCCTAATATCCTCAGTCGTTTCCTTAAAGAGAAGGGAGTGCATACACATGTTCATGTGATTCAGGGTTCTGTGGAGATTGCCCCTGGTATAGGTTTGGCAGACGGTATTTTCGATATTGTCAGCAGTGGCGGCACACTTGTAAGCAATAACCTTAAGGAGGTTGAGACTGTGATGAAGAGTGAGGCATTGCTTATCGGCTATAAGGATCTGTCGGCAGACAAGCAGGCAATTCTCGACGAGCTGCTTTTCCGTATCGAAGCTGTAAAGGCTGCAGAGGACAAGAAATACGTACTGATGAATGCGCCTACAGAGCGTGTCAAGGAAATTATCGGTGTGCTTCCTGGTATTAAGAGTCCTACTGTCATGCCTCTGGCTACAGAGGGGTGGAGTAGCATCCATACCGTTCTCGATGAAAAGCGATTCTGGGAAATAATCGGTCAGCTCAAAGCCTTAGGTGCTGAGGGCATTCTTGTATTACCTATAGAGAAGATGATTCTATGAAAATAATTGAATATCCGGCACAATCCGTCTGGGAGGAAATCGCAGAACGTCCGCATCGCTCCCAGCAGGAATTGCAGGCTACAGTTCAGACTGTGCTCGACGATATCCGTGCCAATGGCGATGAGGCGGTTCGCAGATACGAGTTTAAGTTCGACCATGTGCAGCTCTCAGATTTGCAGGTTTCTGAGGTAGAGATGGATGAAGCAGAACGCATGGTTTCTCCTCAGCTGAAAGAAGCTATAGAGCTGGCACATCAGAATATCGAGCGCTTTCATGCAGCCCAGCGTTTTGAAGGCAAGCCTGTCGAAACACAGAAAGGTGTAGTATGCTGGCAGAAGGCTGTGGCTATAGAGCGTGTGGGACTGTATATCCCTGGTGGAACAGCACCGCTTTTCTCCACCGTTCTTATGCTCGCTACTCCTGCCCGCATTGCCGGCTGTCGCGACATAGTTCTTTGCTCTCCTCCTAACAGCGAAGGAAGACTCAATCCTGCCATCCTTGTTGCTGCTCGTGTGGCTGGGGTTAGCAGGATCTTCAAGATTGGTGGTGTTCAGGCCATAGGCGCCATGGCTTATGGTACTGAGAGCGTTCCTCGAGTATATAAGATTTTTGGTCCTGGAAATCAGTTTGTTATGGCTGCCAAACAGGCTGTGTCGCTTCACGATGCTGCAATAGACATGCCTGCAGGTCCGTCCGAAGTTGCTGTAATTGCAGACGATAAATCCAATCCTCAGTTTGTAGCGGCAGATTTGCTCTCGCAGGCTGAGCATGGCATAGACAGCCAGGTGATACTTATCAGCACAAGCCGCTCTTTGTTGGCTCGGGTGGAGCAGGAACTGGACATCCAGCTCTCACAGCTGCCTCGTGCCGAAATGGCTCGGAAGGCACTTGATAACAGCCGATTTGTACTTGTTCACGATACTGATGAGGCCATTGCCCTCTCCAATGCATACGCTCCCGAGCATCTTATCATCGCGACAGAAGACTACGAACGTCTTGCCTCAAAGGTGGTAAATGCAGGTAGTGTGTTCCTCGGTCCTTACTCCTGCGAGAGTGCCGGCGATTATGCTTCGGGCACCAACCACACCCTTCCTACCAGCGGCTATGCCCGTGCCTACAGCGGAGTGTCGCTCGATAGCTTCATTCGCAAGATCACATTCCAGAATCTCTCAGCCGACGGCATTCGCTCCATAGGCTCAGCCGTTGAGACTATGGCTTCTGCGGAGATGCTCGATGCCCACGCCCGTGCAATGACTTACCGACTTACTCGCATAAATGCGAAAAATCTTTAGAAAATCTTAAGGAAAATCTCAGAAAATCCTTATAAATCCTAAAAATCCAGCGCTTCAGCGCGATGATAGAGCTCAATACAATGAAACCACTTGAATCTCTGGTTCGCCCCAATATCTGGGCTTTGAAACCCTATAGCAGTGCTCGTGACGAATATGCAGGTCATGATGCACATGTGTTCCTCGATGCAAACGAGAGTCCCTATAATCAACCCTACAACCGCTATCCCGATCCGCTGCAGCGTGAGCTTAAGGCTGCGCTTGCTCCGCTCAAGGGAGTAACGCCTGAGCAGATGTTCTTCGGAAACGGTAGCGATGAGGCCATCGACCTCATGTATCGTGTGTTCTGTGAACCCGGCAGGGACAATGTCGTCAGCATCGACCCTACTTACGGCATGTATAAGGTGTGTGCCGATATCAATGGGGTGGAGTATCGCAGTGTGATGCTTGCAGATAATTTCCAGTTGCCTGTAGATGCATTGCTTAAGGCTTGTGACAACCGCACCAAACTGATTTTCCTTTGCTCTCCCAACAATCCCACCGGCAACAGTTTTGTGCGTGCCGATATCGAACGTGTCATTCGTGAGTTCAGCGGAATAGTGATAGTTGACGAGGCTTACAGCGAGTTCAGTCAGCAGCGTCCGTTCCGGCTCGACTTGGCACACTATCCCAATCTTGTGGTTCTCAACACCTTCTCCAAGGCTTGGGGCTGTGCAGCCATACGTTTGGGTATGGCATTCGCAAGTCCTGAAATCATATCCATCATGAATAAGGTGAAATATCCTTACAATGTGAACAAACTCACTCAGGAGAAAGCACTTGAGATGCTCTCCGATGTCACCATTCAGCATCAGCGGCTGATACTTGTGCTCGAAGCACGTGAAGCATTGATGCAGGCATTTTCAGAGCTACCTATATGCGAGAAGGTCTTCCCCAGCGATGCCAATTTCTTCCTTGCCCGAGTCAAGGATGCCAATCGAGTGTACAACTATCTGGTCGAACGTGGCATCATAGTTCGCAATCGCAGCAAGGTCACACTTTGCAACGACTGTCTTCGCATCACCATCGGTACTCGTGACGAGGACGAACAATTACTTAAAGCATTGAGAAACTATGAATAACGAACAGTCTAATCAAACTATTCCCCATCCTCTTCTCTTCATCGACCGCGACGGCACCATCCTTCGCGAACCCGCTGATGAGCAGATAGACAGTTACGAGAAATTCCGTTTCCTGCCCGGCGTCATCCGTAATCTCCATTTCCTTCGCACCCATACTGACTTCAAGTTCATCATGGTGAGCAATCAGGACGGACTGGGCACCGACAGCTATCCAGAGGCAGATTTCTGGTCTACTCACAATCTCATGCTTCAGACCCTTCACGACGAAGGCATAGATTTCGACGCCATCCACATCGACCGTTCCTTCCCCGAAGATAATCTGCCTACCCGCAAGCCAGGCACAGCCATGCTGACCGAGTATATGCAGGGAGACTATGATCTTGCCAATTCCTATGTCATCGGTGACCGCCCCACGGATGCCAAGCTGGCAGAGAACCTCGGCTGCAAGTCGCTTATCCTAAGCGAGACAATGGATTGGGACAGAATCACCCAGATACTCTTTGCCGGTGAACGCACAGCCAGTGTGCGCCGCACCACTCGGGAGACCGACATAGACATCTGGCTCAATCTCGACGGCACAGGGCAGTGCGACATCAGCACCGGTCTGGGCTTCTTCGACCACATGCTTGAGCAGATTGCCCATCATGGAGGTGCAGATCTCCGCGTCAAGGTAAAGGGAGATCTCCATGTCGACGAGCACCACACCATTGAGGACACAGGCATTGCCCTTGGAGAATGTTTGCTCAAGGCGCTTGGCGACAAGCGCGGCATAGAGCGCTATGGGTTCTGCCTGCCTATGGACGACTGTCTCGCCTCCGTGGCACTCGATTTCGGAGGACGCTCATGGCTGGTATGGGATGCCCAGTTCTGCCGTGAACGCATAGGCGATGTACCCACGGAGATGTTCCTTCATTTCTTTAAGAGTCTCAGTGATGCCGCCCGCATGAACCTCAACATCAAGGCTGAGGGCAGCAACGAGCACCACAAGATAGAAGGCATCTTCAAAGCCTTCGCCCGCAGCCTCCGTGCTGCCGTCCGTCGTGACATCTACAAATACCAACTCCCTTCCAGCAAAGGAATGTTGTAAACCTCTTCACTTGATTTCCTCACCCTATATGGAAGTGATGGGGTTGACCAAGAGGATTGGCGACCGCATCCTATTTCACGATATCTCGTTCACTATAAATGAACGGGAACATGTTGGTTTGATTGCCAAGAACGGAACAGGAAAGTCAACGTTGTTGAGTATTATTGCAGGGCGAGAAGGCTATGATGGTGGTAAGATAGTTTTTCGTCGTGACCTAAAAATAGGTTATCTTGAACAGACTCCGGAATACGATGGCGACTTGACAGTAGGCCAGCTATGCAATAATGATGAAATAACAGGGACTGACGATGACCGAAAGCTTAGAATTAGGCAGATTCTCACTCAACTGAATATCACTGATTTTGAGCAGCAGATTAAGCATCTGTCTGGTGGAATGGTAAAGCGTATTGCGTTGGCTCAAGTACTTGAAGGCGATCCGGATTTACTGATTCTCGATGAACCAACCAACCATCTCGATGTTGAGATGATAGAATGGCTGGAGAAATATCTTGCAAAATCTTCCAAGAGTATTCTTATGGTTACACACGATCGCTATTTCCTTGATCGTGTATGCAACAATATCATCGAGATGGACGACTCCACCATCTATTCCTATCAAGGTAATTACGCCTATTACCTGCAACGCCGTGAGGAACGTATGGCTCAACTCTCTCAAACAATAGAACGTGCTAACAATCTCTATCGTACGGAGTTGGAGTGGATGCGGAGAATGCCACAGGCTCGCAGTCATAAAGCTCGTTATCGTGAGGAGGCTTTCTATGAATTGGAGAAAGTGGCTAAGCAACGCATCAACGAACAGCGTGTGCGTCTCGAACAGAATAAAACCTATATCGGCTCAAAAATCTTCGAAGCGCATAATGTGTCGATGGCGTTTGGAGATCATATAATTCTAAATGACTTCAATTATACATTCTCACGCTATGAGAAAATGGGTATTGTCGGTGGCAATGGAGTGGGGAAGACAACCTTCATCCGTCTGCTGCTTGGTGAGCTCCAACCTGACAGCGGGAGGTTTGATATTGGGCAGACAGTACGCTTTGGCTATTATTCGCAATCGGGCTTCTCGTTCCGTGAGGATGAGAAGGTGATTGACGTAGTGCGCGACATTGCAGAATATGTGGATATGGGTGGAGGACAGAGATTGACAGCATCGCAATTTCTGCAGTTTTTTCTTTTCGATCCCGAACAGCAATACACCTATGTGAGGAAGTTGAGCGGAGGAGAACGTCGTCGTCTATATCTCTGTACGGTGCTGATGAGGTCTCCGAATTTCCTTATTCTTGATGAGCCTACTAACGATCTCGATATTATCACTCTTCAGATCCTTGAAGAATATCTTCGTGATTTCTGCGGATGCCTTATCGTTGTAAGTCATGACCGCTACTTTATGGATAAGGTGGTGGATCATCTGCTTGTGTTCAATGGCAACGGAGAGATAAAGGATTTTCCTGGCAATTACACTCAATATCGTGAATGGAAGCAGCTCCAGCCCAAACCAACCGATGACAGTGATGCCAAGAAAGCAGAACAGGCTGAAGAGAAGAAAGCCCAGCGCAATGCTAATCGCCAGCGACGTCTTTCATTCAAGGAAAAGCGAGAAATGGAGCAGCTCGAAGTTGAAATAGAGCAACTTGAGGCTGAGAAAAAGCAGATAGAAGATGCTCTTAGCAGCGGCACTATTTCCGTGGAAGCTATCACAGAGATGTCGAAACGTCTGCCCGTCCTTATTGCAGAACTTGACGAGAAATCCATGCGCTGGCTCGAACTCAGCGATGTGTAATCCTTCCCATTCCGCAGTACGCTATCAAGGTTTTGATGAAATATAAAGTTTTTTCATCAAAATTTCTCGCTGACAATCAAAGGTTTATAAAAACGCAAATAATGGTTCTTCGCAAACCTAAATACAGTTTTCGCTCCGAACTCGCTCTTTTCTGAAGGCTTGGAATCAATTTTCGCAGATGTTTTTTTGCTGTTTTTGCAAGGAAAGTGTATATTTGCAAATTAAACATCTTAATGACCTTAAACATCGCACTTGGTGAATGATTAAGGTGATCAACGTTTAACAACATTGTAGAATGAAAAGAAGCATTATTACCATGATTGCCTTTTTGTGCTTCGCTATTGGAGCACAGGCGCAGTATGATGATTACTACAGCATTATCAATGGTACCAAATACCGCCCCGGTGTGAAGAAGATGGTGGAGAAGGGTGCTTATGTCGATGCCTACTACATGCTCCAGATCATCAAGTCAGAGGGTTACTCCATGCCAAATCCTCCTACTGACTACAACAAGTATCTCAAACTCACTACCGAGAAAGTTACCGACCAGGTAGTGGAAGACCTGATTCCTTACGACAAGGATACCAAGCCTATTGTGGAGATGGCAGCGTCGATGGGATATAAACCCGCTAAAGATTACCTCAATCCTTCAGGATACAATATCGGCGGAGGCTCAACATCATCACGTGAGACTTTTACTGTCAAAGGCGTGTCGTTTACAATGATAAGAGTTGAAGGAAATGGCGACCCCTATTATATCGGCGAGACAGAAGTTACTCAGGGATTATGGCAGGCTGTAATGGGAAATACAATTAGCGATCAGCGTGATAAGGCTAATACAAGTTGGAACTTAGGAGCGGTAGGCCAGAATTATCCTATATATTATGTTAATTATGACGACTGTGAACAATTTGTCCGCAGGTTGAGTTCCCTAACTGGTAAAAACTTCCGCATGCCTTCTGCTGACGAGTGGAAATATGCAGCAAAAGGCGGTAGGTATACTCATAATTATGAACATAGCGGCAGTAACACTGTTGAAGAAGTCGGTTGGGTGTCAACTAATGGTAATAGTACACAACATGTTGTTAAGATGAAGAAAGCCAATGAACTAGGCTTCTATGATATGAGCGGTAATGTGTGCGAGTGGACAACTTCGATGCAGAATTCTTACCGCATAGCTCTTGGCGGCAGTTATTATTCCTCAATGAAGATTCAGTCTTTATCTCACAACTACACCTTCAATTCTACAGACAGATATGCCAACCTCGGTTTCCGCCTAGCCTTTTCCGACGATAACGGAATCTTCACAGTCAATGGAGTTTCGTTCAGAATGATTAAGGTTGAAGGAAATGGCAATCCATATTATATCGGTGAGACAGAAGTAACTCAAGGATTATGGCAGGCTGTGATGGGTAACACAATTAGTGATCAGCGTGATAAAGCTAATACAAGTTGGAGCTTAGGAGCTGTAGGTTCAGATTATCCTATGTATTTTGTTAATTATGACGACTGTGAACAATTCGTCCGCAGGTTGAATTCCCTTACTGGTAGAAACTTCCGTGTTCCTTCAGAGAGTGAATGGAAATATGCGGCAAAAGGCGGTAGTTATACTCATAATTACGAACATAGCGGCAGTAACAATGTAGAAGAGGTTGGTTGGGTGTCTACTAATGGCAATAATACACAACATCTTGTTAAGATGAAGAAGGCCAATGAATTAGGTATTTATGATATGAGCGGTAATGTGTGTGAGTGGACAAACTCGATGCAGAATTCTTACCGCATAGGTCTTGGCGGAAGTTTTTCTTCCAAAATGGTGATAAATCCTATATCTCATAACTACACCTTCGAATCTATAGGTCGCTATAGTAACCTCGGTTTCCGCCTCGCTCTTTAGCCCCATAAATTCCTAATAATCCTTTAGATTATTGTTGAGGAGATTGGAAGAAACCGACTTATGAATAAAAAGTGAATAAAAATTGAGAAAAAGGGGGATTTAGATTTCGTGGGGTGAGATATAATGTGTAAATTTGCATGCTAATCGCCGTTTGGGTGATTGGCATGCTTTTCTATTTTACTCGCCTGCGGCGAAAAATCTCAGAAAAAATCTCAAACATAATATATCAACAATCTTAAACAAACAAATTCAGTATGAAAATTTCTCGTATTGACCATCTGGGCATCGCTGTCCAGAGCATCGAGGAGGTTCTCCCTTATTTTGAGAATACTCTCGGACTCAAGTGCTACGCTATTGAAGAAGTAGCTGATCAGAAAGTTAAGACTGCCTTCCTTAAAGTGGGCGAAGTTAAACTCGAACTCCTGGAGCCAACAAGTCCTGAGAGTGCTGTCGCTAAATTCCTTGAGAAGGGCGGCAAGGGTGTGCACCACGTGGCTTTCGCTATTGAAGACGGTGTGGCTAACGCTCTCGCTGAATGTGATGCCCAGGGCATCCGACTCATTGACCAGAAGCCTCGTCCAGGTGCAGAACAGATGAACATCGCTTTCCTGCATCCGAAGTCAACAGCTGGTATCCTCACCGAACTGTGTGAACCACAGAAATAAGTGAAGAATGAAGAATATCCATCCGGTTTTATAATTTATAATTTATAATTTGCGAAGCGAAATATGTCAAAGCAAACAGAACGTATACAGGAGTTGATAGAACTCCGTCAGAAAGCGCGTCTTGGCGGTGGCGAAAAAGCTATCGACAAGCAACATGCTCGTGGTAAGTTCACTGCACGTGAACGCATCCAAATGCTTCTCGACGAGGGAAGTTTCGAAGAATTTGATATGTTTAAGCTCCACCGTTGCTACAACTTCGGTATGGAGAAGAAACAATATCTGGGCGATGGTGTGGTAGTAGGTTCAGGTACTATCAACGGTCGCCTTGTTTATGTTTTTGCACAGGACTTCACCGTGAACGGTGGTTCTCTGTCGGAAACTATGGCTCAGAAAATCTGCAAGGTCATGGATATGGCAATGAAGATGGGTGCTCCAGTAATAGGTATCAACGACTCGGGTGGTGCTCGTATTCAGGAAGGTATCAACGCCCTCGCGGGTTATGCAGAGATTTTCCAGCGCAACATCCTCGCAAGCGGTGTGATTCCACAGATTTCAGGAATCTTCGGTCCTTGCGCAGGTGGTGCCGTTTATTCTCCTGCACTCACAGACTTCACTCTCATGATGGAAAACACCAGCTACATGTTCCTTACAGGTCCTGCAGTGGTGAAGACGGTTACTGGTGAGGATGTGGATCAGGAAAGCCTCGGTGGTGCAAGTGTTCACAGCACTAAGTCTGGTGTAACTCACTTCACTGCAGCTACTGAGGAAGAGGCAATCGCAATGATTCAACAGCTTCTCTCTTACATTCCTCAGAACAACCAGGAGGAGACTCCTATCGTGGAATGTACTGACCCAATTGACCGTATGGAGGATCGTCTGAACGAGATTATCCCAGACAATCCTAACCAGGCTTACGATATGTATGAAGTGATCTCTGCTATCACAGACAACGGAGAGTTCTTCGAAGTTCAGCCTCGCTATGCTCAGAACATCATCGTAGGTTTCGCTCGTTTCAACGGACGCAGCGTAGGTATCGTAGCCAACCAGCCAAGCAAGTTCGCCGGTGTGCTCGACTGCAACGCAAGCCGCAAGGGTGCCCGTTTCGTCCGCTTCTGTGACGCATTCAACATTCCTATCGTCAGCCTCGTTGATGTTCCTGGATTCCTTCCAGGCACAGGTCAGGAATACAATGCAGTCATCCTGCACGGCGCAAAACTGCTCTACGCTTACGGAGAAGCTACAGTGCCTAAGGTAACTATCACTCTGCGTAAGAGCTACGGTGGTAGCCACATCGTGATGAGCTGTAAGCAGCTCCGTGGTGACCTCAACTACGCTTGGCCATCTGCAGAAATCGCAGTTATGGGTGGTAGCGGTGCGGTGGCAGTGCTCTACGCCAAGGAAGCCAAGGCAAAGAAGGAAGCAGGCGAAGACGCTGCTGCATTTATCGCAGAGAAGGAAGAGGAATACACAAAACTCTTCGCAAATCCTTACAATGCAGCGAAGTATGGTTACATCGACGATGTCATCGAGCCTCGCAACACTCGTTTCCGCGTAATCCGCGCCCTCGAGCAGCTTGCTACCAAGTCGCTGACTAACCCTGCAAAGAAACACGGTAACATTCCACTTTAAAGTGAATTCTTGGAGCAGTGAAGGCAGAGCTGAACTTGTTCAGGCTATGCTGAGTCGTGACAAGTTATCGACGATACCTCTGAAATAACTCAAAGAGTCGCTTGCGAAGCAAGAATCACAGAACGAAGTGATGTAATAGTGAAGAGTTAAGAGTGAAGAATTAAAAACTCAAGAACTTAAAAAATAAATCCTTTTAATCCTTCAGATCCAGCGCTTCAGCGCGATGATTGAACTCAAAATCTTAAGAACTAAATGAAAAAAATATCAATATTTATCGTAGGTCTGATTTCCTATGCAGCAGCGATGGCACAGGGAGCGCACGACTTCAAAATCAATGAAGTCTATATCGCTAATCCTGCAGAACCGGAACTGGCAGGTTATCAGGACGAATACGGGGAAGTTGGTAGCTGGATAGAGATTATGAATTCGTCGTACACCACACACGATATTCGTAGTTGCTTCCTCACCAATAACCTTGCTACGCTTGACGAAAGTCTGTCGGCACCAGACCGTATCGCACTCATGTCGCTGATTCCGAAAGGCGACGTGCGCACAAATCTTGCCGGAAAGCAGTTTGTGACTTTCTTTGCCGACGGAAAAACCAACCGTAGCAGCCTGCATCTCAACTTCACCCTCGAAGCAGGCAAGGATAACTTCATTGCCCTCTTCGACGGTAATGGTGTAACTCTCCTCGACACAGTGACCGTGCCTGCAAATCTGCAGCCGGGTTGCAGCTATGCTCGAGTTTACGACGAAGCAAAGAAAGAATATGTGTGGGTTCAGCAGGAAAATACCAAAGTGACTCCGAACAATGCTAACGACGGACGTCAGGTTTCTGACAAAGTCGGTGAATGGAAGGAGAAAGACCCTCATGGCATAGCAATGGCAATACTCTCTATGGGTATAGTCTTCAGCTGTCTTATCCTGCTCTTCGCATTCTTCTTCACATTCGGCTGGATTATCAACCGTATGGCTAAGCTCAACCGCGTGAAGGCAATCCGTAAGATTCACGAGAGTGCTGAACGCCTCGTTGTCATTGCCAAGGAAGGTACTGAGACCAAAGGTATTGAAATGGAGAACTACGCAGCTGCAATCAGTCTTGCACTTCATGAGTACATGGGCAATATGCACGATGTGGAAAGCGGCGTACTCACCATCAATCACCATCACAGCGACTGGGAAAACAAGGAGCATCTGTTGCGCCACACTCCAGAGTTACATCATAAATAATAAATGCAGAATAGATTATGAAAGAATACAATTATAAAATCAAGGGTGTAGACTACAATGTGAAAATCAACGGCATTGAGGAAAACATCGCAAAGGTTGAGGTAAACGGCATCGAATTCGATGTTGAAATGGAAAAGCCAATCGCTCAGCCAAAACCAGTGGTACGTGCAGTTGCAGCACCTGTTAAGACAATCGAAGCTCCGAAGGCAGCACAGGAAACTGTGGCTCAGGGCGTGACAGCAGTCAAGGCTCCACTGCCAGGAACAGTAAAGGACATTAAGGTGACTGTAGGTCAGGCTGTGAAGAAGGGTCAGACCGTCATCGTGCTCGAAGCAATGAAGATGGAAAACAACATCGACGCAGAGCGTGACGGAAAGATTGCAGAAATCCGCGTAGCCAAGGAAGACACCGTAATGGAAGGTGCAGTTTTGGTAACAATTGAATAAGTTATTGAGATCGAACTCAAAAACTTAAGAACTTAAGAACTTAAAAACTTAAAAACTTAATTTATGTTTTTAGAATCAATATCAACAATGGACTTCATCGGTCAGAAGTTTACCGACTTCCTCACCTACACTGGTTTTGCCAATGTGGCGTGGGCGAATATCATTATGATTTGCGTCGGTGCTTTCTTTATCTGGCTTGCCATCAAGAAAGACTTCGAACCGCTGTTGCTCATCCCAATCGGTCTTGGTATCATTTTGGGAAATATCCCGTTCAAGGCTGCAGGACTTGAAATAGGTCTCTACGAGGACAATTCCGTCCTCAATATATTCTATCAGGGAGTGCGACAAGGGTGGTATCCGCCTCTCGTATTCCTCGGTATCGGAGCATTGACAGACTTCAGCTCATTGATTGCTAATCCGAAACTCATGCTGATCGGTGCTGCAGCACAGTTCGGTATTTTCGGTGCGTATATCATTGCGCTTGCTATGGGATTCGAACCCAACCAGGCAGCTGGTATCGCAATTATCGGTGGTGCTGACGGACCAACCGCCATCTTCTTGTCATCCAAGCTTTCACCAAACCTCATGGGTGCAATCGCGGTGTGTGCATACTCTTACATGGCACTTGTACCGGTTATTCAGCCGTTCATCATGCGTGCTCTTACTACTAAGAAGGAGAAGCTTATCAAGATGCAGAAGAGCCGTGAGGTGAGCCAGACAGAACGTATGATTTTCCCAATCGTGGGTCTCCTCATCACTACATTCATTGTGCCTTCAGGTCTTCCACTGCTCGGTATGCTCTTCTTCGGTAACCTGCTTAAGGAAAGCACTAAGACTACTCGTCTGGCAAAGACAGCTGGTGCAGCCCTCAACGACATCGTTGTGATGCTACTCGGACTCACAGTCGGTTGCTCTACTCAGGCAAGTGAATTCCTCACAATGGACACTATCCTCATCTTCGTTCTTGGTGCATGCGCATTCATGATTGCAAGTGCGAGCGGTGTTCTCTTCGTGAAGTTCATGAACCTTTTCCTGCCTCAGGGTAAGAAGATCAATCCTCTGATTGGTAATGCCGGAGTAAGTGCTGTGCCTATGGCTGCACGAATCTCCAACCAGGAAGGTCTCAAAGCTGATCCGCACAACTTCCTGCTCATGCATGCTATGGGTCCAAATGTAGCAGGTGTTATCGGTTCTGCAGTTGCAGCCGGTGTACTCCTCGGATTCCTCTCATAGTAGCATACTAATTTGCAAAATCAAAATCATCCGCCGGGTTCGCCCTATGAACCTGACGGATGATTTTTTTTATTCCAGTTACTTGATGAAATCACAAGTATAAATTATAACCACTGTTAAAACACCTGGTTTTTTTGTTAAACAAATGCAAATAGAGTAGGGTTGTTGAAATAATTATTTTGTGGTGATTAAACTTTGGTATAATTTTACAATCGAAAAGTTAAAATAGCTCTCTGTTTTAACTAAAAGAGATAGAAATGTATTAAAAACAAATAATTATTATGAAGATGAAAGTAGCAAAGAAGAAAATGTATCAGTTTGTAGCTGTTGCAATTCTGATGTCAAGCGCATTTAGTGCGTTCGCAACTTCGTATGTGATGAAAAGCAGCAATGACAATCCGTCGGAATTGGCTGCTGTAACAGAAACCCAGCCGGAGAATGAGGCTTTTATGACAAAGACTGCTCTTGCCGACGTCACTCCTCCTCAACCGGTGGATCTGACAGAAGCTGCAGAGAAAGCATGCAACGCAGTGGTATATATTAAGGTAACGCTGGGTGGTGAAACCCGTGAGGTGGAATACTATGATCCGTTTGAGGATTTCTTCGGTGATTTCTTCGGTCGTGGAAACCGTGGCGGTTCACAGCGTCGTCAGATTCAGACCCCAAAACAGGAGGCTGCAGGAAGCGGTGTAATCATTTCTGCCGACGGCTACATCGTGACCAACAATCATGTTGTGGAGAAAGCAAACGAAATTACAATCACTCTTAATGACAACCGAGAATTCACAGCACGTGTTATTGGTCTTGACGCAACCACAGATTTGGCTCTCCTTAAGATTGATGCTACAGACCTTCCTGCTATCACCATTGGTGACAGTGATGCTCTGAAGGTTGGCGAATGGGTGCTGGCTGTAGGTAATCCGTTTAATCTCACTTCAACAGTGACTGCAGGTATCGTAAGTGCCAAAGCGCGTCACGTGGGCGGTAGCCAGAACGGAATAGAATCGTTTATCCAGACAGATGCAGCCATCAACAAGGGTAATTCAGGCGGTGCACTCGTCAACGCTCGTGGAGAACTTGTCGGCATCAATGCCATGCTTTATAGTCAGACTGGTTCGTTCACCGGATATGGCTTTGCTATTCCTGTAAGTATAATGAAGAAGGTTGTTGGCGACCTGCGAGCTTACGGCACAGTTCAACGTGCACTCCTTGGCATCAGCGGAACCGACTTGCATAACTATATAGAAAGCAAGCGCCACGAAGATGAGAAGTTTGTTGCTGATTTCGGTACAAACGACGGTGTATATGTGGCAGAAGTTATGGAAGACGGCGGTGCAGCTGATGCTGGTTTGAAGGAAGGCGATGTGATAATTTCTATGGACGGAAAGAAAATCACAAAGATGTCCGAACTTCAGGAGGCAACTACAAAGTACAGCCCTGGTGACAAGGCTATCGTTGGATTTATCCGCGACAAGAAGCAGAAGACCGCAACTATTACATTCCGTAACTCTCGTGGAACAACTAAGGTTGTGACCTCGCAGAAAATGGATGTACTCGGTGCTGAATTCAAAGAACTCTCCGATTCTCAGAAGAAAACTCTCAATTTGAGCTATGGAGTTCAGGTCACAAAGCTTGGCGATGGACGTCTGCAACAGGCCGGTGTGCCACAGAATTTCATCATACTCAAGGTTAACAATCAGAACATCAAGACTGTAAGCGACCTCGAGAGCGCATTCAAGTCAGCACAGTCTTCACCAGAACAGACTCTTTGGATGTGGGGTAAGACTCCTGCCGGCAATCCACGCAGTTTCGCTATTTATCTTGGCGACGAGTAATCTGATTGTCAGATAATCATTAAATGGGAAACCGAAATATAGTGCATGTTTGCATATTTTCTGGTTTTCCATTTTCTTGTTTAAATAATATGTATTAACTTTGCATCTGTTTAAGTATAAAGAAAAAACTGAATTAGAAAAATCATGAAGAAATTTTCCTCAATACTTGCAGTCGCACTTCTTTTCGGTGCAGTAGTGTTTAACAATAGTTGTACTTCATATAAGAACGTACCTTATATCCAGAATAGCATGGATGTGGATCTTACAGCTACTCGCAACACTTTGTATGATGCACGTATCATGCCTAAGGACATTCTTACCATTACAGTGAACTGCCCAGAAGACGAAAAAGCCGCTCAGCGTTTTAACCTTACTACTCAGATTGATAGAAATTCATCATTTGGTTCAATAAGTTCTTCAGGTCAGTTGCAGCAATATATTGTTTCCAATGACGGTAAAATCAATTTTCCATTGGTAGGTGAAATAACAGTAGTTGGTAAGACTAAGACTGAACTCGAACGCTATCTCGAAAGCCTTATCTGCCCTCGTTTCATCACAGCACAGACTGTGGTTGTCGTAAATATGGCAAACTACAAGGTGGCTGTTCTTGGTGAAGTAAACCGTTCAGGTATGTTTACTGCAACTAATGGTAAGATGAACATTTTCGAGGCTTTGGCTCAGGCTGGTGACATGACAATCTGGGGACGTCGCGACAGCGTGAAAGTGATTCGTGAGAATGAATTCGGTGAACGCAGTATTGCAGTTCTCAATCTCAATGATGCAAATGTTATTGCTTCGCCATACTATCAGTTGCAGCAGAACGACATCGTGATTGTCACTCCAAACAAGACTAAGGCAAAGAACTCAGGAATCGGTAGTGAAACTTCTTTGTGGTTCAGCGCAACCAGTATCTTGGTTTCACTCGCTTCATTGCTCTACAACATCTTGAAGTAATACACATATTTAAATATATTAATAGCCCTCCAAATTCTCGGTTTGAAGGGCTATTATTATTGTTTGTTTCAATAGGGAAGCGAGTTAGTCTTTGTAGAAATCGATGTTCTCGCGGGTAAGAAGTTCAATGGATACGTAGTGATCTACTTTCTGCTTCATACGCAGCACACAGGCATTAACCATTGAACGCATGCAGTTGAGACCTTGTTTCTGCGGGTGCTGGGCAATAAGGAAATCCACGCTTCCGTCCTTTATGCAAGACACATTAGGAAGAATGGCATCATAACCGAGAAGAGTGACATGCTTGTGCTTAGGCATTTCTTCCTTGAGGAAATCAGCGATTTTGTATACCGACGAGTTGAATGTCACTCCATAGAGCACGTCTGGATTGTTTGTGAAGAACTCTGTGAGACGTTCCTTCATCCCTTTCTTGTCGTAGACATATAAATCCAAGTCAACAATGGTAGTCTTAGGACTATGCTCCTTGATGTACTTACGGAAACCTCCCTCACGGTCAAGCTGCTGACGGCTGGCCACACGTCCTTCTCCAAGAATTTTGAAGATGGCAACTTTCTTTGTTCCTGCAGCGGCCATAAGAATGATGCGGGCTGCAAATTCTCCGCTTCGAATAGAATCCTGTCCGTAGAAAGTGACTGGATGGAAATCAGCCCATGTGGAGTCAATTAGTGCATAAGGAATGTTGTTCTCCGTTAGTTTGTCCACAAACTTGGACATTATGTTGAAGTTGAAGATAGGACCGATGATTACCGCAAAAGGTTTGCTGTCAACCAACAGCTGAGCCTGTGTGTCAAACGAACTGTCGTTGAACGGGTCATAGCGGAAAATCTTGAAGGATATCTTAAAGTCGCTATATCTTCGCAGACCTTCCACAAGTCCTTTCTCTACTCGTGCCCAATAGCTGTCGTCCTCATGCATAGGCAGAATCGCAGCGAAATAATATGTCTTGTTTGTTGCAAGAGCACTTGCATAGTGGTTGGGGACATAGTTAATTTCGTCAAGTATCTTCTGAACTTTTGCAAGGCTGGATTTGGAGACGTTCATGCGTCCGTGAATCACTCTGTCCACGGTTCCGACTGATACTCCTGCACGTTCAGCTATATCTTTTATTCGTATTTTTGATTGAATTTCCATGATAGAAATCAATAATTAGATGTCGTCAATATTTACAAGCCCGTGGGTGACAGCATAGATTGTAAGTGCGGAAACAGAACGCATGTTCAGCTTTTCGCAGATATTTTTTCTATGCGAGATGACTGTGGGGAGTGAAATACACAAATGGTCTGCTATTTCCTTGTTGATGTAGCCTTTGACAACAAGCGCCAAGACTTCCGCCTCACGTTTGCTGATAGGTATACTGGGTTTCATCACATCCTGCTCTTCCAAGTTGCCATGATGATAACCGTGCCCTTGTGGGTTGGCATGTCCATGGTCATGGAGTGTGAGTAGGGATTTCACAAGGTCTGGTTCCAAAAGGGAAGGGTTGAGCGTGTGGAAATTAGCAAACTGAGTGCTTGCCATAGGTTGGGCTGTGAGCACAATGGTCTTGTTCGGTTCCTTTAGGAAAAAGGACGCATGCTCAAGCAGAATCTGTGACGACACAAAGTAATGAAAGAATGGTGCTTCGTCTATCTCCTGTTTCAATTCCTGAACAGATGTGAACACACTGATATCAGCACGTGGGATGATGTCGGATATTATCGACATCAGTCCCATGGCTTCAAGTGTATTCTTATCAATAATTGCTATTCGTGGAATCATCACAGAAACAAATACAGGCTTTTATTCTTCTTTTTTGTTGGTAGCTTTCTTTGCTCCATTCTGGATTTTCTCCATGATAGCTGCCTCAAGTTCTTCAGACAGTTCTGGATTGTCCTCAATCAAACTCTTTGTAGCGTCGCGTCCCTGAGCGAGTTTCTGATCGTTGTAAGAGAACCAGCTGCCGCTTTTCTTGATGATACCGTATTCAACACCAAGGTCTACAATCTCACCCGAACGTGAGATACCTGTGCCGAACATGATGTCGAACTCGCATTTGCGGAATGGAGGCGCAACTTTGTTTTTGACAACCTTAACTTTAGTCAGACTTCCGATTATGTTATCTCCGTCTTTGATTGTTGAAGCTTTACGAATGTCCAGACGTACTGACGCATAGAATTTAAGAGCGTTTCCTCCAGTTGTTGTTTCTGGATTGCCGAACATTACACCGATTTTTTCACGCAGCTGGTTGATAAAGATGCATGTAGTCTTGGTTTTGCTGATGTTTGCGGTGAGCTTGCGGAGAGCCTGGCTCATCAGTCGGGCATGCAGACCAACCTTGCTGTCACCCATATCACCTTCAATTTCGGATTTTGGAGTGAGGGCTGCGACAGAGTCAATGATGATGATGTCGATGGCAGAAGAGCGAATGAGCTGATCTGCTATTTCGAGAGCTTGCTCACCGTTGTCCGGTTGAGATATAAGGAGGTTGTCGGTGTCTACACCAAGATTCTCTGCATAGAAACGGTCAAAAGCATGTTCTGCATCGATGAATGCTGCAATGCCGCCTGCTTTCTGTGCTTCTGCAATAGCATGAATAGCGAGGGTTGTCTTACCGGAAGATTCCGGTCCATAGATTTCAATGATGCGACCTTTAGGGTAACCGCCTACTCCGAGAGCTGCATTGAGTCCGATGGAACCAGTAGGGATGACTTCTACATCCTCAACTTTGTCGTCGCCCATCTTCATGATTGAACCATGACCGTAGCTCTTCTCTATTTTTTCCATTGCTGCTTGCAATGCTTTCAGTTTCTCATTGCTTTCAGCTGGTTTGTTAGTGTCTTTAGCCATTATGAATTTGTATTTAAGATTATTAGATGTTTGCTGTTGAAAAAAAATTACAATTCTAGATTCTCGTCGTGTACCTCATGCCAAGGCAGACCCTGAATGTTGAGCTGCTCCATAAATGGATCTGGATCGAAGTCTTCTACATTCCATACTCCAGGTTTCTTCCAGATGCCTTTGAGGAACATCATCGCTCCAATCATAGCTGGTACACCAGTGGTGTAGCTTACTCCCTGCATACCTGTTTCTTTGTATGCAGCCTCGTGTGAACAGTTGTTGTAGACGTAGTATGTGTGTTCCTTTCCGTCTTTGATACCACGGATACGGCAACCGATACTGGTTTCACCTTCGTAGTTCTCACCAAGGTCTTGTGGATTTGGAAGAACTGCCTTCAGGAATTGCAGAGGCACGATTTTAACTTTGACGTTTTTGTTGCTGCCGTCTGCAAGAGGAGCTTCATATTCGATTTCGTCAATGCGGCTCATTCCCAAGTTCTGAATCACATCGAGGTAAGTAAGGTACTGCTGTCCGAATGTCATCCAGAAACGTGCACGCTTAATGGTTGGATAGTTCTTTACGAGTGATTCCAACTCTTCGTGATGCAAAAGATAGGATTCACGAGGACCGATGTTAGGGTAGGTGAGTGGCTGGTGGAATTCCAAAGGTTCGGTTTCAATCCATTTCCCGTCTTCATAGTAAAGTCCTTTTTGTGTTATCTCACGAATGTTGATTTCCGGATTGAAATTTGTGGCAAAAGCCTTGTGGTGATTGCCGGCATTGCAATCCACTATGTCGAGATACTGAATTTCATCGAAATGGTGCTTTGCCGCATAGGCGGTGTAAACACCGCTTACTCCCGGGTCAAAACCGCATCCGAGAATAGCAGTGAGACCAGCTTGTTCAAAACGCTCCTTGTAAGCCCATTGCCATGAGTATTCGAAATGAGCTTCGTCACGAGGTTCGTAGTTGGCTGTGTCAAGATAGTTGACACCTGTCTGTAAACAAGCCTCCATGATGGTCAGATCTTGATATGGCAACGCAAGGTTAATTACAAGTTCTGGTTTATAGCTGTTCAGAAGAGCTACCAGTTCTTCTACGCTGTCAGCGTCAACACGTGCCGAACTCAGTTCAGGTATGTTCTTACCCTTATATGTAGCTTTAAGGGTTTCAACTAATTTGTCACATTTAGCCTTTGTGCGGCTTGCAATCATGACTTCTGTGAAAACGTCAGGGTTTTGCACAACCTTGTGTGCAGCTACGGTTGCAACACCTCCTGCACCAATAATTATTACTCTGCTCATAGTGTTTTTGTCTTTTTATTTTTTTCCACACAAATGTAGCACAATTATTTTAGACATACAATAAGATAGTGATATTTTCTGTACTTTTTTGTGTTTTCACTTTTCTGATTGTGCTTTTATTCTTACCTTTGCATTAGATAAAGGCTCCGTAGCTTAGCTGTATAGAGCGTCAGATTCCGGTTCTGAAGGTCGAGGGTTAGAATCCCTCCGGAGTCACAAAGAAAAAGCCACTTATAATTATGTGAAAATTCATTTTTGACATAAAAATAAGTGGCTTTTCTTTGTAAGACGTGCCCGTGGCAGGGTTAGGGATATCCAATCCCTTCGGAATCCGTGCCCGTGGCAGGGTTAGGGATATCCAATCCCTTCGGAATCCTAAAAATTATTTAACTCCTTTCCCGGAACATTCAGGGCAAGTCCAATACTTGTTTCCGTTGCCGTCACACTGGGTGCATTTTGATCCGCCTGCACCATCGCAACTAGTGCATACAACTTCTCCGTCACCATGACATTTATCGCATGTGGGAGTGCCTTTGCCACCACAGCGTTGACATTCACGATGGTCTCCATTTCTGTCAACCCAGTAACCTCTTCCGTTACAGTTGTAACAGGAGAATTTTCCTGCTCCCATGCACATTGTACATCTAATGTATCTTTTACCATTGCAAAGGCTGCATGATCGCCAACCTTTATCACAGAATGCACAATTGTCAGGAATCTGACCTGTTCCATCGCAGCGGTCGCATTTGTCTTGTGCTGATACATTTGCTGCAAATAATAGCATTATTGCTAAAGAAAAGAATAATCGTTTCATAGTTGTGTTTTGGATTTGAATTTAATGATATGTTGATTATGGTTAAGCTAAAAGGATTAACTTACTTCTTCTTCTTATAGATAATTTTAGGTTTCTCGCCTTTCCAGTAGCCTGTTTTTATTTCAGGCTTGCACCCCTTCCTTAAGATAATTACAGAAAGCTTGCGGCAGTCCGATGCATCGATTTCTTCCAGCAGGGGGTTGTTCGATAGGTCAAGTGTGTCGGCATACGACAGACCTGCATGCAGATATTGCAGGTTTGGGAAAAATGCCAAGTCCCTATAGTCTTTGATGGGTTGCATGAATGATTTGTAAACCATCAAACTGAGTCGGGTTGATGCAGCTGCTTCACCAAGGGATATCTCTTGGTCTTTATTTGTGTCGATTTTGTTGAATTTAATGCAAAATGTCTTTAAGCCTTCGTCTGCAAATGAAATCAGTGAGTCTGACTCCGTCTGTGCACTGCTTGTTATTACTGTGAGGGCTAATGCCAGTGTTGTGAATATCTTTTTCATAATCGTCTGTTGTTTTGTGATATGCAAAGATACGTATTATTCACAAACTCGAAGTAATAATAATTCGGATAATTGACCAATTGCAGGGTTTATTGGATGAATAGAATGAGTTTGCGGTATTAATCCAATACACATTATTATATATAAGGGAACAAAAAAAGAGTGTGCCAAATCAATTGGCACACTCTTTTTTGTATTGGAACTGAATTAGTTGTTGTCAACAAGTTTGAATACCTGGAAACGATCACGTCCGTAAGCTACATAGATGTAACCGTTGGAGAGATTGATGTAGTTTGCAGATTGAGTGCACTTGTATGAAGCAACTTCCTTCAATGTCTCTTTGTCAAGGATGATAAGACCTCTTGTTCCGTAAGCTACATAGAGGTATTTGCTGTCGAATGCAACACCGTTGCAGAAACCATCATACTTGCCTTTGTCGTTGATGATGTTTGCAGGCTGATATACTTTCTCTACGCCATTGTCGATAACCTTGAGACCATCGCGACCGAGGCAGATGTAGATTCTGTTTCCGTCAACCATTACAACGTTCTTACCATTGTTTGGCTGAATGAATCCTGCGTCGATTGTTGACAGAGGGTTAGACAATGTGAAGTCTGTTGCAGCAAATGTCTGAACCTGAACTGGAATTTCAGCTTCTTCGTCAGTTGTACGCTCAGTGAGGTATGATGCTGCAATAGTTGTGCCGTCGCTGTTGATGTGCTTAGCTTTACCAGGCTTTGCTTCGAAGCTTTCTCTTGCGAGAGTGTTGGCGTTGTAAACTTCATAACCTGCTGTTGTCATAACCTGCAGATAGTTGCCTGTACGGATGAGACAGTTGCCGTCACCACCGGAACCAGCTCTCAGCTTGATGTATCTCATAGGAGCAGCTTGTCCTTTCTGCCCATGTGCAATTGTAGTGTCTGCAGGACCTGAAACTTCGAACAAACCTTCATTGGTAAGGTTGATGTATGCGAGGATACCTCCGTGCTTTGAAGAGTTTCCTGCAACGAAGAGACGGTGAGGAGTGCTCTGGTCGTCTATCAAGAGGTGGTTGAAGTCCCATTCCTCGTTGTGGTCGCAGAGGAACTGGAGAAGCTGTGTCTGATTGTTCTTTGTCTGAGCAATTTCAATACATCCGCTTTGCTTTACACCGCGCTGGTGATAAGAGATGTAGTTGAGGTCGCCCAATGACTGTACGCATGTAGCGGAGATATCGTGAGTGTGGTCTGGTTCAATCACACTGATAAGTTCGATAACAGGTTTGTTAGGCTCTGTACCGCCGTTGTAATTGTAACCAGGGGAACAGCAGTTTGGTGCCATTGAGAAGGTTGCGAGTTTGTCGGAAGTATAGTATACGTTTGGCATTACATCGAGATTCTCGTCTGCGATGCGATTTGCATAATTGTTGCCTCCGTCAATAAACCATATACCTTCTGTGGCGTCAAGGGCTAACTGTGCTCCCTCGCTGTCAGATGCAGTGCGGAAAGAGTAGAGGACTTGGCTTGAACCGTTACCGGCATTGTTACCGATGCGGTTTGCTTTGATAACGCCCTTTGCGTTATCGCCAAGAAGAATACATGATGCTGAGTTGCCGTTGTTAAGATTGGTATAGTCTCCTGCAACCTCGACAAATGCACCATCTTCAAGGAAGATTGAGCTGTTGGCACAAACAAAAATGCTTCCTGCTATTACATGGTTAAGCCATGCTGTATCTCCATTGGAATTGATCGTGAACTGCCCAGGAGTGATAACTGTGCAGTCTGCAATCAAATGTGCTGTATTGATGAGTGATATGTTTGGAGCTTGCAATTTTCCGCGAATGGCAAGATTGTTCTGGATTGTAAGGTCGGTGTCAAGTGTCATGTCGCCTGCTATGTAGCAAACAGCATTCCATTCTATGTTGAAATTCTTACAAATCACGTCACCGCCAATATAAGCTTTGGAATTGTTAAGGCGGAATGAAACGTCATTGCCGAGGTTCATGTCGCCGTAGCAATAGAATCCACCAGTTTGTCCCTGTACATAGAATTCCTTATTGCTGGCTGTGTAGTTGAAAGTACCCCAGTTGTAGATTTTCAGCTGAACGGCATTGGTGTTATTCCAGTTTACTGTACCTCCAGGTAGGATGTAAATGTTTCCATTTCCCCAGCCACCGGAATAGTTAAGTGTACCTGCAACGTAAAGATCCACATTCGACATGTTAAGATCTCCGGAGAATGTCTCCTCTGCTGCAATGACATAAGAACCTGCGCTCATCTGCCATGACTGCAATCCTTTAAGAACACGGGCTTCTGCAGGTACGGATGGAGCTTCAGGCATGTCTGTCACGAATCCCAAAGCTGTAATTACATCAGCTGTTACGGTTCGTGTACCTTGTGTCTTGTAGTTGGTAACCCGTGATGCATCAGGAACTGTTACTTCCAATCCGTTTTTCTGGATTTTTACATTGCTGCTTAAGTCGTCGTCTGATGAGCAGGCTGTAAACAATGCCAGAGCTAATCCTAAATAGAAGACTTTTTTCATCTTTGTGTTAATTTGGTAAATATATTTGAAGTTTTTATACGTCATAACATTGTTAATTTTTTTGTTTTTTTCTACTATTAGATAAGTTAGTTTGTGCGTTTATGTTCTTTGGCCTATTTAAATTGCAAAAATAGGCATTTATTTTTTAATAATGTGCACTTGGTGCGGACAAATTTGGCATTTGGATATGTATTTTAACACTTCGCTCATGGAATTAGTGTTTTATTCCTGTTTTATGCATGTTAAATGCCTGTTTTGTTGTTTTTGGTGCTCTTAGTACCGAATATGGAAATAGGGATGCTAATGCCTTCTGAGGGGGAAAAAGTGAAATGAAAATTTTGTAAATCCAAAGAAATACAATAACTTTGCAAGTTGTTAGATGCTGAAAAACAAACATATTAAATATTCAATTAAATAATTTATGGCGAATGTAATTAAACTGAAGAAAGGCTTGACCATCAATCTTGCTGGCAAAGCTGCTCCAGAGATTTCGCAATCAGAGGCAGGTAAGTTGTTCGGACTTGTACCTGATTCCTTTGTGGGTGTGAAGCCGAAGGTAGTAGTTAAGGAAGGTGATGCAGTCAAAGCCGGTGATGCACTGTTCGTTGACAAGTTGCATCCTGAAGTGAAGTTCGTTTCTCCTGTCAGCGGTACTGTTAAAGCCGTTGAACGTGGTGAACGTCGCAAGGTATTGAGTATCCAGGTGGAAGCCGATGGAAAGCAGGCATGCGTTGATTTCGGCAAGAAGCAAGTAGAGAAACTCAATGCAGATGAGGTGAAACAGGTTATGCTTGATGCTGGTCTGTTCGCATTCTTCCTTCAGCGTCCTTATGCTGTAACCGCTAATCCTGAGGAGCAGCCTAAGGCGATTTTTATTTCTGCAATCAGTGACATGCCTCTTGCAGCAGACTTTGAAGTAGCTCTCAAAGGACATGAGGCTGAGTTCCAGACTGGTCTTGACGCTTTGTCCAAACTTGCCAAGGTGTATCTTGGCGTAAGTCCTAAGGCAAGCAGTGCATTGAAGGATGCCAAGAATGTCACAGTTAATGTGTTTAACGGCAAGTGCCCTGCAGGTAATGTGGGTGTTCAGATCAACCATGTTGCCCCAGTGAATAAGGGCGAAGTGGTTTGGACAATTGGCGCAGAGGAAGTAATCTTCATCGGACGTGTGTTCACTACAGGTAAGGTTGACTTCACTCGTACACTGGCTGTTGCAGGAAGTGAGATTGTTAAGCCACAGTATGTTAAGGCAGTTGTAGGTCAGCAGATTGGTACAATCGTTGCCGGTAACGTTAAGACAGACCAGAAGGTACGTCTGATTGACGGCAATCCTCTCACAGGTCTGAAAGTTGAGGACAACGATTTCCTTGGTGCTCATTCTACTGAGGTAACAGCGATTCCTGAAGGTGATACTGCAGACGAGGCATTCGGATGGATGATGCCACGTTTCAAGGAGTTCTCTACCAGCCGTAGCTACTTCTCTTGGCTGCGTGGCAAAAAGACAGAATATGTTATTGACGCACGAATCAAGGGTGGACTTCGCCACATGATTATGTCTGGCGAATACGACTCTGTTTTCCCAATGGACATTTTCCCAGAGCAGCTTGTCAAGGCTATCATCGCAGGCGACATCGACCGCATGGAAGCTCTTGGTATCTATGAGGTTGCTCCTGAGGACTTTGCACTTTGCGAGTTCGTTGACAGCTCTAAGCTGGAAGTTCAGCGCATCGTTCGCGAAGGACTGGATATGCTCAGAAAAGAAAACGCGTAAGGAGACCCACCCCCTTACCCCTCCCAAGGGAGGGGCGTGGTAACTTTTAATTCTTTAAAATACTATTGTAGAATATCTCTCCCATAAATCATTCTACGCCCTCCCCTTGGGGAGGGATGGGGAGGGGTCTTTATTATGAAAGCATTAAGAAAATTTTTAGATAAAATCAAGCCATCTTTCCAGGAAGGTGGTAAGCTGCATGCTTTCCGTTCTGTCTTTGACGGTTTCGAAACTTTCATGTTCGTGCCCAATGAGACAGCAAAAGCACGTGGTGCCCACATCCATGATGCCATCGACTCGAAGCGCATCATGTCGATAGTGGTATTGGCTCTGGTGCCTGCCATGTTGTTCGGTATGTACAACGTGGGTTATCAGCACTATCTGTTTACAGGAACAGCTGCTCCTGCATTCTGGGCAAGTTTCTGGTACGGATTCCTGGCAGTTCTTCCAAAAATTGTAGTCAGCTACGTGGTAGGTCTTGGCATCGAGTTCACGGTGGCTCAATGGAAGGGTGAGGAAATCCACGAAGGTTTCCTTGTGAGCGGTATTCTCATTCCTCTCATCGTTCCTATCAACTGTCCGCTTTGGATGATTGCAGTTGCAACAGCATTTGCTGTAATCTTCGCTAAGGAAGTGTTCGGTGGAACAGGTATGAATATCTTCAATGTCGCACTTGTTACTCGTGCGTTCCTGTTCTTCTCTTATCCTTCTACCATGTCAGGTGACAAGGTTTGGGTAAACGGCAACTACATGGATTGTATCACTGGTGTGGCAGGCAATGCTGCCGATGCTGTTACTGCAGCTACTCCTCTGGGTCAGCTGGCAGCAAATGAAACAGTTACTGCTTCATTCAATGACACTATTCTTGGATTCATCCCTGGTTCAATCGGTGAGACCAGCGTCATCGCCATTGCTCTCGGTGCAATCCTGCTCCTCTGGACAGGCGTAGCAAGTTGGAAGACCATGTTGAGTGTATTCGTAGGTGGAATCCTCACTGCATTCCTGTTCCGCGACAAGATTGTTGACAACTTCGAGTGGTATGAGCATATCACAGTCGGCGGTTTCTGCTTCGGTGCTGTATTCATGGCAACCGATCCTGTTACCAGTGCACGTACTGAGTGCGGTAAGTGGATTTACGGATTCCTCATCGGTGTGGTTGCAATCATCATCCGTGTGCTTAACCCGGGTTATCCAGAAGGTATGATGCTTGCCATCCTGCTCATGAACGTATTTGCTCCGCTTATCGACTACTTTGTAGTTCAATCTAATATAAACAAGCGTGCTAAGCGTGCTGCAAAATAAAGAGGACACAGAACTATGGCAAAATTCAATACAAATGGAAACGTATATACAATAGTATATGCTTCCGTAATAGTTATTATCGTAGCGTTCCTCCTCGCATTTGTGTCTTCTTCTCTGAAACCGACACAGGATGCAAACGTTGCGATTGACAAGAAACAGCAGATTCTCGCATCGCTCAATATCCGCGGTGTGGAGAAGGCTGATGTTCAGGCTCGTTTCGCAGAAGCAATCCAGCAGGATATGATTTACGACATCGCTTCTACAGATGTGATCGACGAAGGTAAGTCTGAAACTAAGGATCAGGCTGGTTTCAAAGTTGCTTCCAAGGAAATGAAGGAAAAGCGTCCGTTCTATGTAGCAAATATAGACGGTGCGACAAAATATGTCATTCCTGTAACCGGTGCAGGTCTCTGGGGTGGTATCTGGGGCTATATTGCTCTTGATGATGACTGCGAGACCGTTTTCGGCACATATTTCTCTCATGAAAGTGAAACTGCAGGTCTTGGTGCCCGCATCACTGAGGACTGGTTCCAGGAGAGCTTTATTGGCAAGAAACTTCATGCTGACGGTAATGAAGGCATCGCCCTCGGCGTAGTAAAGAAAGGAAAGGAAGGAAACATGTCACCTGAAAACTATGTAAATGGTGTGACTGGTGCAACACTGACTTCCAATGGTGTTAACGACATGATTCAGAAAGGTCTTGGTGCATATCAGGATATTCTGGATACATATAAAAAGTAATGGAGGAAAAGAATATGGGTAAGTTATTTTCAAAGGAAAATCGCCAGGCTTTCACCAATCCGCTGAATCTGGAGAATCCAATAGCGGTTCAGGTTCTTGGCATCTGTTCGGCTCTTGCCGTTACTTCTCAGCTTAAGCCTGCAATTGTCATGGGTCTTTCTGTGACAGTTATTACAGCTTTCTCAAATGTGATTATCTCGCTCATCCGCAAGACAATTCCAAACCGCATCCGTATCATCGTTCAGCTTGTAGTTGTTGCTGCTCTCGTAACTATCGTCAGCAACATCCTTAAAGCTTACGTCTATGATGTGAGTGTGCAGCTCTCGGTATATGTCGGACTTATCATCACCAACTGTATTCTGATGGGACGTCTCGAGGCTTTTGCCATGCAGAACGGTCCATGGGAGTCTTTCCTCGATGGTGTAGGCAACGGTCTGGGCTATGCTTTGATTCTTGTGATTGTCGGTTTCTTCCGTGAATTCCTCGGTTTCGGTTCCCTTCTCGGATTCCAGATTATTCCGGATACATGGTTGCTCGACAATGGCGGTGGTTATCTGCACAACGGTATGATGACAATGCCGGCTATGGCACTCATCCTGGTTGCTTGTGTAATTTGGGCACACCGTGCATATAATAAGGATATTAAATAATTCACATACTAAAAAAGAAAACAATTATGGAACATTTCTTTAGTTTGTTCGTCCGCTCCATTTTTGTGGACAATATGATTTTCGCTTTCTTCTTGGGTATGTGCTCTTATCTTGCAGTATCCAAGACAGTAAAGACATCTCTCGGACTTGGTATAGCAGTTACATTCGTGCTGCTCATCACAGTTCCTGTAGACTATTTGCTTCAGACAAAAGTGCTGGCTGAGGATGCCCTGCTCCCAGGAGTAGACCTCACCTTCCTTGCATTTATACTCTTCATCGCAGTCATTGCCGGTATGGTGCAACTCGTAGAGATGGTTGTAGAACGCTTCTCTCCGTCTCTCTATGCCGCACTCGGAATTTTCCTTCCGCTTATTGCTGTGAACTGTGCCATCATGGGTGCATCTCTGTTCATGCAGCAGCGCATCAACATGGAACCTGAATCAACTCAGTTCATCGGAGGCATCGGTGACTCTATCGCTTATGCTCTCGGTTCCGGTATCGGTTGGACACTTGCCATTGTAGGTCTTGCAGCTATCCGTGAGAAAATGGCGTACAGTGACGTTCCAAAGCCTCTTCAGGGACTTGGCATCACCTTCATCACCGTAGGTCTCATGGCAATGGCGTTTATGTGTTTCTCTGGTCTTAAAATCTAAATGAAAGGAGAATCAGAAATGGAAAATATGACACAATTTATATTAGCTAGCATAGGAGTATTCTTGGTTGTAATACTCGTTGTGGTAGTTATTCTGCTCGTAGCAAAGAAATATCTTTCTCCAAGTGGAAACGTCACACTCACCATCAACGGAAAGGACACTCTTTCTGTAGAGCAGGGTAGTAGTGTGCTCGCAACACTTGCTGCCAACAACATCTACCTCAGCTCTGCCTGCGGAGGTAAAGGTTCTTGCGGACAGTGCAAGTGCCAGGTTGTAGAAGGTGGCGGTGAAATCCTCGACTCAGAGAAAGGACACTTCACACGTAAGCAAATCAAGGAGCACTACCGTCTTGGCTGCCAGTGCAAGGTTAAGGGCGACCTCTCTATCAAGGTGCCTGAATCAGTCATGGGTGTTAAGGAATGGGAGTGCACAGTTATTGGAAACAAGAACGTTGCCACCTTCATCAAGGAGTACAAAGTGGCTCTGCCTCCAGGCGAGCACATGGACTTCGAACCAGGTTCTTACGCTCAGATCCGTATTCCGCAGTTCGACTGCATCGACTACGACAAGGACTTCGACAAGTCTCTCATCGGCGACACTTATCTGCCTGCTTGGGAGAAGTTCGGTCTCTTCCCACTCAAGTGTACCAACCCTGAAGCCACAGTTCGTGCTTACTCTATGGCCAACTATCCTGACGAAGGCGATATCATCACACTCAACGTCCGTATCGCTACACCTCCGTTCAAGCCAAAGGATCAGGGTCCAGGCTTCATGGATGTAAATCCAGGTATCGCTTCAAGTTACATCTTCAGTCTGAAACCAGGCGACAAGGTAACTATGAGTGGTCCTTACGGAGAGTTCCGTCCAGTCTATGGCAGCGGACGCGAGATGATTTGGGTCGGCGGTGGTGCCGGTATGGCTCCTCTCCGTGCACAGATCATGCACATGCTCAAGGGTCATGGAGTCAGCGATGAAGACCGTAAGCGTCCTATGCACTATTTCTATGGTGCACGTGCGCTGGAGGAAATTCCTTTCCTCGACGACTTCCTGCAGTTGGAGAAGGACTTCCCCAACTTCCACTTCCACCTTGCTCTCGACCGTCCGGATCCAAAGGCAGACGCAGCTGGTATCAAGTACACTCCTGGCTTCGTTGCTCCTGTTATGGGTGATACCTATCTCAAGGCTCACGAGGCTCCAGAAGACTGTGAATACTACCTCTGCGGACCTCCAATGATGGCGAAGACAGTTCTCGACCTTCTCCACTCACTCGGTGTAGAAGACGACATGATCCGCTTCGACAACTTCGGTGGCTGACGGTCTGGAAAAGATTGAGTATCTTTTCCAAACCGGCGTGGGATGGTAGTAGCTTCTCGCGAGGCAAGGAACGAAGCCGAAGCGAAAAGCGAACGTACATCGGTGGCTGACGGTCTGGAAAAGATTGAGTATCTTTATAAAAAAAGGGTTCCCAAATCGGGAGCCCTTTTTTTTATATACCTTGTTTACCTAACTCTATCATCTTTTTGCAGTGGATTTCGTTCGCTTCCTGCAAGTCGCCTTCCCAGATAAGGAGGTCGGGTAGCGACACAGCGAAGTAGTCCATCCGAACCGTATCGAAGAGGTGGTTCTTGCCGTAGTTGATGAGTTTGTAGAACAGACCTCTGGCTTTGTCTTCCTGCCCCAGGGCGCGGTAACACAGAGCTGCGAAGTAGATTTTCTCAGGCTTTGCATCGTTGTAGTACATCGCTGCGGCTGGTTCGGTAGGACCTGCTGTGCCGAGAGTCCACATCTCCTTTGCCTTTTCCATGTCGCCCTTCTTCTCGTATGCCTTGCCAAGATAATAGTAGAAATCGTTGTCCTGCGCTCCGTAGAGTTTGCCCTCTCCCAGATTATGCGGAAAATACAGACATTCCTCCAACAGGGTGATAGCCTGGTCTGGATCTTTTTCTATGAGTTTCTTGGCCATTTCCAGACGGCAGAGCTGGTATTGTCCGCTGACCTTTCCTTCACCGCCTTCCCAAGGATGGAATATGTGGCTGTCGATAAGTTCTTTGGCTTCTTCGTGTCGTCCGAGGCTGTTGAGCAGAGTTGCACGTTCCAGTATAAGATCGTCACGCTGGGCTACCAGCTGCGGATACTCCTCGAAATATGAGAATCGTTCTTCTGGCGATTGCTTCAGACGTTTACGCAGCTGATCCAGTTCCATAAAGATACGGCTGTCACTCTCGTCCAGGGCAAAGGCACGTTCCATGTATTCCAAAGCCTTTGCCGACTCTTTGCGCTTGTTAAACAGACCCAGGGCGAGGTTGCGCCATACGGTTGGATATTGCGGGTCGAGCTTGGCAGCCATTTCCCAGTTCTCCATAGCCACGTCATACTGCCGTTTGTCGTAGTAGAGGCAACCCAGATAGTAGGGAGCACGCGCACCTTGAGGATTCAAAGCCTTGGCGCAGTTCAGGGCAATCACATCCTCCAGACGGTTTGGCAGACAGCCGTTTGAATCCATCGTCTCTGCTTTCTTGAACCACAGGGTAGCTTCGTCTGTGTCGCTCTCCATTGCGGCAAACCATCCTAAGTAATATGCCGTCAGCGGATGTTTTGCAGGAACATCCTTCAGACACATTGCCGCCTCGTCCCACAATCCAGCTTGGGCATAGTCCAGAGCCAGCTCGTGGTAGTTGTATATATTGCCGTGCATCAGGCTGTGGATGCGCTGCAGCGGTTCGTCGCTGTCGGTCAATAGGTGCTCTTCCATCATGCAACCATAGTTGAACGCATCAATTTCGTATGACGACTTTATCCATACGAGAGCCTCTTCCTTGCGTCCCAATTTGCGAAGCACGGCAGCCTTCAGGGCACGAGCCTTGTGGTTGTGGGTGTTGCTGATGAGACATCGTTCCACTTCGTCGAGAGCGTCTTCGTAGCGTTGCTCAGCCATACTGATACAAGCAGCTTCATAATAGCCAGCATCAGCCCAGGCTTTGTTCCACGTCGATTTCCAGAACCAGTTGTAAGCCTCTTCATTCTTTCCTTGCAGTTTCAGACAAAGTGCGAGGTAGAAGAGAGGCTCGCCGTCGTAGGGGTTCGGATTGCGTTTCTGCAGCACCTTTACCGCTGTGCGGAGATATGTCTCTGCTTTGTCGAAACGTCCGCGGCGCAGATACCACAGACCCATCTGGCTGTTGCAGCGGTAGTCGCGTGGATCTCTTCGTAGAGCTTCTTCGTAGTAGTCGAGGGCCGACCATGTGGCGTGTCGGTACTGTTCCAGGTGCAGACCGGTCAGATAGAGCTGGTCAACGGTCTTTGTGTCCTCAGGGGGCAGAGCTGCTTCGGCAGGGTCGGGGATAGGACGGATGTCGTCGGGTTCGGCTTCCCAAGTCAGATTGCCGACTGTCAGAATCAGGTCGCTCAGAGCCGCTCCTTTCACATCGACAGTCTCGTCAAGGATATTCTCCGGCGACAATGTCAGCACATTATTATAATATATTTCACCGTTTCGGTTGCGAAGCACAATCCGCACTTCTTTCTTCGAGGTGGCTTGAACCATGAAGCGGACACCCTTGCCGGCTGCGCTTTCTATGTTCAGGAAAAAGTCCTTCGAAGCCTGTTTCACCACACCCAGTTCGCGGTAAGGCATGAAGTACTGGGTAAACTGCTTTTCCTCGTAAGGCATGAGCCATGTGAAGTCAGGCTGGTTCTCCGTGTACACTCCAGCCATCAGTTCGATGTAGGGGCGGAAACCTTTATTAAGTGAAGAGTTAAGAGTTAAGAGTGAAGAATCATCAGCTTCATCAGTCAGATTTCTGTCCCATGCGCGTCCGAAGTCGCCGTTGCCCCATGTCCATTGCTTCTTGCCAGGACTGAGATGATGGCTTGCCACGTGGAGCATACCTCCGTGGGTGTCGTTCTCGTAGCCGCCTTCGAAGTTGTATTTGGAGTTTACCGCCATGTAGCTGGTCGGCACTTTGATGTTCTTGTAGTTCGAGATGTCCACTCCAGCCGAGTAGTCCATCTTGTAGTATGTGCCTGTGGCAATAGGGAAAGACGAAACGGCACGCTTACCGTGGTCAAACACTGCATTTACATCGGGTGGAAACACACTCTGGTATGCGTCGTTCACCTCAACTGCGGGGTTTGCCCACCACAGGAAAGTCTGAGGCAGATTGGTGCGGTTCGACACACGCCCTTTGATTTCCAGATAGGCACAGCCTGGACGCAGCGTAAATCCCGCCATTCCCTTCTGGTGGAACATCCTTTCCATCTCGTTCACCCATACAGTCACGCTGCCGTCCTCATTCTCCTCAATAGTGCTGTCCACAGTCATGTAGGTAGACGGACGGTGGTGCTGAGGCCAGTTGAATTCAATACCTCCGCTGATCCACGGACCGAGCAAACCTACGAGGGCAGGTTTGATTACATGGTTGTAGTAGACGAAATGGCGCTGCTTCACCTTGTCGTAGGCCATCTGCACTCGTCCTCCCAGTTCCGGGAGAATCATCACCTTGATATATTCGTTTTCCAGATAAACAGCCTGCCATTCCTTATCGACCTTCTCGTCGGCCATGCTTTCTATCACCTGATAGGGATAGACCACTCCACTGGAACCCTGATACACTCTTTTCTCAAGAAAAATTGGATTCTTTTCCGGTGCTCCCACCTCGTATGTGGGAATAACCACCGTCTCTTTCCATGCTTTTACCATTGTTTTGATAGATATAATGATAGTTTCTGTGGCAAAGTTAGTCATTTATGGTGATTTATGGTGAATTATTACAACAATTTATATACCTTTGCACATAACAATTTTTTTAATTCATAATTGATAAGTCATAAGTCATAATTGAAAGTTGTCAATCGTCTTAACTTCTTAACTTCATAACTTCTTAACTCCTAATTAGGTAACTACTCCTCCCCATTACGGGGGAGGTTGGGAGGGGGTCTTCCCCTCCATTACGTGATGGGTAAGGGGTGTGTCTTTTTAATATGAACAAAGGATTTATATTTTTTATTTGCATAGTCAGCGCGATGGGAGGACTCCTCTTCGGCTATGACTGGGTGGTGATTGGCGGTGCAAAACCATTCTATGAAGTCTATTTCGGCATAACCGACGATGCTGTGATGTCGGGACTTGCCATGACCACGGCTTTGATAGGATGCCTCTTCGGAGCAATGACGGCTGGAGCTATGGCCGACAAGTACGGACGCAAACGCCTGCTGACTCTTTCTGCCGTGCTGTTCACAGTCTCTGCCATTGCCACCGGACTGTTCAACGATTTCTGGATGTTCAATGTCGCTCGTTTTGTGGGCGGCATAGGCATAGGTGTCGCTTCAGCCCTCTCACCTATGTACATTGCCGAGATTGCACCAACCCGGATGCGTGGCAAACTCGTCACACTCAATCAGATGACCATCGTGCTCGGAATACTTGCCGCTCAGTTCGTCAATTTCCTGCTGGCAGAGGAAGTGCCGCATGACTTCACCAATGCCGATATACTCGCTTCGTGGAACGGACAGATGGGCTGGCGCTGGATGTTCTGGGCAGAGACCGTTCCGGCAGCTCTCTTCCTTGTTCTCTCGTCTGTGATTCCTGAGAGTCCCCGTTGGCAGATGATGAAAGGCATGAAGTATCAGGCAGAGCAGAACCTGCGGCTCGTGGGCGGTCTTGAGTATGCAAAAGAGGAAATAAGCATTATCGAAAAGAGTCTGAAGACAGAATCCAAGCATCGTCACTACGGATTGAAAGAACTCTTCTCCCACCGTTACTCCAAAGTGCTGCTCCTGGGACTCTTCATCGCAGTCTTCCAGCAGTGGTGCGGCACCAACGGCATTTTCAACTATGCAGAGGAAGTGTTCAAGTCGGCTGGCTTCGATGTCAACAACATGTTCTTCAATATCGTGCTCACAGGCATAGTCAATGTCGTCTTCACCTTCGTTGCCATCTTCAGCGTCGACCGACTCGGACGCCGTTCGCTCATGCTCATCGGTTCCTGCGGACTGGCATGCATCTACCTCGTTCTCGGTTTCTGCTACCATTTCGCACTCCCTGGAGCCGTGATAGTGGCACTCGTCCTGTCAGCCATAGCCTGCTACGCCATGTCGCTCGCACCCATCACCTGGGTACTCCTCTCAGAGATATTCCCCAACCACATCCGTGGTGTGGCAATGGCGACCTGCACCTTCGCCCTGTGGGTAGGCAGCAGCACCTTCACATTCCTTTTCCCCATCATCCACTCATGGCTGGGAGCAAGCGGACAGTTCTGGCTCTACGCCCTCATCTGCCTTGGCGGATTCATCTACTTCCGCCGCCGCTGCCCCGAAACCAAAGGCAAAAGCCTCGAACAACTCGAGAAAGAATTAGTAAATATAAACTCATAAACCACAATGAAAAAAATCTCGGCACTGATGGCCTTGACCATCTTGGCATTGACATTCAATGCGTGTGCTGACCGACGATAAGCCGACGATAATTTTGGCTTGTCTTAAAGAAAAAGGATACTGTCGGACAGCTGAGTTGGCAGCCTTAATAGGTTTGAAGCCTACACAAACCAAGGCCTACCTTTACCAATTGCAGCAAAAGTAACAAAGGCGTTGCTAATCATAGCAGCGCCTTTGTTGTATTTAAGTTTACAGTGGTCCGTGTCCCAT
>DEFM01000038.1 GCA_002350855.1 Prevotellaceae bacterium UBA2852
GGCGGCTTCGCCGCCTCTGTGGGCAACATACTCAGTCCGTTAGGCTTTGAACCTTGAACTTTGAACCTGGAACTGCAGCTCTGCTGCCTTCTGTGGGCCAAACCGGCGGCTTGCCGCCAAGATCTACAGGTCACTCTTCCCTATCAACCGATAGATCCACTGTCGCGGAAACATCTTTTGGTCAACGACGGTCACTCCTTGAAACACATTTAGGGTATGCAGACCGGGAATGCGGCGAACCTCATGGAATGTACCCTGATGATACTCCTGTATGCTCAGTGCATGCCCATACCACTCGTTACATTCCTGTGCAGGCCGGTACACCTTCTCACCTATTTTAAAGAATGCGCCCGCATTATGAGACACATTCTCTTCAAACGTCACAGTCCGCTCCAGCAGACAACCATCCTCACTCAGCTCATATACACCCAGGCTCTTCCCATTCGGATCAGGAAAAGATGTAGCAAACACATGATCCTCATATATCACGGCATCCACCAACGGCTTGTCACACATCACACGCTCCAGCACACACTCATTCGTGTCAACATTCAGCCGATAGCAACCCCATCGTCCTTCCTTTCCCGTCTCCGGAAACACCATCACCTCGTGAGAATTGAGAATGATTGGAGCAGCGAGCGTCAACAAGCTTGCTTGATTGACCGAGTCGTGACAATCATCGCCAAAGGCAATTGAAAATTGAGGATTGAAAATTATTGCCTGCCGGCTTGAGTGAAAATCTGTGGGCAACATACTCAGTCCGCTAGGCTTTGAACCTTGAACCTTGAACCTTGAACCTGCAGCTTCACTGCCTTCTGTGGGCAAAGTACTGATGATAAACGGGAAACTCAGATGACAGCCGTCAATGAGAGGTGTCACCTTCTCCAGTGTAAGCGTCTCCCTGTCAATATCCAGTCTGACAATCCGCCCCTTTCCCGTTTTATATCTAAACTCCTCGGCAAGCAATGAGATAGATGTATCTGTCACTTTCAACACAAAAGGATCAGCAAACCACCCATCCTGATGTTTGGCACGCATCCATTTGATCTCTGGTTCAGCTCCAGCAATCACCTCCTCCAAGGTGTTCTGCAAGAAGCCAATTCTCCAATGGGGAGCCACCCACCTATGCCACCAGCTTTTCCACATAATTCCAATCCTCGTTGTTCCTAAAGCTTAAGGTTCAAGTTTTCCCACAGAAGGCAGCGGAGCTGCAGGTTCAAAGTTCAAGGTTCAAGGTTCAAATGCGCTGAAGCGCGTGCAAGATTCAAAGTTGCACACAGATCTCACAGAACTCACGGATTTTGTTTCTCCTGTAGTAAAAGTCCTTAAAGGACTTTAGATCTGTGTCATCTGTGCGATCTGTGTGAACTATTATAGCTACAACGGCCATGGCCGTTGTATGTTGTTTTTGCTGTTTTAGTTGTTTTTAATCTCAACAGATGATTGTATTAACGACAACTGGAACAACTATAATAACTTATCGGTCAAAGACCGATTCAGATCTGTGTCTTTTCTAAAATACGCACCGACAAGCCACGCAGCAGGTGATAGCATCACACAAATAGCCTTCGGTCCCCATCCTTCAATGGTACGTATCAGTTGACGAAAAGAGATTTTGAGAGCCATGCCGCATGCCATATATTCCGCCAAGTATTTCACTAAGTCATGTATATTCTCCGTCCAATGCCCACGCAACTCATTCACCATCACATAATTAGAGAAGACATAGTTAATGCAAGTCGGCCGGTTGAAAGCAGGTCGGCTCAGCCTTTCCTCACCCTCCTCATGATACACCCTCATGGGATGATTCAAGTATCTGGAACGATACTTCTTGGCGATGCGGTTCCACAATACCGACTCTCTGACCAGCGACACCTGGTCATACAGCCATTTCCCGTCATCACAGAAGACATGGGCTTTCTCAATCGTTTCCGTTCTTCTCGACAACAGATTCTCGCTGGGATGATGCCATGTCCACTCCATCTCGATGTAGTCCGTATCGATATAGTCACGGTCATCATGATAACACATTATCTCACCTTTCGCATTCATCGACAGCCCGCATACCATTCCGATATCCGTCCGTCCCTCCTCCTCTATTCTTTTCCATTCCCTGAGCAGCACCTCCACGCAGTCATCCGTCAGCTCGTCATCATCATCGATATCCACCACGTATGGTGTTTTCACGAGCGAGAATCCCAGTCGCTGTGCCCAGTGTTTTCCCCGATGCTCCTGCCGGTGATAGTCAATATTGATGATACCTTCATCTTTCAGTTCCTCCACCACCTGCCGTACCCGTTCATCCGTGCTGTCATCCACTATCAGCCACACGAAATCCCGGCACCTCTGCCTCACCAGCGAGCCATACAACCTCCTCAGTTCCTTCGGCCGGTTATACGCAGTAGTAAAGACAGTCAGTAGCATAAATACTCAAGTTTCAAAGAAATATGGAGAAATAACTATTGTCGTTAAGAAAGAAATAAGAATAATAAGAATAATTTTATTTCTCTAAGTAGCACAGATCTAAATCGGTCGTTGACCGATAAGTTGTTGTAGTTGTTCTTGTTGTCGTAAAAACTATATGATTATTTATGAAAACAACTCAAACAACATACAACGGCCATTGGCCGTTCTTGAACTTGGAATTTTCGGAGCAGCGAGCGCCAAGGATGCTTGCATCAATTTGGCCGAGTCGCGACGAAAATCATGGCCAGGATGGACATAACCTGGAACTTGGAACTATCGTAAATCGGTTTAATAGTTAACACTAATTCCCGCTAATTACGCACAAATTATCAAAAATGAATTAATGAATAATTTTTGGCCATTTCTCACAATTTGTGTTTAATATAAAAACAACTTAAACAACTCAAACAACATATATAAGCCAAAGATTGTTTCCCGGATTTCCCGCGTTAGCGGCAACTCATGGATTTCTACGAAGTATGTATTTAATATGTCTTTGTAAATCTGTGAGAATCTGTGTGCAACTTTGAACCTTGCACGCGCTTCAGCGCATTTGAACCTTGAACCTTGAACTTTGAACCTGCAGCTCCGCTGCCTTCTGTAGGCAGCACTCAATCCTCAATCTTCCAGTCATCGATGCGCTTGGCGTCTGTCGAGAAGTTGACACCAATCTTAAAGAGTCTTCGCGGGTCGTTAGCGAAAGGCAAGGCATAGCCGCGCTCCTTAATCTGCCGCAGGGCCACATCCGCACTCTGGTCAATCTTCAACTCGAAGATATAGATGAAATCCTTCGTCTGCATGAGCACATCCATACGGCCGTCGGTGGTATGACGCTCCACCTCCACATAGAAGCCCAGCATCATGAACACCACATACATCACATTCTGGAAATACAGCTCCCTGTCACCCATCACCTGATAGTCACCATTGGCAAACAGCGACTCCAGACGGTGCATGAAACCATCGGCATTACCAGAACGCACCTCTCTAACAAACAGTGCAATATTAAACTGGCTCTTCCCCCTGTTCCGTGGCGTGTAGTAAGGCACCAGGTATTTGATGAATCCCTCGCGCACCTCACGGTTGGGGAACCCCAGCTGGTAAGCCTTAAACTCCTTGTCATAACCCTGTATCGTCAGGTAGCCACTCTGGTAGAGCAGCGGCAGCGGGTTCTCGTCAATAGTGTCGATGCTATTCAGCGAGTCAGCCGACAGCTGCTCCTCCGTCATCATGTCCAGCGGATAGTCCGTCTTCTGCAGCTGCTCCACCAGAAACGACGGGGTGCCAGTCTCAAACCAGTAGTCGCGGAACACAGAGAAGCACAATGTGTTGAGCAGGCTGAATGGGTTGTACATCCCTGGTGCACCGACATCAAAATGATAGCCGTCGAAATCCTCCTTCAGCCTTTCGTAGCAGTCAGATACACTCATGCCGTTGGCATGTGCCAGCAGGGCCACACTTTCATCGAAGTTCCGATGCAGTTCCTCTTCAGTAATACCACAAATCGTGGTGAACTGCGGCAACATAGAGATGTCTATCAGGTTATTCAAGTCGCTGAACACGCTCACTTTCCCGAACTTCGTCACACCCGTGAGGAAGGCAAAGCGGATCATGGCATCCTTAGTCTTCAAAACACTATAGAAAGCCTTCAGTTTGTTTCGGTAAGCATCCTGCAACTCCGCCTGGTTGATGGTTTGAAGCAAAGGCTTGTCATACTCATCCACCAAGATGACCACGCGCTCTCCGGTCTGCTCGAAAGCATTCTCTATCACATGAATGAAACGTTCCTCCGCCGCCCGGTCACGATATTCGTCGCCATATTGTTTTTCCCACTTATCGAGGTGTCTGTTCAGTTCAGCCTCCAGCGAGCTCTCATCTTTATAATCCCTGCTGTTCAGGTCCAGGTGCAGAATAGGATATTGTTTCCATTCCTTCTCCTTCCCTGCGATAGCCAGGTCCTCGAACAGCTCACGCTTCCCCTGGAAGTAAGCTTCCAAGGTAGAGAGCAGCAACGACTTACCAAACCTACGCGGACGAGAGAGAAAGTAATAGCTTCCCTCATTGACGAGTTTCCATACAAAGTCCGTTTTGTCCACATAGACATAACCATCTTTGCGGATCTTCTCAAAATTCTGTATGCCAATCGGGTATTTCATGTCACAAAGATACATCAAACATTTGAATTCTCCAAATTAATTGCCTTTTGTTCACACAGATAGCACGGAACTCACAGATCAGAATCGGTCTTTGACCAATAAGTTGTTATAGTTTTAAAAGTTAACACTAATTCTCACCAATTATCCAAAATTACAAAAAAAAGATTTTATGAATATTTTTGGCCATTTCTCACAATTTGTTTTAAAAGTTCACACAGATAACACAGATGACACAGATCTAAAGTCCTTTAAGGACTTTTACTACAGGAGAAACAAAATCCGTGAGTTCTGTGAGATCTGTGTGACAAAGCCCTCCCCCTCGGGGGAGTCGGAGGGGGCTTGAACCTTGAACTTTGAACCTTGAACTTTGAACTATCGTAAATCTGAGTAAATCTGTGAGAATCTGTGTG
>DEFM01000034.1:0-3211 GCA_002350855.1 Prevotellaceae bacterium UBA2852
TTTGCTGAAGTGTAGCCCACCTTCGCGCAGTTTCACGGTGCAAAGATACAACTATTTTTTGAATTGGGTAAGATTCTTGGAATTATTTCTCTAATTAACGCACATTTTAAACGTAACAATCTGATTATTAGGGGGCTGATTTTATGATTTAATCCCCAAACAAATATACTCTAAAAATTCCCATCCCAACTTCACACATTAACTTAAAATATAATTATCATTCGTCTTAACTTCTCTAACTTCATAACTTCATAACTTCTTAACTTCAAAAATCCCCACCCCAACTTCACCCATTAACTTATAATATATTCATTCGTCTTAACTTCTCTAACTTCATAACTTCTTAACTTCAAAAATCCCCATCCCAACTTCACCCATTAATTTATAATTATTAATTTATAATTTGAAATAAAATTCCTACTTTTGCATAGTAATAACAAAATAACACGTCTACATGAAAAAGATTTTATCTATTCTTGCAATCTGTTGCATCTGCTCTGCGGCAGTTGCACAGGAGTTTACCGACATCGATCAGATTCGTGAGGGTTGGACAAAGAAAACAATTACAGGTGTGAAGAACGACAAGATCCTCACACTGGTTACAGCGTTCAACAAAGTTTGGAACACACAACCTGCGACTTTTCTGCTGAAGAATCCAGTTCACAACGAAGAAGGTGACGAATACAACACCAATGTTGACAAAGACAACGGCTATGTAGCAGCCTACGAACTCGGTGACGACGGCGAATCGTTTTCCGCTCGTGTCTGGAAACGCACAAACGGACACAGCCTCTTCGCATATATGTTCCAGCGACTGAGAGGAATGGCCGTTCACCAGATAATCCTTTTCTACGACTACGATCCTGCAAAGAAGACCCTCACTCCTGAACAGAACGAAGTCACACGCTTCAAACCTTCGTATGACCATCCGAAAGGTCCGATCGGACTTGCCCTCACCTATCAGCTGCCATGTTCAGGCGAGGACCTCGTTGTGCAGGAATACTTCACGAACTGGTACACATACATTCAGCACGTGTACGAATGGGACGGCATGAACCTGCAGTTCAGCAAAGTGAAGTTTGAGAAAAAGAATGCTTTCTCACGTGAATACTATAATATGTATAACGAAGAGGTAATCTTCACCAACTACATGCTCTACGACTTTGACGGAGATGAAGAACCCGAACTCTGGCTTGCCGACGAAAGCGAAGACACACAGGCAATCTTCTCCATGACTGAAGGCAAAATCAACATGATTGCCTGCACATACTACAAGATCAGCCTTGCCTTCCGTCGTAATGCCGTAGGTACGGCAGGCAGTTGCGGCACCGGTTGCTTCGAAACACATTACACAGTACTGAAAGACAGCAAGCCTATCCACGAGTTTGATGATCATCAGGAATGGGATTTCGACAAAGATGAAATGGTTCATACCTATGCACTCGACGATAAAGAACTGAGTCAGTCGCAAGGCAAGAAGTTTCTTGACTCACTTGGTGAGGGATGTTCCATTTACCCAAAATTCCGTCCCCTTTACCATCGGTTGAAATAAAACCGCTACGTTCTGATTTAGAATGAATATAATTAGAAAAACATTGACTGCGTTGTTCCTGCTGTCAGGCATTGCAATCAAGACAAATGCACAGGACGCAGAGCTTAAGCCACGACTGGTTGTATGTACTGACATTGCTCCAGCCGATGTTGAGCCAGACGACATGGAATCAATGGTTCACCTCATGGTTTATGCAGATATGTTCGAGATTGAAGCTCTTATAACTTCTGTCGGTTGGAACTGCGACCCCTACCCTGCCAAGTGGGCAGACTACCTGCATCGTGTGATAAACGCCTACGAGAAGGATGTTAAGAACCTCATGAAGCGTTCCTCGCAGAACTCTTTCCTGTCCATCGACGAAGAAAGCGGGCAACAGCACATAGGCTACTGGCCAAGTGCAGCATATCTCAGAAGTCGTGCAGTGATGGGTAGTCAGCGAGGCGGAATCAAGTCTATAGGAGAGAACAACGACTCACCTGGCAGCGATTTGTTGATACGTCTGGCTGACGAAGACGATCCACGTCCAATCTATGTAGCAGCATGGGGAGGCGCAAACACTTTGGCGCAAGCGATTTGGCGAGTTAAGCAAACCCGTTCGGCTGATGAGCTTAAGCGATTCGTACGCAAGTTCCGACTATATACAATCACAGATCAGGATATGCAGTACAGCATGCGTATGAACCGTGCCTACAGCTCACACATGTGGCTGCGCCAGGAGTTTAAGGATGACTTGCAGTTTATCTGGGATGAAGGCACGTGGCAGGAGCAGTGTGAACTGGGCAAGCGCAATTGGAACTGGCACAAGAACTACATTCAGGTCAATGGTGCTTTAGGAAAGGAATATCCTAACTACAAATGGGGCGTAGAAGGTGACACACCAAGTTTTCTCTATATTATTCCCAACGGCCTTAACGACCCGGAAGACCCTTCACAGGCAGGTTGGGCAGGCTATCACCAATATGGTATATGCCCTGACTCCATTACTACGGCGTGGACCAGTTGGCAGGAACCTACTCGCAGCATAAGCATAGGTTACAAGCAACGATTCTACAAAGACGAGCTGTTTAATTTTATCTCACGTATGCAGTGGGCAAACGATGGCAAGGGAAATCACAACCCGGTCATCATAGTCAACAATCATAAAGGAACCAAACCTCTTCATCTCAATGTCAAAGCAGGTGAAACCATTCGTCTTGACGCATCTGCCTCTTACGACCCAGAAGACCAAGTTCTTGATTTTCTTTGGTGGCAGCAGCCAGAGATTGGCACAGGAGAAGTAATCATCGACTATCCAGACAGTTCCGTCACTACCATCCAAATACCATCAAACGCTTCAGGACAATCGCTCCACCTCATTTGCGAAATCACCGAACAAGGCTTCCTATTCCTCAAAGCATACAAACGTATTATCCTGAATATCAAGTAATATTAGAGTAACTCCCAAGCATTGAGCAACAAAGAAAAAAAAACAGTGTTTTTTTAAAATATCTTTGGTTTAGAATAAAAAACTCCGTGGTGTTTTTCCAACAAAACTTAAGCGACGATTTAAAACAAAAAAGAGCACTTGCGATATTATCGTAAGTGCTTTTTTGTGGACCAGCCAGGGCTTGAACCTGGGACCTCCAGATTATGAGTCTGTTGCTCTAACCAACTGAGCTA
>DEFM01000034.1:3281-36868 GCA_002350855.1 Prevotellaceae bacterium UBA2852
TGTTGTGTTGCCAATTACACCATGGTCCAAACACCATTCTCAGCTGTTCCGGTGTACATTTTTCCGAAAAGCGAATGCAAAGGTAGGTGTTTTCAGCGATATTTCAAAAAAATTGCTGATATTATTTCAAAAATTTACTTGAATCCACCAAAAATGGAATAAAGTACAGTTTTTTTTGGTGCGTTTTGAGGTTTTTGCTAACTTTGCACTAATTATACAGCAGGATGCAGCTATGAGCAAAGAAAAACCACTGATTCACAATAAACGCAGAAACAAGATAAGGATTCACCACGAAGGTGTGCACATGTTGATTTTGTGCGGACTGTTGCTTGCATTGATTACAGGCGGCATGTTGTGGTTTGTTGGCTATAACCCAATCTCTTATACGGTTATAGGTATATTTGCTATTATCTATGCCATTCTGCTCAACTTCTTCCGTTGTCCTATCCGCATGTTCCAGGGTCCGACGACAAAAACCGTAGTTGCTCCTGCCGACGGCAAAGTAGTCGTTATTGAAGAAGTTGACGAGCAGGAGTATTTCCACGACCGCCGTTTGATGATTTCCATTTTCATGAGCCTGACCAATGTTCATGCCAACTGGATTCCTTGTGAGGGCACAATCGTACAGGTGAAGCACGAAGACGGTAACTTCATGAAAGCATGGCTGCCTAAGGCAAGTACCGAGAACGAGCGTTCTTCGATTGTCATCGACACACCACATGGTCACCGCGTGCTGACACGTCAGGTGGCAGGTGCAATGGCACGCCGCATTGTCACTTATGCGGAAGAAGGACAGGAATGTTTCATCGACGATCACCTTGGTTTCATCAAATTCGGTTCACGTGTAGATGTTTATTTGCCACTTGGCACTGAAGTATGCGTAAAGCTCGGTCAGCGTACTACTGGTGACGAAACTATAATTGCACGACTTCCATGAGTTTAAGACGTCATATTCCCAATATGCTTACTTGCGGCAACCTTATCTGCGGCTGTATTGCCACAGCAATGGCTGCCATGCAATTGTCACATCCGCAAATGCCTTTGCTTCAGGCAGCGTTTGTGTTTATCCTTATCGGTGCTGTATTTGATTTCTTCGACGGCTTCGTAGCACGCCTTCTGGGCGTAAGCGGACCATTAGGCATCCAGCTTGATTCTCTTGCTGACGTAGTGACATTCGGTGTTGCTCCGTCGATGATGATTTTCACGATGTTCACACAGGTACGCTACCCTGAATTGATTTACAGCCATTTCTGGTTTGTATATCTCCCCTACACGGCATTCCTGCTTGCCGCATTCTCTGCAATGCGTCTGGCAAAATTCAATATCGATGAACGTCAGCATACAGGTTTCATAGGCTTACCAACCCCTGCATGCGCTATCTTCTGGGGAGCACTCATAAGCAGCAGTGCGGACTATCTGCGTTCGCCACATTTCAACGCCCCGTTCCTTTTGGCGTTCACACTGATGTTCTGCTTCCTGCTTGTATGCGAAATTCCAATGTTTGCCATGAAGTTCAAATCCTATTCCTGGGCAGACACAGGCAATCGCATCAAGTACATATTCCTTGCTGTTAGCGTTCTGCTAATAGTAGTTTCTGCAATTCTGGCACCCGCAGGATGCACATGGCAGTATATGTGCCGCGCCCTTGCAGGCAACATAGGATTGTACATTTTGATTAATTTGGTTTTATCACGTTTCCCACAGGTGATGAAATAATCCGGCAGTGATGCCTTCTAACCCCTATCTCTCCCCTTTATGGAATTATTAGTCTTTATTATATTATTCTTCTATTTAATATATGTGCTTTCGCCCTACATACTCCGTGCGTTAGGTCGGCACATGATTAAGAAGATGCAGGAGCAGATGAACAATCAGGCTGCTCAGGCTGCAGGGCAGACTCAGAGTGGCAAACGCACTCAGCAGTCTTCTTCAAAGACATCTTCCGAGGAATCAAGATCCAAGATTTTCACAGCCGATGAAGGCCAGTATGTGGATTTTGAAGAAGTAAAATAAAAGTCTTTTTTGCACTCGCAACATCAGAGTGTTACGAGTATTCTCTTGTCAGTGATATGGCGGTATATGCCATGACCGATACACTCCCCCTTACTATTAGTGAACTGGATGCGTTGCAGTTTTGTATTGCTATCCGGCAAATCGATAGCGAAAGACTGGTGTGACAATGTTTCCTTGCTGACATTTCCCAGAATGCGTATGTTTACGGTTCTGTTATCAGCATCATAGGCATAGTCGAAGTCAATATCACGCCTGCTGTTCCAGAAATCGCCATAGTCTTCAAAGTTATAGAGTCCTACACGACTGAGGTCAAGCATATCTACAAATTCACGTTCAACCTCCATCTTCCACTCCGCATTGGGGTGAATCAGCAGAATTGACGGAGCGTAATTGCCGTGGAGTTTTTCCGCAACCTCTTTCCAGACAGCCGGTTTCTCCATCCAGTTATTCTTATTAATAGGATCTTTATGGAAAACATCCGAAATATGAAGTGGCATCTCCAGCACCCCATTGAACTCGCCCGACCAGTCATTGTCGAGCCGTTCACGGAACGGGAATTCACTGAGCACTTCACATGCCGAATAACATGACGCGAAACTATATTCACCCATCTGCTCTGCAAGAGGGATGTTCTTATTCATACAGAGATGGCCTGTGCGGAACGAGCGAACATGATTGTTGAGGTCTTCCTCGATGATTTGTTTCGACATCACCACTTCAGCCCACGTGCTTCCACCAGTTGTAGTACCAGTCGAAGTACTGTCTACTACATGGTGTGCAGTCTTGGCATATTCCTCATAGGTCACTTCCTTAATTGGAAAGCGGTCAGTAATACTGAAATCAGGGAAGTGACTAATGCTATGACTTCCTATGGTATGTCCATCTTTCAGCAACTCTTTTGAATGCAGTATGCCATTATTGTCAAAGAAAGCAGACATGTAGTTAGGGTCGCGGAAATAATGAGTTGTCAGAAAATAGTGTGCTCTTAAACCCTGTTCCTTCTCATATTGCGACATATAGAACATATTATCGTATGCAGTACGTGAGTCGCAGTCGTGAGTGGGGATGAGAAGCGATTCGTATCCGTCAGGAATGGTGAATTTCCACACCACCAGACTTTGTTTCTTGGCATAGGTTGAACGCAGAAAGAAAGCTACCACGTCGGCAGAAGGCTCAAAAGCATTTGAACTCAAACGCTGTGCCTCAAAGTCTTTATTGAGTTGTGAACGTTGGACGATGTCACGCCAAAGCAGTCCGAAAGTATAGACACAGCCCTTGCCGAGAGGATAACGTGTGACGGCATTCTCACCCGAGTCAAAGCGTGCGAGAATATCAACATCATCACTGGCAGTTGTCAGGGCAAAAGTCTTTATGCTTTCACCCGATAACTTTTTTCCACGGCCCAGCGAGATGGTACGTTCTTCAGGCTCGTCTATATATTCCAGTTCCTTATCATTATAGTGCCTTTCATCCCATATCAGCTGGTAGCGGCTCTTATTCTTGAGAATGACATTAAGACCATATAACTGGCTTAGTGCTTCTGAAACGCCATTACTTGTACCGACTACCGATGGGGCAGGACTAACGAGAACGCCTCCGTCTTCCACCCACTTCTTCAGCGAATCAATCTGTGCAAGAGAGAAAGAAGACTTCTTGACTTCGGAAGAGATAATAATCATATCTGCGCGGTTCAAAGCATCGCTAAGAGAAGAAGTCGTTAGGTAGGGAACTCCTGCCAGTTCTAGCATATAGTCAGCAGAATACACATTACGCTGAGCAGCCTCATCCTCATTGTTTGACGCAGAGATATCAAGAAGTGCAACCCTCTTCTGGTAATTAGTAGAAGACTCCGTCATAGGATTCTGATCAAGAAATCCAGGATATTGGAAGCAGATACTGTCAATGTCAGATGTGGAATAGATGTGGTTTCCAATTTTCAAACGTTCACCTTCATCGAAGAATAACATATCCCCAACACTGTGTACGTCTAACGTGTGAGCAGAAACACCCTGGCACACAAACATATTACTTTGCGCATGTGCTAATTCCAAGGAAGAAAGCAAAAATAACAAAACAGCCTTTCGGCTCATACCCATACGTACAAGCCTGGTTTTCAATTGCATAAACTGCATATAAACCTTCTATTATATGTAATAATCCTAAAACTTCTGCAAAGTTACGTGTTTTTACGGACGTAAAGAAACGAAAAAGTCGGAAAGAGGCGACTCGAACGCCCGACCCCTACGTCCCGAACGTAGTGCGCTACCAACTGCGCTACTTTCCGATGGCTCTTAATTCAAAACCGACTGCAAAGTTACGTAAATTCACTGTATTGGCAATTTTTTTCAACAAAAATTTTGCAGATTGGCAAAAAACACCTACCTTTGCATCCGCAAACGAGGAACAAGACCTCTTTGCAAACATTTTTTTGTTAGAAAAGGTGCCATAGCTCAGTTGGTAGAGCATCGGACTGAAAATCCGTGTGTCCCCGGTTCGAATCCTGGTGGTACCACTTCTAAAAGCAAAATCCCGACAATGAAATCTTTCATCTGTCGGGATTTTTTTGTATCCAGTACTATAACGTCAGCAGCAATTTGTCAGAGAGTTGCCGCAAAGCCATTCGCGTTCGATCCAACCAGTGTATTTCTTGTCAGCAGTACGCACTTTCACCCAGTCTCCTTTCATGTCAATCGGGTGGAGCTGTTTTTCCTCGGTGAAAGAATACACCGCTGCTGCCTTGGTTGAAGGACTCTTTCTCAGAGTCAGTTTCTGTCCGCCATAGTTACGTGTGCCGACAACCACCACAGACCAGTGCAACCAGTAGTCGGTTGTAGAGCCAGTCAATTCTCCGCCTCCGTCACCTGTCCAGTAAGTATTGTCGTAGAGGCACCACCATCCGTCTACCGACTTGTTGAGGGTAATCATCACTCCCTCTTTGGCAGGCAGTTTGGCAACAATCTTCCCTTTAGGTGCATTTCTGACATTTGTCCATTCACCATCATTATCGTCAATGTAAGCGCCAAGGCCCTGAGCCTTAACTGCAAGACCTGCAATCAGCAACAATGCTGTCAAAATAATCTTTTTCATATTATAGTCGTGTTATTAAGATAGATGATGCAAAGCTAATACATAAATAATTAATAAGCAAATAAGCGACAAAAAAACACAACAAACCGTTTAAGAGTATAGTAAAAAAGTGTAAATTTGCAGATTGGAATATGTTATTTGGGAATAATATAATTGTATTAGAATATGAGAACCATGATAAAAAGAATTATTCGGAGGTTTATGGCTGTTGGCTGCCTGACGTTGATAATGTCAATTCAGGCAGAAGCAGCTCCTGCTCTTCGCGGACGCTTTACGGTGAAGCAGGCTGACGGATCGTTACTGGCCATAGAGCAGTTTGGTGACGAATATCACCACTGGACTGCAACTACAGACGGCACCATCATAATCAATAATGGTCACGGCTTTTTTATTGCTGAGATTGACGAGGAGGGACAGTTGAGCGCAACAAACACTTTGGCACATGAAGCAGGGCACAGGGACTATGAGGAGCTAGCTCTTATTAAGAAGCAGGCGACACGCCGCGCCCTTTTCTACGAGAAAGGCATTGAGACAGCCCACAGGGCACTGATTGTTCGTGACGGCAAATACCTGCAACATACTGGAAGCCCACGCATCCTGACCATCTTGGCTGCATACAAGGATTTACCCTTTACCGTAAACAATCCGGTGCAGGCTTTCAATCAGGTCTTAAATACTGACGAATTTGAAGATTTAGGAAACAAGAACACTATACAGACAACAAGTGTCAGGAAGTATTTCGAGACCTGCAGCTATGGTAAGTTTTCTCCTCAATTTGATCTTGTAGGTCCAATCACTCTGCCAGAGAATATGGACTACTATGGAGGCACAAGCAGCTCTGGTAGTGATGACAGATTCAATGATTTTTGTCAGGATGCAATAAATCAGGCCAAGGATCTTGTCAGCGACTTGAACGTCTATGACTGCAACGGTGATGGAACTATAGATCTTGTGTGCATTATTTTTGCAGGATTCGGACAGAACCAAGGCGGTGGCGCCAACACCATCTGGGCAAAGTCCGGATTCATGAATGTTACCGTCAACGATCAGCTTAAAGCATCGTTATTCTGCTGTAGTTCGGAGTTGTTCCACCCTTCGTATCCCGAATACATCAACGGCAGCGGTGTATTCACTCACGAGTTTTCCCACTGCTTAGGGCTTCCCGACCTTTATAACACAAAAGCAAATGTTTCAGTCAACAATCAAAACATGGAATCATATAGTGTCATGGATTATGGATTGTATAACCACAACGGCTTTTCACCATGTTTGTATACAGCCTGGGAGCAGGAGGCATTAGGATGGACTGAGATAGAAGACGTGACGGATTTGGTAAAAGACGAAGGCTACAGCTTTAACAACATCATGCCTATAGAGTTTGGCGGCAAGGCGTTTAAGATAATGAACAGAGACAATGATCACGAGTATATAATCATGGAGAATATCCAGAAGAAAGGCATCAATTCATACTCCTATGGTCATGGTCTGCTGGTGTACCATGTGAATTATCCTAATGACGAACTACAGCTAACCGATGCTCCAAATAACATTCCCGGGCATCCTGGAGTAGCAGTAATACCTGCAAACGGACTGTTCATATACAAACAATTGAGTGGTGATGGTAAACAATACACAATGAATGAATGGAAAGCGAGCATGGCTTCTGCAACCTTTCCTGGTGCTGATCTGGTCTCATCGCTGACTATACAACAGCAATTGCCAAACTTCTGTTTCAATAATGGTGACGAAGCCATACCCACAGGATTTATGCTAACCAACATCACCGAAGATGAAGAGGTTGGGACAGTCAGCTTTGTCATAAAGAAAGAAGTTGCGACGGGGATAATTGGGGTTCAAGAAGTTCAAGGAGTTCAAGGGAATCAAGATGATAGCTGGTTCACGCCCGACGGACGCAGACTCTTGCAGAAACCTTTCACCAAGGGTATTTATATCAGAAACGGGGGAAAGGTGATTATCAGGTAAGAGTTAAAACTTTCATATACAAAAAACTCCGCCTGTTCAGCAATGACTGAGCAGGCGGAGTTTTGTCGTTATAAGGGTTTATCCAATCTTGTCAAGAGCTTGACTGATGTCGGCAATAAGGTCGTCGGCATCTTCAATACCAAGGGAGAGACGGATGAGGTCGGGTGCAACGCCTGCTTCACGCAACTGCTCGTCGCTGAGCTGACGGTGGGTATGGCTTGCTGGATGCAGCACACATGAACGTGCATCTGCCACGTGGGTTACAATAGCTATAAGCTTAAGTGAATCCATGAACTTCACTGCAGTTGCACGATCACCCTTAAGTCCAAAGGCAAGCACACCGCAAGAGCCATTAGGCAGATATTTCTGTGCCAGGGCATAGTTCGGATCTGATGGCAGACCGCTGTAGTGTACCCATGCCACACGTGGGTCAGCCTGCAGGAACTCTGCCACGCGCTGTGCATTGCTGCAATGCTGCGGCATGCGCAGGTGGAGTGTCTCAAGACCCAGATTGAGCAGGAAGGCGTTATGTGGCGAAGGAATAGAACCAAGGTCGCGCATAAGCTGTGCAACGAGTTTGGTCATATATGCCAGCTTACCGAATTTCTTTGTATAAGTCAGTCCGTGATATGACTCATCTGGAGTGGTGAGTCCTGGGAACTTATCTGCATGGGCATCCCAGTCGAAGTTACCGCTGTCGACCACGCAACCACCTACCTGAGTGGCATGACCGTCCATGTACTTTGTTGTGGAATGGGTGACGATGTCTGCTCCCCATTCAAACGGACGGCAGTTGACTGGTGTCGGGAATGTGTTGTCAACAATAAGTGGCACTCCATGGCTGTGTGCTATACGTGCAAAACGCTCGATGTCGAGCACATTGCAGCCAGGGTTGGAGATAGTCTCTCCGAAGAGAGCCTTGGTGTTGGGACGGAAAGCGCTGTTGATTTCCTCATCCGAAGCTTCCTGACTGACGAAGGTGCAGTCAATACCGAGTTTCTTGAGTGTGACACCGAAGAGGTTATAGGTGCCACCATAGATTTCGTTGGAAACAACAATGTGATCACCTGCCTCACAGATATTGAATACTGCATAGAAATTGGCTGCCTGACCGCTGCTTGTGAGCATTGCCCCTACTCCTCCTTCGAGCGCAGCTATCTTCTGTGCTACAGCATCGTTGGTCGGATTTTGCAGACGGGTATAGAAATAGCCCTCCTTCTTCAGATCGAAGAGGTCTGCCATTTCCTCTGTGTTGTCATACTTGAAAGTTGTACTCTGAAAGATTGGAAGCACACGCGCTTCACCATTCTTTGGTTGCCACCCTGCCTGTACGCAAAGAGTGGCTGTTTTAAGTTTGTTCATAATTATTTTAAGTTCTTGAGTTTACAATTCCGTTTCCCCTTCCACATAATTGTCCATGAAGAGATTCTCTCCGTCGAACACTGCGTAGGTGAAGAGCGAATACCACTCTCCAAGAATCATCATACGGACATCACGTTCGAGGAATATATCAAGATCTATGTGTCTGTGACCGAAAAGAAAGTAATTGATGGTAGGATGTGACTTGAGGTAGTCTTTAGCGAACAGAACAAGTCCTTCCTTGTCTTCACCCATATACTTCGGCTCACCATGTTCCAAGTGTTTTTCCCTGCTGTGTTTTGCCCAGTTTAGTCCGAAATTGACAAACCATCGAGGATGGATGGTTGAGGCAAGCACTCTCAGGAATTTGCTCTCGAAGCAATTGAACATCAGGCGCGTTTTCCAGTCATGATCCCTATAGTCGAGCCTGTGGCCGTGGGCAAGGAAAAACTCTTTTCCGCATATTTCAATTGTACATTCGGTGCGATGAATAATCACTCCACATTCCTTTTCGAGGTAATCACCCACCCACATGTCGTGATTGCCAACGAAGAAATGCACTTCGACGCCGAGGTCGGTAAGTTCTGACACCTTACCGAGAAAACGCGTATAGCCCTTGGGGACTACATTGCGATATTCAAACCAGAAATCGAACATGTCACCAAGCATGAATACTGCTTCCGCCTTGTTTTTAATCGTGTCGAGGAAACGAACCAGACGGCGCTCCTGAGTACGATGGTGTTCAAGGGCAAGACAGCCCAGATGTGCGTCAGATATAAAATAGTAATTCTTCATTGAGTTCACTCTTCATTACGTTCCAGCTCAGGATAGCTGATACGGGTGTGATAGATATTCTTCAGACGATCCTTAAGGACACGTTTTGCATTGGCAATCTGGCGGAATGTGATTTCACACTCGGTGAAATAGCCTTCCTGCATCTGCGTGTCGATAATTCTGTCCACAAGATTGGAAATACTCTCTTCGGTATATTCCGGCAACGAACGAGAAGCAGCCTCAACACTGTCACACATCATCAGGATGGCTTCTTCCGTGGTTTCCGGATTAGGTCCAGGATAAGTGAACGGAGCAGGGTCAACCTGTTCGTCGGGATGCTGATTGCAATAGGTGACATAGAAATACTTAGCCAGACCCTTTCCGTGATGGGTGGCTATGAAGCGCCGTATCACAACCGGCAGGTTATTCTGCTCGGCAAGGGCGATTCCACTGGTAACATGCGAAATAATCACCTCTGCGCTCTTCTGGGGAGTGAGGTGCTTGTGAGGATTAGCTCCGTTCTGGTTCTCGGTGAAGAATACGGGGCGTTCTATCTTACCAATATCATGATAAAGGGCTGCTGTACGTACCAACTGAGGCTTGGCGCCAATCTGCTTGGCAACCTCACTCGCAAGATTAGCCACCTGCATGGAGTGCTGGAAGGTACCTGGTGCCACCTCGGTCATACGCTGCAGCAGTGGGTTGTTGATGTTCGAGAGTTCCACCAAAGTCACGTCGCTGATAAATCCGAAACTCTTCTCAAGTATCCACAGAAGCGGATAGGCAAAGAGCAGGAGGATGCCGTTGACGAGGAAATAGATGAATACGTTTCTGTCTAGATCTCGCAGTTCAGTACCTATGGTCAGTTCGTAGGCTGTATAAGCAAGAATATAGAAGAAGGTGATGATTGCTGCAGTATGGATGATCTGTGAACGCTGTGAGAGTTCACGCAGATTCTGTATGGCAAGCAGACCTGTGATAATCTGCAGAATCATGAACTCATAAGGATAGGTAAGCATCAAGCTTATGATAAGCACTGTACCTATATGGAACACAAACGCAGTACGTGAGTCAAGGAATACACGCACTATGATCGGTATCATACAGCAAGGAAGGACAAAGATATGGAAATAATGATGTCCTATCATAAATGCCGCAACCACCGTGAATATCGTTACCAGCGCAAAGAGCAGCAATGCTCCACGCATGTTCTCAATATAGTCATGACGGAACATGGAAAGGAACGAAACCAGCAGCGTGATTATCGTCAGGACTATGACAAACCTGCCTGTTTGTATCAGACGTTCCTTGTCATTGTTCTGAACTGCATTCTCCATCACAGCACGATAGGAACTGAGCTTCAGCGCTATCAGAGGTGTGATTTTCTCTCCACGGTCTACAATCTTCTCTCCTGCAAGCACTATTCCCACACCTGACGACATTTCGCTTAGCAATGATTCATGCTCCAGCATGGACTTTGTAGCATCATAGGCAAGGTTTTCTTCCAGAATGGTATTGACATTCAGTCTGGAAATTACGCTTGGCTTAAACTCGTCAGGGCGGTTGTTCATGATAAACTCATACGCAGATGTGGTTGAGAAGACTTCACGCAGAGGTCGTGACTTAGCTATGTTTCCCTCAATCACACGTATTGCCACAGTGTTGTTGCGCTGGAGGCTGTCGTATATCTGCGGAGAGACAATCCCATGAGTATAAACCGTATCGAGCAGAGAACGGATATGCTGAACATAGGGACGCAACAGCTGACTTTGCTCAATAGGAATCTTTGTTCCTTCCTCAAAATCACTTTCCACAGTCAGCTCAGAAAGGCGCTTCTTAACCGTCCGTACCTTTGAGTCGTCAAGCACGAAGTAGGGCTGGAAAGACTTGCTCACACTATCCTGCTTGATATGGAATGTAGAATCACTCATCTCTATGGTGAACTTCTCTGTAGCATAAAGCGCACCATAAGGCCAAGGACGCCCAACTTTGTATTCATAGTTGAAGCTTCCTCTATGCGGCATTGCATAAACGATTATCGTAGTAACCACTAATGCAAGTAAGCACTTGAAGATCCACTGCCATAGTGAAGCCCGCTTCTGCTGCTTGCGAGTCTTCGGAGCATTGCTGGTGATTCGTCTGCGGAAAGGATTGAGATTCATAAGAAGAAAAGAGTCCTTGTTATTATGAGGTTTATGATTATTGTATTTCTGCGGGTGAAACGCAGAACATACTATCAATCCATATGGAGGTAACTACTCTCCTCGGCAAGGGAGGGGGTCTACTATTGCTTCATCAGATAAGCTTTGAAGTCTGCGAAGACCTTGGTCATCGGCACGCTTTGCTTTGTTCCCTTCATGAACGCTGCGAGTTTGGCTGGAATCTCCACTTCGCTGCCAATGATGCGTTCAACTGTGTCCTTGAACTTAGCAGGATGAGCTGTCTCGAGGAAAACTCCTGTTTCGTCTGGCTGCAAGCCTTCCTGCAGAGCACGATAGCCACAAGCACCATGGGGATCGCAGAGATAGCTTGTGCGATTGTAAACGTCACGGATTGTCTCAGCTATCTGTTCGTCAGTGTAAGTAGCACCGCTGACATCCTTGCGCACATTGTCAACATCCTTGCCATACAAGTCATATATACGTGCGAAGTTAGAAGGATCGCCTACATCCATGGCATTGGCAATGGTCTGAACAGAAGCACGTGGTTCGTACTTACCTGTCTGCAGATACTTATAGAATATGTCGTTGGCATTGTTGGCTGCAATGAATCGCTTAACAGGCAGACCCATACGCTTGCCGAAGAGACCTGAGCATATATTTCCGAAATTGCCTGAAGGCACACAAACCACGATGTTGTCCTTGCCTTGCTTCTTCAGCTGGGCATAGGCCCAGAAATAATAGAATGCCTGTGGCAGGAATCGTGCCACATTGATGCTGTTGGCCGAAGTCAGACGCATGTGCTGGTTCAGTTCTGCATCCATGAAAGCAGACTTTACAAGAGCCTGGCAGTCATCAAACACACCATCAACCTCAACAGCAGTGATGTTCTTGCCGAGAGTGGTAAACTGACATTCCTGTATAGGACTCACCTTTCCCTTTGGATAAAGCACATAGACATGTATGCCGTCAACACCAAGGAATCCGTTTGCAACTGCAGAACCAGTATCTCCACTTGTTGCAACAAGAACGTTTACTTCACCCTTACCTGCATTATCCTTCTTAATGAAGTATTGCAGAAGTCTTGCCATGAAGCGTGCACCGACATCCTTGAACGCAAGTGTCGGTCCATGGAAAAGCTCAAGGCTGTAGATATTATCGTTCACAGGAACCACAGGACAATCGAATGCCAGAGTGTCATAAACAATGCGGCGGAGGTCTTCAGCAGGAACATCCTCGCCGAAGAAAGCATCAGCCACGTTATAGGCAACTTCCTGGAATGTCATATTCTGAATATTGTCGTAGAAAGACTGAGGAAGTGATTTGATACGTTCAGGCATATAGAGTCCACGGTCTTCAGCAAGACCTTTCACCACAGCCTTTTCGAGAGTGGCAAGCGGTGCCTGGTTGTTTGTGCTATAGAATTGCATATTATTGAGTGTTTGATATTCTTATAGATTCATGAAAGTCTGCATAAACTCCTGCAGTTTCAGCTGTCCGAACGAGCCTTGCTTGCAACTTTGCTCGTCATAGGTCTGTACGTTGTCGGGAGTTATGCCTTTATAATAAATGATAAACGGAACTGGTTCGTTGACATGGATACGCATCTCAACAGGAGTTGGATGGTCGGGAAGCACTGCTATACATAATGGTTCGTCAAGAGTTTCAGAAAACTCTACAACAGGACGTATCAGCCTTTGGTCAAGATAGTTGATGGCTTTGAGCTTCAAATCCAAATCACCATCATGTCCTGCTTCATCCGTCGCTTCCACGTGTACAAATACAAAGTCATCGGTCTTGAGGGCATCGATAGCTGCCTGAGCCTTACCTTCATAGTTTGTATCGGCAAGTCCAGTCGCACCTTCCACCTCAACGATTTTCAATCCGGCATAATGACCAATTCCACGGATAAGGTCAACCGCAGAAATCACAGTACCCTGCTGCACCATAGGATATTGCTGGGAAAGGGTCTGCATCGAAGGACGATAACCACCACTCCAAGGCCAGATACTGTTTGCCTGACGTTCACCATGCTGCGCTTTCTGCACATTATAAGGATGCTTTGCTAGCAATTCCTGTGAACGCAGGATGAGGTCGTTGAGCAAGTCTGCTGTCTCCTGAGCAGTCAGTTCACTGTCGTTTGGCGCATCTTTCTCAGCTGTAACAAGCAGAGGACGCCAAGGTTCATCAGGATGGTCATGAGGAGGATTGCAAACAATATGTTTGTTACCACCACGGATTACCAGCAGATGACGATATTGAATACCGCAGATAAACTTCACGCGGTCTGTGGCAAGATGCTCATTGAGGTAGTCTATCAGCACTGCAGCATCACTGGTTTGCAGATTGCCACCGTTATGAGTAATGATCTTTCCATCCTCCAGTGTGATGATATTGCAACGGATTGCGAAATCGTCTTCACGCATCTCGTATCCGATTGACGCAGCCTCAAGAGGACCGCGACCTTCATAAACCTTATTCAGATCATAGCCGAGAATAGCAGTGTTGGCAACTTCGGAACCTGGAGGAAATCCCTCAGGTACGGTAATGAGTGTACCGCAGCGTCCCTTACGTGCCAGTTCATCCATCATTGGTTTATCAGCAGCCTGCAGAGGAGTCTTTCCTCCCAGTCTTTCCACCTGATGGTCAGCCATTCCATCACCCAGGATAATTATATGTTTCATAATTCGTTTAAATATTCGCTATACTCATAATATCCGCAAAGACTCCGGCTGCAGTGACACTTGCGCCAGCTCCATAACCCTGAATGAGCATAGGATATTCGTGGTAGCGTTCTGTAGTGATAAGAATAATATTGTTTGAACCTTCAAGAGAATAGAACGGATGTTTAGCGTCCACAGCCTTAAGTTCGACTTTAGCCTTTCCGTCTTCCAGAGAAGCAACGAAGCGCCAGCGCTTATGCTCTACATCAAGCTGCTTGCGACGTGTTTCGAAGTCAGCGTCAAGATTTGGCAACTGCTTCCAGAATTCGTCTATTGAACCGTCGAACAACTCCTGTGGAATAAACAGATGAGCCTCTACATCGTCCTGGTTGAGTTTATAGCCAGCCTCACGGGAGAGAATCACCAGCTTACGGATTACATCCTTTCCGCTCAGGTCGATACGTGGATCTGGTTCGCTATAACCCTGTTCCTTAGCCATCAGCACAGTCTTGGAGAACGGCACATCAGCGGCAATAGTATTGAAGATGAAGTTCAGTGTACCACTAAGTACGGCTTCCAGTTTCAGAATCTTGTCACCTGAATTGATGAGGTCGTTAATAGTATTGATAATAGGAAGACCGGCACCTACATTGGTTTCAAAGAGGAATTTGACTCCACGCTTACGCGCAGTTGCCTTCAACAGTGAATAGTTGTTGAAATCACTGGATGCAGCCACTTTGTTTGCAGCTACTACAGATATGCTATGTTCGAAGAAGTCGTTGTAAAGAGCAGCCACATCACTGCTTGCAGTGCAGTCCACAAACACCGAATTGAAAATGTTCATGCCGATAACTTCATCATGAAGTCGCTGCATATTGCTCTCCGGTGCCTGTTTCAGACGCTCACGGACATTGTCGAGCGGAAGTCCTTCGCGGTCAAACATCGCATTGTGTCCGCTGGCAATTCCCACAACATTGAGTTTAAGTCCACGTTCACTCATAAGCCGTTCGCGCTGGCTTGCAATCTGTTCAATGAGACTGCCGCCCACCGTACCGACACCACAGATAAAGAGGTTCAGCACCTGGTATTCGGAAAGGAAGAAACTGTCATGGATGACGTTGAGCGACTTACGCAGGAAACGGCTTTCCACCACAAACGAAATGTTTGTTTCGCTGGCACCCTGTGCACATGCAATTACGCTGATACCGTTTCGTCCGAGTGTGCCGAAGAGTTTTCCTGCAATACCAGGAGTGTGTTTCATGTTCTCACCTACGACAGCAACTGTTGCAAGGTTCTTCTCCACACTCATCTCAAACATCGCACCCATTTCGATTTCCTTCTGGAACTCTTCGTTGAGTACGTCGCAGGCTTTCTCTGCATCTTCGTTGCGCACACCGATACTGGTGTTGTTTTCCGACGATGCCTGACTGACCATGAACACGCTAATTCCTTCACGAGCCAGAGCTGTGAAGATGCGCTGATTCACACCAATCACACCGACCATGGAGAGTCCGGCAACCGTTATCAGGCTGGTATTGTTGATAGAGGAAATACCCTTGATGGCACGGCTTTCGTTACCACTTTCCTGAGTGATGATAGTTCCGGCAGCTTCCGGATGGAAGGTGTTCTTTATAATAATAGGTATATTCTTGATGCAGACGGGGTAAATAGTCGGCGGATACACAACCTTGGCACCGAAGTTACAAAGTTCCATGGCTTCGATATAGGAAAGGCGGTCGATTGTGTAAGCTGTATTGATTACCCTTGGATCCGCTGTCATGAAACCATCGACATCGGTCCATATTTCCAGAACGGATGCATCGAGAGCCGCAGCGATTATACTTGCAGTATAGTCACTTCCTCCACGTCCCAGATTAGTCACCTCTCCGGTGTTGACATCAGTGGAGATAAAGCCTGGAACCAATGCCACAGGACGTCGTCCCTGCTTAGCTTCGCGCATATACTCACGAAACTCGCTACGCACGGCGTTGTAAGTCTGCTCCGTTACAAGAATGTTCTTCTGCTGTTTACGCTCTGTTCGTATAAAATCGAGCGCGTTATGCCAAGTTGCTCCGTTGATGAGTGCAGCAACTATCTGCGAAGAGATGCGCTCGCCATAGCTTACGATAGCGTTGTGCGTCTTATCCGACAAATCACGGATGAGATATACACCTTGATAAATACTCTTGAGATCGTCGAGCAAAGAGTCGACTCTCTTCAGTAATTTCACTTGCACTTCTGCGTCAGGGATAATCGCGTCAATCATGCGGTGATGGCGTGCCACCATCTCGGAATACGAGTCGAGGTATGAGGCATCGCCTGCCAGTGCCAACTGAGCCGTTGATATCAGTTTGTCGGTAATGCCTCCCAAGGCACTTACTACGACAATAACTGGCTCGTCGCATGCTTCCACGATTTTCTTGACATTCAGAATGCTTTCTACGGAACCTACGGATGTTCCGCCAAATTTCATTACTTTCATTGTCAAAAAAACGTTTAGCGAATAAAAAATATGTCCGGCAAAGTTACGACATTTTTCCCTCACAACAAAAAAACTCAAGTATTTTGCTTATCTTTGCGCCATTAATCAACCTAAAAAGCACTAACATCTTATGATTCCACGTTCCAATCGACACAAATACGTTGTAAAAGAACTTCCTTACGACCTATCACAACTTCAATTAGGCAATTGCACGGAAGCCTACGACGACAAAGCCGACCGCCGTGTATCAGCAATCGTGTGGTGGTGCATCATACTGCTTCTCACATTATGTGCAGGAATAGCCACTATCAAGGAAAATCCTCTTTTCAGTCTTGGTGCAGTCGCAGCTCTCCTTCTGGAGATTCTCGGTTTACTCCATTCCATAAAGCAAAGACACAGAAGCCAGCGCTTGTATGTGTTTGAGCAGGGCTTGGTGCTCGACCGAATTGACCACAGCAAAAACACTGTCCTCAAACGTCAGGTGATTAACTTCGCTCAGGTTAGTTTTATTTTTTCTCGCAAAAGACGCAACTATAGTTCTAACAGCAACGACGACATGACCGACGAGCACTATTCCAACACCAGACGAACGGTTGAACTATGGGATGCCAACCGAAACGTCCTGCTCAAAATCAGCGGGAAATACAAGAACGAGCAAGACATCGATGAGATGTTCACATGGATATGGTTTGCTGCTAAAGCAATTGAACGTCAGTGGTCCGCATACCGTCTGCCTGTCTTCTGGCAAGAATTGCAGAGCACATCAAGAATCGCTATTCCAATATCAAAATCGCACACACTTGTCTTAGCCAATGATGGAATAGTTTATAGCAACAAGTTTATCTCACGCGATAATCTCATCATCCAATGGTATGGCGTAGACGAAATCATTGCCATTCGCGATTCATCGGAAAAGCGCAATGTGCTGCAGAAAGTTTTCAACCTAAAGGAAATACACCTTGACGTCAGCACCATGCAGAACGGTTGTCTGCTGGTAGCAGTTCTGCAACAGATGTATGGCGTTCAGCTGAACCGGCAATAAAACAATTGACTGTTGAGACTTATTCCCAGCAGTCAATATCTTTTTCTATTTCGGGGATTTGTGAGCGGTGGAACACTGGATCTTTTATTCCCTGACGACGCTGTTTGAGATAATCGTCAACCAATAGGAATACATAACGGCCTAAAGCCACAATGGCTACGAGGTTGCAAATGGTGAGCAGAGCCATACAGAAATCTATCACGCTCCACGCCAGTTCCAGACTTGCAAGCGCACCGAAAAACACAAACACGCCTGCTGAGAAGATGCGATAAACCGTCATCACACTATTAGACTTAGTGAGATAACGCACATTTGCCTCACCATAATAGTAGTTGCCTATGATGCTGCTGTAGGCAAAAAGGAGTATGGCAACGGCAACGAACACAGGTCCCACATTACCTATCTCCGACTGCAAAGCCATCTGAGTGAGGTTTATGCCATTGAGAGAAGTATCGGTGTATAGACCGCTAATCAATATGATGAATGCTGTGCAGGAGCATACCACCAATGTATCCGTAAACACACCAAGCGACTGAATCAGTCCCTGCTTCACAGGATGCGTTACCGATGCCGTGGCTGCAGCATTGGGCGCACTACCCTCTCCCGCCTCGTTGCTGAACAAACCGCGCTTGATTCCGTTGATCATCGCAGCACCAATCGTTCCTCCTATTGCCTGATTAACGCCAAAGGCATTCTCAACTATAACCTGGAAAACTGTAGGAATCTTGTCGATATTGAACGCTATAACCACCAAAGCCAGAACAAGATACCCGACGGCCATTACCGGCACAACCACACTGCTCACTTTGGCTATACGCTGAATTCCGCCAAACACAATCAGCAGTGAAACTACGGATAGGAACACTCCCATCCATACAGGAGAAATGCCGAATGCCTCGTCCATCGCTCCGCAAATAGTATTCGACTGGATGGAATTGTTGGCCAATCCGAACGTCATTGTAATCAGCACCGCAAACAATCCCGCCATCCAGCGGCATTTCAAGCCTTTGGAAATATAGTATGCAGGACCGCCAATGAAAGAATCCGTGTGATGTTGTTTATACAACTGAGCCAATGTAGATTCCACAAATGCCGTAGCTGCGCCTATCAGGGCTATTATCCACATCCAGAACACACTGCCCGGACCACCCACTGCTATTGCCGTAGCTACACCAGCCAAGTTGCCGGTACCCACACGACTGGCCAACGACACAGCAAATGCCTGAAATGAAGAAATGTGCTTTTCGCCCTTCTTTGTGGTTTTTGAAGAATCAAACAAGAGACGCACCATCTCGCCAATCATCCTGAACTGCACAAAATGCGTGCGCCATGTGAACCACAGTCCACAGGCAATCAGTGCACCAACCAGCAGATAAGTCCACAGATACTCATTTATGTTGGTCAGCACCCAGTTCAGCAGTCCGTCATTTGCAAAAAAGTCCGACATAAGCAGCAAGCAAAGGTAATATGGTGGATTCTAAAAAACGAAGAAACGTGAAGAGTCAGTGCACATCAATAATTACACCATCTCTCCACGCTTCAAGCTTTACGCTTCACGTTAACAAAACAACGTTTTACTTTCCGTGATGTTCGCTTGATACACTGAGTTTTGCACGACCCTTCTTACGACGTGCTGCAAGTACACGACGACCATTCTTAGTCGACATGCGAAGACGGAAACCATGTTTGTTTACGCGCTTGCGGTTGTGGGGCTGAAATGTTCTTTTCATTGCTTCTATTATTTATAATTTGTTTTTTCTACGATTTCCGATGTCTGCTTTCTCCCATCAAAATACAGTGTCAAACACACATATAATATTTAAAGTAAGCGCAGACAACTTATCGGCTCAAAACGCTTAGTCTTGAGCGCGAAAAAAGGATAAAACCTCTAAATCGGCTGCAAAATTACGAATTTTATAGGAATTGACAAAAGATTTTGCCGTTTTTACACAACTTTTTTTGTCATCTGGGCAAAAATAACTAATTTTGCACCCGATTTAGGTAACAATACACCAAATATTTAAAAACTCAAACACTCAAAATCTTAAGAACTTAAGAACTTAAGAACTCAAAAACTTAAAAACTCATGTTAGCAGGAGACATTAAAAAGAACGTATGCCTTAGAATTGACGGCAGAATTTATGTGGTAATTGACTTCCTTCACGTTAAGCCTGGTAAAGGTAACACCGTGATGCGCACCAAACTTCGTGACGTACAGGACGGACGTGTACTTGAGCGCACTTGGATCGTAAGTGCAAAACTCGAAGACGTGCAAGTTGACCACCGTCAGTTCCAGTTCCTCTATAAAGAAGGTGAAGACCTTGTATTCATGAACAACGAGACTTTCGAGCAGGTTAACATCCCAGCAAATGTAATCGACGGAGTTGACTTCCTCAAGGAAGGTGAGAATGTAATGGCTACAATCGATGCTGCCACAGACACAATCCTCACTGTTGAAATCCCAGTTAAGGTTGTTCTCAAGGTTACTTATACTGAACCTGGACTTAAGGGCGATACAGCAACCAACGCCACTAAGCCAGCAACCGTTGAAACAGGTGCTGAAATCCGTGTTCCACTCTTCATCAACGAAGGTGACATGATCGAAATCGACACTCGCGACGGTTCTTACGTAACTCGCAAGTAATAACGCTTTTTCATAGAAGCTACCCTAACCCCTCCAAAGGATGGGAAATACCGTCCTGACGGTTGACCCTCTCGCTTTGGAGGGGTTAGAAGTAGCTTCTATTCACATAAAAACATATACCAGTGCGCCTACTGAAGCGACTCGACATATTCGTTTTCAAAAACTTCATCACACTTTTCTTCGGAACATTTGCCATCAGCTTGTTCGTAGTGATGATGCAATTCCTATGGAAATATGTCGATGACCTCGTAGGTAAAGGACTCGGCCTCGACGTTCTCGCAGAATTCTTTTTCTATGCTGCCGAGACCCTCGTGCCGATGGCACTTCCACTCGCAATTCTTCTTGCCGCACTCATCTCCTTCGGAAACATGGGAGAACGACTGGAGTTGCTGGCCATCAAGGCTGCAGGAGTCTCGCTCTGGCGAACACTCCGCCCACTTGCCATACTTATGGTGCTGCTGACAGCATGGTCCTACTATTTCCAGGACGTTGTAGCCCCAGCCGCACAGAAAAAACTGATGACGATGCTCTACTCTATCCGTCAGGCATCGCCCGAACTCGATATTCCCGAAGGAGTATTCTATGACGGCGTAGAGGGCATGAACCTCTATGTAAGGGAAAAGAACAAGAAGACGGGAATGCTCTACGAAGTCATCATCTACAACATGCGCGACGGAGTGAGCAATGCCCATATCATCCTTGCAGATTCAGGCAAACTCGAAACCAACGAGGATAAAAAGACACTTCTGCTTCACCTCTACAGCGGTGAGCAATTCGAGAATCTACGATCCAACGCACTGCAAACCAGAGATGTGCCTTATCGTAGGGAAACATTTGTCGTCAAGCATTACATCATCGATTTTGACCAGAACATCAATATGGACAATATCGATTTCTCTTCATCTGCAAGAACTAAAGACACTGAGAGCCTGAGAACCGGTATAGATTCACTGCGGCAGGAAATCGACAGCATGGCGCACGATTTCTATCACGAGATGAATCGTGGCATACTGTATGTCGCAGGTGTGACCAATTTCCAGGAAGGTTCAGCAGACTTCAGCCTGAACAACAGTTCCGAGAAGAGCAGCAAGGATGCTACTTCAGCCACAGCCGAACGTCATATCGACATCGACACCATATTTGCCCATAACACACCGGAGATGCAGCGTCAGATAATCGGTCAGGCACTGCAGAAAGCCACACTTGCTGCATCCGAATCAGAATACAAGGCAGAAGTCATGACTGCTTACGGACGTGACCTGCGCATGCACCAGATTCAGATTTGGCAGAAACTCACACTGGCACTCTCCTGTATCATCTTTTTCTTTATCGCAGCCCCGCTCGGTTCCATCATCCGCAAGGGAGGTCTCGGAATGCCAGTCGTTATAGCAGTGATATTCTTTATCTTCTACTACATCATCGACAAACTTGGCTACAACCTTGCCTACGCAGGAACCATCCCAGTTTGGGTAGGACTATGGTTCAGTACCGCCATCCTTGCACCTATAGGCATCTTCTTTACCATCAAGGCAAACAACGACTCCAGTGTATTCAACATTGACGCATACATCAACTTCTTCAAACGTCTGTGGGGCATACGCGGCAAGCGTCATATCGTACGCAAGGAAGTGATTATCAACGATCCGGACTACCAGCAACTGTGTGTTCAGTTGCAGCAACTTGCCGACAAGGCACATAAATACCGCAGCACGCGACACCTCACACGTCTGCCGAATTATTTCAAGACCTTCTTCAAGCCGCAGCACGATGCAGATATCATCGAAGTTCAAAACCTCATGGAGTACAGTGTGGATGCGCTTTCCAACAGCAAGAACCGCCAGATACTGAAGCTTCTCAACGCTTACCCGATAATCGACTCACACGCCCATATCGCACCGTTCGACAACGTCTATGCCAACGTCATTGCAGGCATCATATTCCCTGTAGGCATCATTCTCACGATGCGCACGAACCGAATGCGGCGACGTCTGCGGCGCGACCTGAGACAGATAATCAACACAAGTGACCAGTTGATAAAAATCATCAGGTCATTATCATAAAAAAGCATAAAAACATCTGCAAGTAAACAAAAAGTCATAACTTTGCATAATGTATTCTTCACTCTTAACTCTTCACTCTTAACTTAAAGATGGACAATATAAAATTTTCAACTATAGATGCAGCACTTGAGGACTTCCGCCAAGGCAAGTTCGTGATTGTTGTCGATGACGAAGACCGCGAGAACGAGGGCGATCTCATCACTCCCGCTGAGACCATCACTCCCGACAAGGTGAACTTCATGCTCACCGAGGGTAGAGGCGTTCTATGCGCACCCATCACCAACAGTCGTGCACGTGAACTTGAGTTGCCACACCAGGTTGAGGAAAACACCTCTATGCTCGGCACTCCGTTCACTGTGACCGTGGATTTGCTTGAAGGCTGCACCACAGGAGTTTCAGCACACGACCGTGCTGCGACCATCAAAGCACTTGCCGATCCTTCACGCAAGCCACAGGACTTCGGACGCCCAGGGCACATCAATCCTCTATACGCTCAGGACAACGGCGTTCTTCAGCGTGCCGGTCACACCGAAGCAGCTATAGACCTCGCACGTCTTGCAGGCATGCGTCCCGCGGCCGCACTGATTGAGATTCTGAATCCAGACGGCACTATGGCTCGTATGCCAGAACTTCGTGTCAAGGCAGAACAACTCGGACTCAAAATCATCCAGATTAAGGATCTTATCGCCTATCGTCTGCAACGCGAAAGCCTCGTAGAGAAAGGCGTGGAAGCTGATCTCCCAACTGAGTATGGTCATTTCCGCATCATTCCTTTCCGCCAGAAGAGCAATGGGCTGGAACATGTCGCACTCATCAAGGGCACATGGGAGAAGGACGAGCCGGTACTCGTCCGCATGCACTCATCCTGCGTCACCGGTGACATCTTCGGCAGCCAGCGCTGCGACTGTGGCGAACAGCTCCACCGCTCCATGCAGCTCATCGACAAGGCAGGCAAGGGACTTATCGTTTACCTCATTCAGGAAGGACGCGGCATCGGTCTGATGAATAAGATAGCAGCCTACAAACTGCAGGAAGAAGGACTCGACACCGTTGATGCCAACATCCACCTCGGATTCGATCCCGACCTCCGCGACTACGGAGTAGGTGCACAGATCCTTCGCGATCTCGGAGTGAGCAAGATCCGCCTTATCACCAACAACCCCGTCAAGCGCGTCGGTCTTGAAGGCTACGGACTCAAAATCGTGGAAAACGTTCCTATAGAGATTAACCCCAACCCCTACAACGAACGCTATCTCCACACCAAGCAGGAACGCATGGGACACCTTCTCCACTTTAATAAGTAAAGAAAGCCCTCCCCCAGCCCCTCCCGTAAAGGGCGGGGAGTAGTTATCCCCGTTCGGCGTTCTGCGGTTTTGCCGCATTAAAACTTAAAAACTTGAAAACTAAAGAACTTAAAAACTTGAAAATATGAGCAATTATGTAAAAAACTATGATGCAGCATCCTACGGTGTGACATCAACATCAGCTACAGTGTTTACAGTCATTATGCGCAAGGTTTACCTTTGGATGACTCTCGCACTGGCACTCAGTGGTCTTACAGCCTACTATGTATCAGGCAACTACTCTTTGATGGAGACTATAATCATGAACCGAGCAGTATTCTGGATCCTCATCATCGCAGAATTCGGACTTGTCATCGGTCTTTCCGCAGCTATCAACAAACTGTCATTCCCTGTGGCAGCGATAATGTTCGCGGCATACTCCATCATCAATGGTATGCTTCTGTCCGTCATATTTGTAGCTTACACTACTTCATCCATAGCCACAACCTTCTTCGTGACAGCAGGCACATTTGCGGCCATGGCAGTCGTAGGAACGGTTACGAAGACAGACCTCACCAAGCTGGGCAGCATCCTGCTCATGGCTCTCATCGGCATCATCATTGCCACAGTGGTGAATCTCTTCCTCCACAATGAGACTATGGATATCGTGATTTCAGGCATTGGAGTACTCGTATTCACAGGACTCACAGCCTATGATGCACAGAAAATCAAACTCATGGCAGAGCAGGCAGAAGAAGTGAACGACAGCACTCAGAAAATCGCTGTCCTTGGTGCACTCTCACTCTACCTCGACTTCATCAACCTCTTCCTCTACCTCCTCCGCTTCATGGGCAATAGAAAGTAGCGGACACCAGCCGCTTGAGCGACAATCCGCGCGGCTGCCCCAAAAGGAAGGGAGATTCTAACCATCCAGACAGTGATTCTTGCTTCGCAAGCGTGCTCTTTTGAGTGCTTATTTTAGCGGTATCGCAACGATAACTTCATTGATAATTCTTCAAAAATGAATTCTTCATTCATCATTCTTCATTCTTCATTTAAAACGGAACTTTAGAAATAACAATAATGAATAACTCACAATTATCCGACCGACTTAATCGTTTGGCTCCATCTGCTACATTAGCTATGTCACAGAAGAGCAGCGAACTCAAAGCTCAAGGCGTTGACGTCATCAACATGAGCGTTGGCGAACCCGACTTCAACACACCCGATCACATCAAGGAAGCAGCCATCAAGGCTGTGGAAGAGAACTGGACACGCTACTCTCCGGTTCCAGGTTACCCATCACTCAAGGAAGCCATCGTTGGCAAGCTCAAGCGTGAGAACAACCTCGACTACAAACCATCACAGATACTTGTATCCAACGGGGCAAAGCAGTCGGTGTGCAACACCATCATGGCACTCATCAACGCAGGCGACGAAGTCATTGTTCCAGCACCCTACTGGGTGAGTTACCCACAGATGGTATTGATGGCAGACGGAACACCCGTGTACGTTGAAGCTACTATCGAGCAGGACTTCAAGATCACTCCTGAGCAGCTCGAGGCAGCCATCACACCACGTACACGCGCACTTATCCTCTGTTCACCAAGCAACCCTACCGGTTCGGTATATTCACATGCAGAACTCGAAGCCCTGAAGAACGTGCTCCTGCGCCACGAACGTGTCGTCGTCATCGCAGACGAAATCTACGAGCACATCAACTATGTGGGCAAACATGCGTCAATGGCTGAATTCGACGACATCCGCCACCGTGTAGTCATCATCAATGGAGTCAGCAAGGCATACGCCATGACCGGTTGGCGCATCGGATTCATCGCTGCACCGGAATGGATTGTCAAGGCTTGCAACAAACTGCAGGGACAGTACACCAGCGGACCATGCTCAGTAAGCCAGAAAGCTGCAGAAGCTGCCTGGAACGGTCCTCAGCAGTGCGTAGAAGACATGCGTCAGGCATTCCTCCGTCGCAAAGACCTCATCGTTCGTCTCGCTCGTGAGATTCCTGGACTTGAAGTCAATGACCCTCAGGGAGCCTTCTACCTCTTCCCACGCTGTTCAAGCTATTTCGGCAAGAGCGACGGTGACCGCGTTATTAAAACCAGCACCGACCTCGCCATGTACCTCCTCGAAGTAGGTCATGTAGCTACAGTGGGTGGTGACGCCTTCGGTTCGCCCGACTGCTTCCGCATGAGCTATGCAACCAGCGACGAGAACATCATCGAGGCAATGACAAGAATAAAGAACTGTCTTGAAAAATTGAAATAAACAAAGAATATTCAGAATAACAAAACAATGGGCGTACAATACCGTGCGCCCATTGTTGTTTTAAACCTAAGTTTCAGAAACTCATTTCATGTACTGTTTCCAATTCTCTTCGCTATTGGTGAATGTAGCGGAGAAACCAGTCAGAATCGTGCCATCTTCCAATGTGATGGTTGCATTATTGAAAATCATCTCACATCCATCAGCAAAATCATCATAATTCAAATCTTTAACTATCAACGTACTATTATCACATTCAAAACGCTTTGCAATCTGAGTTTTCCATTTACTTGGTTTTGTTGTTCCTTCATCAATTTGCTGTGAGCTGTAATGATAATGCTCAACTCTGGTATTTCGAATTGTGAATTCATCGCATATAGCAATTATGTCCGTCTCTATTTCGCAATTCTCTACAAGTATATTCTTAGCGGTACCTTCTTGTAAAACAAATGGCATATCTGAATCGTCATCCCATCTCCAATCCCATGGTTCTGTATTGATATTCCGTATTGTGAGGTTTTCAAAATTTCCTTTTATACCATAGTATTGTGAATGACAGTTTTGGATTGTTACATTAGTAATGCCTTCTAATAAAGAAGGTCCATGGCTATATGCATTGAATCCCACATTGTCAAGCATCAGGTCTTTGATTTGTGTGCCTTTAATACCAATGCCATGATAACCTATGTTCGGATTATTATTGATATTTACATCACGCAAATATGGCAAGTTAACACCAAAATCACCATTAACTGTTGGTGTGTTTACATGGAATCCCCATAGATTATTGTCTTCCCAGTTGATACCTACGACACGCCCTTTTTCATCGGTCGTAACGCCATACCATTCACCGAGCATGGTTTCTGTGTCCCAGTTGTCATAATGATTCCAGTTGGCACTTGGTCCCATTCCATTCCATCCTTCATATCCTATAGCTAATAGTCCTTGACGTTGATCGATGAATTTTCCAGGCTCTGTGTGTTCACCATATACAGGACGAATACAACGTCCGAAATAAGTTGAAGTTATGTAATTACCCATGTATTCGGTAGCACTCAATTCCATATAATTATCCTTGAAATTGAAGTAAATCACTCCACCCGTGCTTCCAGTTCCAGGAGACAATGTTCCACTGGTAGTATATGACGCAAACTTCCCTGCTCTGACCAAACCGTCAAAACCATATTCGGCAGCTGGATCAGCGTCGTGTTTAGAAGTGTTTTTCGATCTCATATAACCGCTTGCTGGCAGGAATATACTGTTACCATTCGGACCTGTAACTTTCATTCCGCAAGTATCGTTGAGCACAATCCATTCCCATGTACATTCCTCACGCAACTCACACCATTCCTTCCAAGTAGGTATGCGCCACTGTCCTCCCCACTTCAGTGTTGCTGCGTCCACAGTCGAGCCACTAATGTCGTCTAATGTATTTAGATCTGTCTGTTGCTCGTATGTCAACTCGCGTCTTGCATAAATAAGTGCAACATCATCATATATTTCCTGTGTTGCAACACCTCCAAATGTATAATATCCACCATATTCTTCTGGAACAGTTGCATCGAGGTTGAACGGTGCCCATTTCACACTAAGACCAAGGTCTACAGGCTCAATAGTTACAATGGGGGGGTTAATATTTGGAATAGTGTCATTATTAATGGAATCATTATTTGTTGTATCATCTATTATAATAGTAGTATTTGAAGCAAAGACAATACTGTCCACCTGAGCTACAGGAATGGTCAATACAACTTGACCATTTCTATAGAAAACAAACGATTTTGTTTTCTGTGCATTAGCTACAAGACATAGCATAATGGAAATGAACGTGAATATATATTTTTTCATAGCAGCTACTTTTTGATTAGTTTGAAAACTTGAGTGTCAATCTGTAATAGATAAATTCCTTGTTTTACAGAATGAACGTTTATTCTATTGTTACCACTACTCAAAGCCGTTGTTGAAATTAATTGGCCATTGGGTGTAAAGATACGTGCTGTTGTGTCGTGATTTAGACCTTGAATCATTATTATGTCTGAAGACTGCCTGAAACTAATGCAGAGATTAGTGCCTTTAAGAGTTGTGATATCTGTAGTTTCTTCATCAATTTCCTCAAAAGAGATACATAGACCAACCTCTATTTTTGCAGAGCCAAGACGCTCACCTTCCTTTGATACAAGATAAATTATATCGCCTTCTACATCAAGCCTTCCTATATTTGCAATAGCTTTATGAAGTTCCATTTTCCCGAATTGAGATATAACAACTCCAGGTTGGTTCTGTGCCTTAACCTGTGTTATCATTAGCAGTGACACAATGACTGCCATGCATATATTAAAGATGTATTTCATAATAACTTATTATTTATTGAATTGCCATATCTAAAATATAATCTCTGTTCCCAGAAGTCCATATAAGTTCCCCGTTTTTCCACAGCACTCCATTATAAATAGTTTGTTCTACATCATAATTTGATGTGTGTGCATATATATAGACATCATTTTGGTCTAATAAAAAGTATGGAGTTTTTTCTGTTACGCCTCTTATCCAGTTCGCAGACCCATCAAGTGAATAAACTAATAAACCATTCTTTAATACAAATAAACAATTTGTTCCTTCCTCGTTTGTTGCCGAGCATAATATATATACATTGCCACTATTATCTATCGTAATACGTTCGGCATTTGGATATTGGGGATATTCTATAGTCTCAGCCCCATTATAATATGTTGCACTATAAACTGTATAACGGTCATGCTTTTCATCATAATAATAATGTTTCGCTTCATCTGGTATGTATTGATAATACTCTGTCATTGTTCTTCCGACAATATGAGGTGTTCCATTATGAACATTAATGTCGTTAACAATAAGCCTCTTGCTCATATCAACATTTTGTAAAAAAGTAAACTCTCCATTATGTTCAAGGCGCCATATAGTAGTAGATGAAGACCAAGCGTTAGTTGAGTGATAAGAGCCTGATATTGTGTAAGCTTGAACTGTATACATCTCTTCATTGTCTATATCTGTATATTGACCTATTGATACAGCATTATCTTGGTTCTTTATATAAAAGCTAAAAACCTCATATAAACTTACTTCAGGCTTGCATGCCCATAAAAAAATATATATATCTTCACCGTCAATTAACAATCTTTCATTGTGTGGTTCAGTATATCTATTATCAATTATAGAATATAAGTATTCAGAGTTTTTCCAAATTGCATATTCTCTGTTGTTTGTACCATTACCAACATTATCAACAAAACTTCTGTAGCCTAAGATATAAATATCTTCACCCTTTCTTTCTACGGATGCAGGAACAAAAACATCATCGCGTCCAGGTATTTTCAATTCTGTCTCAATACCATTGATGAGAAGTAGTATATTAAAGTGCTCTTTTTCTTCATTATAATGAGCTAATACAATATATGAATTCCTTTCGGGAATAACAGGGCCAACTGTCTCCTTAACAGTAACACTGTCTATCACTATGTCGTGCTTCACTTGTTCGTTGTGATACACATGTACTCTTTGACTTAGATTTTCCTGCGCAGCCACAGGTAAGCATAGGCTTGTAAAAGCAATGAAGAATAAAAAATGTCTTGGTTTTCTTTTCATAGTTATACTATTAAGGTTCTCAACATGATTTAGTAACACTTTGCAAAAATACGAATTTTTCTAAACAACAAAACAAAATCAGTTGATTTTAAATAATAAAACGGAAGTAATTACGTACCTCAACTATTTTCATTATCTACAACATATCATCACCTGCCCCATTCATTTAACGATTTCAAGCATTTGCCAGATCAACGTTATTTAGAATCAATATAAATAAGCGACAAGGCATTTTTTAACATTAATAGACCCTCTCTAACTCCCCCAAGGGGGAGGATAAAGCCATCCGGATGGTAATTCTTCACTCTTCATTCTTCATTCTTCACTTAAAAACGTTTCGTTTGTTATTTGCGAATTTTATTCGCAATTTGCGAGTCAAAACTCGCAAAAACGGAGCAAACTGTCAAGAACTCAAAAACTCAAAAACTAAAAAACTTAAGTTTTTTAAAAACTCCGCTTAACTTCCGTTTCAAAAAAACTTAACTTTGACATTTTGCAAAGTTAACTTTCGTCGGAAAAAGAGTTCGCCAGAGTTTCAACTCCGGCGAACTATCATTTTGACAAAAAGACAAAAAAAGAAAGGATGCATATCCGCTATTCGAATATGCATCCTTTCCCTGCTAATGCAAAGATAATACATTTTTCTGCGAAATGCAAATGTTAAATCCCGAATTAACATTTATCTACAAATTCCAATAATCTGATTACCAGCCAAATGACAATTCTCAAAATCAAGGATTTCAAGAATTAAAAGGATTGTTTTTTTCAACATCGTGCTCCGCACTAAGATTTATATGATTAAAAAGATTATTATTAAATATACAAAAACAAGAAAGGGTTCTACAGGTTTTTGTCTAAATAATTATTAATGGGAAATTATATGGGGAATTATATGGTAATTCGTGTTTTATCTTAAAACCATTTTCGTTTTGCTTATCGTTTTGGTTAAAGTATATTTTTCTTTCAAAAAGAGATTTTTCAGGATTACTACACACATAGTGTGTATCCCATTATAACAATACCTGACAATTATTAGTGTTCAAGTAAATTCTTGTTTTTTATTTAAATCCCTATACCCATTTTATTCATGTGAACCAATAATAATGTAACTTTGTCGTTGAAAAAAAATTTTCGGTGAATGTCACCTTTTGCTCTTTTGACTTGTTATATTTGCGACCAGGTCAAAAAAAACAAAAAGTCTAACAATAAAAAAAAGAAGAAAATGCATCAATTTATCAAAATCTTACCTGCCCTTGCATGTGGGTGCATACTCCCCATCTTTGCAATTTGGATGGGTGTTCGTAAGGAAATGAACGAGGCCAACACCCGTATGCAGATTGTGCTGGCAGCCATTGAAAAGAATCCAGATATGGATCTCGAAGAGCTGATGAAGAAGATTTCACCAAAGAAAAAACTCCTGAAGGAGAAACTTCTTACAAAACTGCTGTGGGGTGGCATCATCGCTTTTCTGGGTATTGGCATCATCGGATTCTGCACAGTTCAAGGCTATATTGGCGGAATGAACTCAACAGACCTTCAAGTGTTTAGCCTAGCCGGTGTTGTCCTTTCAGGTGTCGGCATTGCATTCCTTGTCAATTACTTCGTAGGTAAGAAGATGCTGGCCAAGGAGATGGAGGCAGAGCAAAAGAAACTGTTAGAGCAGGCATAACCCGTGACTCGCGAAGTATTCATAGCACATGTAGAGCGTGAGCAGGAGGCACTACGTGCTTTCTTGCTCGCTCTATGCTGTGGGAAAAAGGACGATGCCGACGACCTGGCTCAAGATACGCTGGTGAAAGCCTACCTCTCATCAGCAGGATATCAAGACAAGGGGAAGTTCCGTTCATGGCTCTTCAAGATTGCCCACAACACATTTCTTAACCACAAGGAAAGCATGCACACGATGGCAAGTATAGAAGAGGCAAGGACACTAATCAGTAATAGCAACTCCGACTCCGCTTTCCTGCATCAGGACCTCTATCTGGCACTGAGCACCCTGCCACCCAAAGAACGTTCCGCAATCACCTTGTACTACCTCTCAGACTATAGCATCAAGGAAATATCCTCAATTACAGACACCCAGGAAGACGCTGTCAAAAAGCAACTCTCACGGGGACGAGACAAATTAAAAGAAAGGCTAAAACTATGACAAAGGATAATGCTTTAGTAGAGCTGTTTCAAGCTCAGAAACCACATTTTGATGACAGTGCCGACTTCATGGCTGCACTGACAAAGCGACTCAATGCCGTAGAGTTCATCAAGCAACATCAGGAAGCAACTATCCGCCATTACAAGAAGGCCATGATAGCAGCTTTTCTCGTCGGTGTCGTTTGCGGAGGTGTTTCTATCGGATATCTACTTACCTCACCAGTTGATGAACCGCTCATCACCTTTGATGTAAAGACAGGATTCCTGCAATGGCTTTCAGAGAATTCCCGCTTGATTACCGCAACTATTCTTTCTCTACTCACGACTATAGGAATCACCAGTATCATCGGCAACATCCACGACATCCGGCGTATGCGAATATCATATCAAAAACCTGAACAGGGGTGAATTCCTGTGTTTGAGTTTCATATTCTTTTTTCAACAAAAACAGAAAAAACAAACGATGATGAGAACACTAACATTGATGGCGGCGATACTTATGGCAATGCCGATTGATGCACAACAAACGAAGAAGTTTACGGTGATTAAGCAGTTGCCAATCACCAGTGTGAAGAATCAGTACCGAAGCGGTACGTGCTGGGACTATGGCACGTTGGGATTCCTGGAAAGCGAAATTCTGCGGAAAACAGGGAAGACTTTTGACCTGTGCGAGATGTTTGTTGTGAACAAGGACTATATGGACTGCGCCACCCACTACGTACGCATGCACGGATACAGCCAGATATCGGAGGGTGGATCGTGTGATGACGTGCTGGAGGTGATTCGTCAGCATGGCATCTGTCCAGAGGAAGCAATGCCGGCACCAGGTTCGCTGACGGGTGATCCGCTGGCGAACTTCGAAGTGTTTTTCCCAGAGTTGGAACGCATGGTAAGCAGCATCGTAAGGGAAAATGCCGACCTGAACAGGTTTACCGAAAGTGGGCAGACACAGGTGTTAGCAAAACAACCAAGACCACACTGGCAAGACAGTGTGCAGGCTGTGATTGAGAAGTATGTGGGCAGTTGTCCTGATTCTTTCGTATATGAAGAAAAGACATACACGCCAAAGTCGTTTGCCGAGAGCCTGGGTCTCAATCTTGACGAATACGTGAGTTTGACGAGCTATACCCATCATCCGTTCAATAAGTGGTTCGTCATTGAAGCCCCCTACAAATGGAGACTGAAGCCCAGCTATAACATCCCTATAGAACAACTGATGGAGGTTATTGATAAAGCGCTGGATGCTGGCTATACGGTGGCATGGGGTGGCGACGTCTCAGGCAATTTCTTGCGCAGGGAAGGCATAGCCATGCTGCCTGACGGTGTGGTGCCCACACAACAGATGCGACAGGAACAATGGGATGACTGGCGCTTTACGTATGACCACGTCATGCTGATTTACGGCAAGGCTATTGACGAGCAGGGCAAGCCATACTATCTGGTCAAGAACTCGTGGGGCGAATACGGTCCATATCAAGGCACATGGTATATGTCCCGCGACTATATGACGCTGAATACAACCTACCTGTTCCTAAACAGAAACGCACTACCCAAGACGTTGCGCAAAACCATAAGTAACGTATTCTAAATCACGAAATCACAGGGATAGAGTTTTCCTCCTTTTTGTGTTTACTCAACTTTCTGAAGTTCTTTTTTATAAAAAAACAATACTCCCATCCGGAGGGGGGGGGCGTCGACGAAGTCGAGGGTTTTTCTTTCGAACTGTTCTTAAGACGAAAGGCGGGTTGGATGGGTTTTAAGAACTGTTGGGATGCTTGCATACCATAAAGTTGTGGAAACACAGACAACATAGGTGCGAAGCACAAGAACATTACGGAAGTGTGATTTCGGTTTTCTTCTATTTTTAACTAAATTGCAGAATAACCGTTTTTGTTAACAACAGAAATTTATATCAAACGGATTTTGCAATGTTGATGTTTGAATATTATTATGGTAGGTTCAATATATTATGTCGAGACGATTTTTGAT
>DEFM01000034.1:36939-99282 GCA_002350855.1 Prevotellaceae bacterium UBA2852
AAAGCGGCCGATAAAACTCAAATTCATTTGGTAGGAATACTAAAAACAGAATATTTAGGACCTACCTTATATCCTTCAGATCTCCTAATAGTTTCCGTCTCAATTTTTTTGCAAGATTTTTTGTTCTTTTTACAAAAAGTGATATATTTGCGACCGATTGGTGAGGATATCTATGATATTTCCCCAATCAGACATATTTAGGAAGCGCGTACGCTTATTTCCTGATGGTGAAATTGAACACTTCGCGAATTTAGGAAACTATTGTACGATTAACCGTGCAAAAGAAAGAACGTAACTCGCTCTCCTTCGATTGTATTATGTACTCAGTTACAGCTCATGCTGTATCGGCATATACGTCGAAGGTGTGAGCTGAATTTTTACTATTCTTTTTGCACGGGTTCGTCCAATACCCACCATCAGAGAATGGGCTTAAGGCTCACACCTTTCTTTTTATGCCTAACCTTAAAACATTTTATTATTAATATGGGTAAATATTGGTATCAAGATGAACAAAACAAATGGCGTCAAGGAAATGACTCTGATGATTTTGCAGTTAGTATTATCATTGGAATCCTGATGGGATTGGGCTGGGTTTTATGGAAGCCTATATCTTGGTGGGTTCTAAAGAAAGAACAACCTACAGATGGGAAAATAATTCTCTGGGTGTTCGTAGTAGTCGCATTATTATCTTTAATTATATACTTATCCACGTTATAATTTATGGCTATTACAAAAATCAGCAAGAATGCTTTTGCTATACTTGCAAAATGTTCTAAAACAAAGAACTCTTTTGGAGTTTCCGTTGATCCAAGAGGGAAAAATGAGTTTTCTTTGGTGTGGGCTTTTCCTATAGACCATAAACAAGCTCATAAAGAAGGATTCGATACGAAACATGTTCATGGATCAATAACATTCGATGAAAACTACAATGGATGCCCTTATTGTGGGGAAACTGGTTTTTTCATTTGTGGTGTCTGTGGAACATTCGCATGTTATAATGGGAGATCAAACAAGGTTGTTTGTCCCCATTGTAATAAAACCTTATCCTTAACGGAATCAACAGACTTTGATTTTAATGGAGGTGGTTATTAATTAAAAACGCAATCAATAATGGCAGAACTATCAATCGGTGCAACTGTAACACTCGCAGGAGGTGGTTGTGCAAAAGTCAAAAAAGAACTTGGTCGAGGTGGTCAAGGTATTGTTTATCTGGTGAATGTCAATGGAGAAGACAAGGCTCTAAAGTGGTATATCAATGCCCCTAACCGAGATTTTTACAAGAATCTGCAAGATAACATCCGTAAGGGAGCACCTGCTTCGGCTTTCTTATGGCCCGAATATCTTACCGATTTTCAAAACGGCAGTTTTGGGTATGTCATGAAACTACGTCCTCAAAACTATTATGAATTTGGACATTTCCTATTGAGAAAAGTTAAATTCAAATCCTTTGATGCCATATTTACAGCCGCCATGAAAATCTGTGATGGATTCATGATGCTTCATCGTTTTGGTTTTAGTTATCAGGATTTGAATGATGGTAACTTTTTCATAGACCCACAATCTGGAGACGTTCTCATTTGTGACAATGACAATGTAATGCCACAAGGAGAAAAATCTGGGATTAAGGGTAAAGCACGTTATATGGCTCCAGAAATTGTGAGTGGAGGCATACCTAACAAGTATAGCGACTACTTTTCCCTTTCCGTTATCTTATTTATGTTGTTTTACCATAATCATCCTTTTGAGGGAGCAAAAGTTGTAGCATGTCCATGTATTGATCCATATGAAAAAAGATTATATGGCAGTGAGGCATTATTTATTTATGATGAAAATGATAAAACTAATTTGCCTGTAAAGGGGATTCATCAGAATGTAATAAAAATGTGGCCCGTACTTCCACAAATACTTAGAGACACTTTTACAAAGCAATTTAGCCAGGAATGTTTGAAGAATCCTAAAGAACGATTAATAGACAATAAATGGAAAGGTATTATTTGTTCGGCACACGACCAGCTTATCTGTTGTCCACATTGCGGAGGTGAAACTTTTGCTGAGGTCAACCAACATAATTGCAAATGCAAAATATGTGGAAAAGAGATAGACACTTCGCTCTGCCTTGCAGTGAATAATCGTCATATGCCATTAACTTTGGGTACAAAAGTGTATTTGTTAGACGAGGATATTCATAGTGCATATGTTACGAAAGATGCAAAAGGCTTTCCATTGCTACAAAACAACACTTCCAACAATTGGTATGTTGACACCAGAGGAGGTAGCGTAAAAGAAGTTACTCCAAAAGGCTATATGCCAATTATTCCTGGCTTGAAAATCTCTATGAAGATACAAGGCAATGATATAAAAGCAGAAATACAAAAATTATAATAATAACTAAAACAGAAAAATTATGGCTAACAGTTTATTAGACGATCTTGTTGAGATTCCAAGAAGAACAATGACCCTCTTTTTTGTGATTGATACTTCTGGCAGCATGAAAGGCAGTAAAATCGGAAGTGTCAATGATGCGATTGAGAATGTACTTCCAATTATTAATGACATTTCCTCTTCTAATCCAGATGCCGAAATTCGTGTAGCGGCGTTGGAATTCTCCAGTGGCACGAAGTGGCTCTATGATGAGCCTAAATTAGCTTCGGATTTCAAATGGCAGGATGTTGAAGCAAGTGGCTTAACTTCATTGGGAGAGGCATGTGTTGAACTTAATAACAAATTATCCCGCAATGGATTCATGAAGACAGCAAGTGGTTCATATGCACCAGCTATTATCTTACTCTCTGATGGAGGTCCAACTGACGATTATGACAGTGGCTTGAATAAATTAAAGTCAAACAATTGGTTTAAGGCTGCTATTAAGATTGCTATTGCTATCGGCGAAGGTGCAGACTTGGCTGTTCTGGAAAGGTTCACAGGAAGCAATGAGGCAATCATTGAGGTTAAAGATGATTATCCTGAAGCTTTGAAGCAAATCATCCGTTTGGCGGCTGTAACGTCCTCACAAATCGGCAGTAAGAGTAGTACCGTTGGAGAACAGACGAAACAAGAACAGGTCATTCAAGAAATAAAAGAAGCAACAAAGGAGATTGACGGTGCTTCATCAGTGGATGCACCTGATCCTGTAGATCCAGATAAGTGGTAATATTATTGTTTTATGAAAGGTATTCATTTCACTTGTCAAGGAGAAAGCCATAAGGCCACGAATAAGGTCTGCCAAGATTATTCTTCTATATTCATTGGCGAAGATTATTCTATTGCGATAGTATGCGATGGACATGGTGGAGAACGCTATTTCAGAAGTGACATCGGTGCCAAAATGGCGGCAGATGTCACGGAGGAATGTGTCAAAGAATTCCTTGCAGATTGTTCAAAAGATGTGTTTTCAGGGATTCCTTTTACACAAAAGGAGTCTCTGGAAACTGAAATTAATGTCGGTCTGATGCAAAAAGCCTCAAGACAAGACAACGCATTCAGGCAACTATTCTCTTCCATAATTTATCGTTGGCGAGAATGTATCTTTGAACATGCGAGAACACATCCGTTGTCTGACCTTGAGAAGGAATCATTGAAACAGGACTATCTTGATGCATTCAATCGTCAAGAGTCATTAGAGAAGAACTATGGCTGTACACTTATGTGTTATGTCTGTTCTAATCTCTTTTGGATGGCTTTCCATATCGGAGATGGTAAATGTATCAGTTTCGATATGGATGGGAACTACAATGAACCCATTCCGTGGGACGAACGTTGCTTCTTGAATAAAACGACTTCTTTATGCGACGAGAACGCTCTTAACGAATTCCGTTACTGCTATTGTGGTGACGGCACTTGTCCTGTTGCCGTCTTCTTAGGCTCAGATGGTATAGATGATTCGTTTGGTGAGACAAACAATCTCATTAATTTCTATGCACAAATAGTTAAGTTGCTTGCCAAAAGTTCTTTAGAGGAAGCTCAGGCTGAGTTAGAGTCAACTCTGCCAAAACTTAGCAAACTGGGTAGCCAAGATGACATGTCTGTTGCTTGTGTCTATGATGAAACGTTAATTCAATCTATTTTCTTGGCTGTCACGCGCTTGCAACAAAAGTTTATAGAAGAAAAGATAAATAACCTTGACGACAATATTGAATCGAACAAAAGAAAACGGGAACAGGAAGGCATTGGCCAAATTGAGCAGGAGTATGCAGAGAAATCTATCGAGAAATCGACTCAGAGTAAACAAAATTTGATAGAAAAGTGGAACAGCTTGGAAAAGGAAATCGACCCATCTTCTGACAGGTTTTATAATAGTAATAATGTATTGATTGCTAATGGAGAATAGTAGTATATGAGTAAATACCCCAAAAATAAGTCTTTTATTTTTTCAGTAGACACTATTGATGAATGCTTGAATATGGCAAATATATGTTTGTATACAGAAAAAGAAATATGTTCTCAAAGTGTGTATGGCATGGCTGCTGTAATACTACTAACAAGTGCGATTGATATAATGGGCACATATTTTGAAAATGGAGTGTTTAAGCCAAGGCGACTCAATAAAATAGGCAAAACAGAGAATGTACGATCTCATTTTGAGGCCTTTTATGATTTCCTAATGGACGAAAAAGACAAGTCAGCATTACAAGATAAAGGTACTTTTGTGTCAATTGTTTATGAAGGCATGAGGTGTAAATCTGTACATAATGGGCAATTAATGGCAAGAGTCTACTTAATTAATCAGAAAAATGATAAATCATGGATAGAGCATAAAAAGAAAACAACGAAATATGAGAGCTACAAAATATACCTTCCTGAGCTCTTAAAGATTGTAGAAAATGCATTCCATATACTTAAGGAAAAGCTGAACACCGAAAACATAGGAATCACCGATGACTATCATCCCTCCTCGAGTACAGGATTGACTGAATGCAATTTTTCAAAATACGAATAACACATGAGTGAGGATTTAAAACAATCATTTCAACAAATCGTTAATGTTTTCGGGACAGATATCATTAATAATAAAAATCTGGCAAATATAGTTGCCGACTACTTTTCTTTCGACAGGAATCCTGCCGTTCGGAATATACTGAAAGCAATTGTCAGCGATGGCTATGCTACAAAGATTAGTCAACTAAAAACATCGAAAGGAGATCCAAGCATTGACTTAGAACGCTATGCTAACGAGATAGAACAATCATGGGGCTATGGGAAAGAGCAGGTTCGATTTGTTCTTTCATGTATTGCAAGCAGTATTGGTATAAACTATAAGATAAACAATTCTACGAATCAGAACCAACAGCCTATCTTACCTTCTCCTTCTCCAAGCAATCCTGTTGTTAACAGTCCGAATATTCCGAACCAAAATAACAAGCAGAACTTGCAACAGAGAAAAAAGCGGTTATCTCGAAATGGTAAACTTAAACATTTATTATGGTGTGTTCCCGTAATCATAGCGATATTTGTCGCTTTTTTCTTGTTGAAATCATCACCAGAAGACGGTAAACTTGACACCGAAAAAATTGTCTACGAAGAGGTATCAGATGGGAATGATTTCTTTGGAGAAGATGAAGAGGAAGGCGATTGGAAAGATGATGAAGGCGATTGGAAAGATGATGAATGGGAAGAAAATGAACGGGAAGATGAATGGACAAGTGACGATTGGGATGATGAAGATTTCGAAATCAATAAAACGTATAAACAAAGCAAAGATAATTTCTTAACTGAACGCAAATCTTATTCAAAAGAGTTAAATAAAAATAATGTAAGTATTGACATTGATTATCCTATAGCAGGAAAAGCAAAACTTGTTGAAACAATAAGAAGATCGATTATTGATATTTTGCATAAATGGGATGGTGTAAAGTACAACGGGGATGTAACAAATGTGCAGGCTATGATCGATTTTTATGGCGACGATTATCTAAAGGGCTTCAATACAGACTCGCAAGGATCTTCCAGACATTTGTCTTATACAATTGAATGGGAAACAGAAAACCTTGTTACATATATGTATAATGATGATTGTTTGGGAGGAATGTCTTTACATTCCTTTTATGGTGTTACGTACTTAAAAAGAAACTCTAAGATTATAAAGCCGATTAAAGACCCTAAGGACAGTAAGTTTAATAAGTTGCTAGAACATTACGTTCAAAAAGAAGGTGGAGTCCTTTGTATTGATGGCTATCAAGATCCGTTCTTATCTTCCGATGGAGTAACCTTTATGTGGGATATGGGGATGGGCAGAACGATAATAACTATTCCATATAAGAAGATTGGCCCATTCTTATCCGATGATGCATTAGAAGCTATAGGCAAACCTCGAACAAATACAAATAACACTGTCAATGATAATGGCCATGTTACCCGTAAAGGACATATAAGAGGAAATATTAATGTTCGTCAGTCCCCGTCAATTCAGGGTACAATAATTGCAAAAATTGTTGAAGACGATTCTAAATCTTACGAGTGTCTTGGCATGGTTAATAATTGGTATAAAATTCGAATAAATGGCAAAGTTGGATACGTACGTGATGATATGGTAGATTGGACTGGACTGATGGTCCGATAATACCTTGATGGGAAATTAGAAATTTAAAAGTGTCATATGGAAAATAATCTTCAACAATCATTTCAACAAATCGTTAATGATTTCGGGCCAGATATCATTAATAATAAGAATCTGGCAAATATAGTTGCTGACTACTTTTCGTTTGACAGGAATCCTGCCGTTCGGAATATACTGAAAGCAATTGTCAGCGAGGGATATGCCGCGAAGGTAAGCCTGTTAAAATCATCGAAGGGTGACCCCAGTATTGATTTAGAACGGTATGCTAGTGAGATAGAACAATCATGGGGATATGGAAAGGAGCAAGTGAGTTTCGTCCTTTCATGTATTGCAAGTAGTATCGGCATTGTTTGTAAGATAGACAATTCAACCAATCAGAACCAACAATCAATATTACTTTCTACCAATACTCCCCAGATAAATAAGCCTAAGAAGCCCGATATTAATTCCAACCAGAATATACATAATAACTATCAGCCACAAAAGTCAAGTTTTATAATCAAAACTCTTACGTTGATTAGAATTACAAAACTTTGGGAATGGTGCCTTGTCTTACTTGTATTTGTAGTTTCTTTCCTTATAGGCTGGTCAATAAATATGAGTCTTTTTGTCTATATTTTAATTGTATTAAGTGTCTCTTTATATTCTGTGGAGAAAATAAGAAATTCATATTTGTATTTTTTATTACTGGGGAGTTGCACGGTGGGACTTATAGTTGGAAGCATTTCTGAGTATATCCATGCTAATAAGCAGGGAAAAGAGATTCAATTAGAGATCAATAGAATGATAAATGAAAGTGACACTTTGGCATTATATAATTATATCAATGAAAATAGTCACTACGATGCCTTGGATTACTACGAAAGAAAAAAAATAAGTGATATATATGACTCATTAAAGTACATCATGATGGGATGTGACAGAATAGTCGAAGACATGAGCGCCCATACAGAAGTCCTCAATTCTTATGGTTTCTCTGACACAAGTCTTAGGGATATGTATTCAGAAAGTTTTTATAATATCATCTCAACTTTGATGGATTATCAACCATATAATGGTCAGCCAAGTCGTGATTATATGATAAACAAGTTAATTGCTTATTTGAATTATGGTCATGGTATCATATCTGTAGCGGATAAAAACTATTATCCCTGGAATGTCAAAAGCTATAGTAATTGGAAGAGATTCAGTTTTGTTGAATCTAATAATGTATTAATTCAGTGTTTTGGATATGGTAGTTCTCTAGCCAATGCTGGAATTGAAAGTTTTCGAGTAAGATTAGTGAAAGAGAATGATATTTGGGTTATTGATGATTACATTAAATTTAACGGGACTTCCTTGAAAAATATTTACCTTCAATATATTAATGGAAAATAGATTAAAATTATGCAATACGTGGACATTGTTGAGAGCGGAAACGAAACTACAGGAACAGCATGGTTTTTAGTAAGAGACCAGCAAGAAAAAGAATTCCTGATTGACAATTGCCATTATACATTTCCACCTAATTCGAACTTGTCATTTAAAAGTTACCATGGCACAACACATTTTGATAATTGTAATAAAATTGTAATTCTGCGTATTTACAATGATGGTCCCGCAGAAATCGAAATAATAGAATAAAGGTTTTAATAAGTAATGAAACGAGCAACATTTTATGTGAATTTTTGCTATGAAGATGACCCACAACATGGAAGTTGGGGCAGCATCTCTGATCGATACTACTTTTGGATAGACTTTTCTGATGAAACATACGAAGAGCTGTATCAGGTGTGGTATAACAATGATTGTCACTTGAACAATTGGAATATCAATTGGGATGGACACGATAAACTATACAACACCATCAGCCAGATAGCAACGGAGATGCTAAACAGGATCGTGCAAGAGAAAATGCCTGAATTGGGAAGCTTCTCTCAATACGACACTCTTTGGGAACTGTCGAAAGAAACAGCTGATGCTTTTTAGGATATTACACAAATTCTATATAACATGAACGAAGGAAAAAAGAAAACGTACACGCTTTATCTTGAAGTTGAAGAGGGAGTTGAATGTATGGGAACACCTATGGATGGGGGACTCACCATAGATGTGGAGTTCACTGATGACGAGATAGCAACTATTCGGAGTATGGTATACGATGCTAATGCTGGTGAGGATGACAATCTTATGCCTATTCTTGAAGATGCTGCACCTGAATTGTATCAACGTATTGACAAGGCTGCTCGTAGAGCAATGCTTGATTATTATCTGGTACAAGCTGCACAGGAATATGAAATTGAATTCGACGATGAAGAACAGCAAGCAAATTTCAAAAAAGACCTTGAGAGTGGACTGTTTGTTCCAGAGCAATTCATTGATGAATCAGACAACTATAACGAAGTTCCAGAAGACGAAGAGGAACTGTTTGACCTATGGACAGAATGGGAGCACAATAAGTTTGGCGAGGAGGATGCTGAATGGATCCGTTCCCGATATACTATTGATGAAAGTGCTATAGATGTCAGAGAAGATGAATACTTCTGCTATATCCCGGAAGAATGGACGAAAGCGCAATGACAGCAGAAGAATACAATAGGCTTGGAATGAGCTACTATTATGGGGACGATGGAGAAATAAATCTTCTTCGTTCAGCCTACTATTATGAGATGGCAGCAAAGGCTGGTTGTGTTGATGCTATGTTAAGCACAGGTATTAATTATTGTATAGGTTGTGGTGTCCCACAGAATATGGAGCAAGGTCTTTATTGGTTGAATAAGGCCGCGGATAATGGTCTTTTAACTGCGATAGAGTATCTAGGGCGTTTATATTATGAAGGGGATGGCGTATCAAAAGATTATTATAAATCTCTTAAGTATTTTGAAACTGGAATATATAGAGGGTGTCCTTATTCTATGGCATTAGCCGCCAGACAATTTGAGAAGGGAGAAGGAACGAATATAGATAAAGAGAGAGCAAAGGCTTTATATATGAAAGCCTATGAGCAAATTTACCATCGTGCAATAGAGGATGATCATATAGCTCAATTGTGGATTGGACGCTGGTTCTTGGAAGGATGTAGTCTGATAGGTGTCAAACAAGATTTTTATCAGTCGGCAAACTGGTTTAAGAAATCTGCCAATGATGGTATAACGGATGCTCAAAATATGCTTGGAATTTGCTACGAATATGGAATAGGTGTTATTCAAGACTGCGAAGAAGCTGTAAGACTATATAAACTGGCTGCACAAAAACAGGAACCTGTGGCTCTATGTAATCTTGGTAGAATGTATTATGAAGGCAAAGGAATAGAACGGAATGAAAAAATTGCAGCAGGATATTTTTGTCAGGCTGCAAATCTTGGTTTTGCTGATGCTCAAGCAAGTATAGGATACTGCTATCTTACAGGAAAAGGTGTGGCTAAAGATGAAATAAAGGCCGTATTATGGTTTAGGAAAGCGTGTGAAAATGAAAATGAATCTGCTTATGAGAATCTCGCAGATTGTTATTTGAAGGGATTAGGTGTAATTAAGGATGAAAAGGAGGCATTTAAACTGTATTATAAAAGTGCTGAGTTGGGGAGCCTTAATTCAAGAGTATGTGTAGCAGAATGCTACATTGAAGGTAAAGGTGCGACAAAAGACTTCAAGAAGGCCGTAGATATTCTGTGTTCAATCTGTGACGAGATACAAGGTTTTGAGCATCATTCTATAATGGCTGTTGTTGAACACAATGCTATATACAATCCTTTTGATAAAAACTTCTTAAATCATTATGCAAAAGCATACTATTTGTTAGCAACCTTAAAATATACGGGCAAAGGAACGGATAAAGATGTCAATGAAGCGATATGTCTTTTACGGTTAGCATACAAGTATGGATATACAGATGATAATCATTCGGATATCTCTAATGGAACACTACTTGAGACTATTCAGAATGGTATAAACGACAATCTTTTATATGATACTTTTAAGAGTTGGATTGAAGTAAGGGATTTAGGGAGTTGGCAAAAAGGTCAGATGTGTAGATACGCCATAACTATTCACCATGCTGATGATAGCACTTCGGATATCAGATTTAAAACACAACGCAACAAATTAGTTTACCTTTTGTCACTTATGTTTGCATATAATAAGCAGAGTGCTGGTGTGATGGCACGTTATTTCGCTTATGACAGAGAACTATTACAAAGGTTAGTTCAAGATGCTTCTTTTGACGTACACGATGTAGGAACATGGATTGATGAATTTGTATATAAAGAGGTTTATGTTGCCGACATTAAAAAATATCAATATGAGTATTGCAATACAAGATATTCTATAGCTGTTTCGCAATCAAATGAATATCTTCGTGAATCATGTAAAAATAATGAGGAATACGAGATGTTCCGTCTAAGAACATCTGGGGGGCGTGAGAGTATGGCCTCAATAGCGTTGTCGCCTAAACAAATAATTCTTCCTTCATCCCTTGCAAAACTTGCTGAAAAACTACCGACAAAAGAGACGTTAACGAATTATGTTAGACCGATAGTAAGACCTATTGATTATGATGAATATCTATCACACAAACGAGATAAAAGAAAAATAATGCAAGAATCGTTATACGTATAATATCTCTTATATTATTGAATAATACTCATATCTTTGTGCATGGAAATCTTTGGATAGTCCAAAGAATAATTAAAACATGAAGTTTATGAGAAAACTAAAAATTCAGAGATGCCTGCCTGATAAAAGTGGTCGAAATAATGATACGATTTTGGCGCCTAAAAAAAGGCAGACAAAAATGACGCTATTATCAGCCATTACTAATATTATAGATCTTGCAGAGGATTCCGAATTGAGAGAGGATTTTTTTGTCTCTGCAGAAAAATATACTAAGTATTTGTCCAAAAGGGAAGGTATTTCAGTCGTACAAGCCGTTCTGTTGTCTTTATTGATAGAAGAGTGTTTCTCTGGAGGGTATGCAAAGATATCAGACTTGTCAAGATTCTTGAGTTGTAGAACAACACGGGTGTTGGAATACCATGCAGAGTTGGAGAACCTTGTAGATAAAGGTTTCTTATACCAAGGAAAGAGAAATCATGATTCCAATTCTGTATACTATATTCCCGAACGAGTGATAGATGCTTTAAACAACAACAAACCATTTAAGAAGATTTCTTACTCTGGAAGTAATGGCTTTCAGTTTTTTCAACATTTCTACGATCTTACCCATCTACGATATGACGACCAATTATCAACAAAGTTATTGTTGGTAGAAACACAACGATTGCTGGTGGAGAATAAGGATTGTCATTATGTAAAAATATTAAAATCCTTTAACCTAAAAGAAGAAAGTGAACTGATTCTTACTCATTTTGCTCGTCATTTAGTGTTACAAGGTTTGGATGGAATTAAAATAAAATACATGACTGATCTGTTTGATAATTCGCATGATGTAATCAATTTCGTAAGGTCTATAGAAAATGAGACTAACGAACTGATAAAGCGGAATTTGATTGAACCAGTATTTGATGATGGTTTCAAGAGTAATGAAGAGTACAGACTAACAGATGAAATCCGTCCTTTATTACTAGAGGGATTTGATTATAAAATAACAGTAAGCGACAGTCATACTAATATTATTAAATGTGAAAACATTATATCAAAAGATTTGTATTTTGAAAATCATGTTCAAAGACAGTTGAATGAAATAGCAGAATTATTGAACGAAAATAATTATCAAAGTATATGTAGAAGACTTAAAGAAAGAGGACATAGAACAGGCGTTGCCTGCCTATTCCATGGAGCACCAGGAACTGGTAAAACAGAAAGCGTCATGCAATTGGCAAAATTATCCGGCAGAGACATTGTTCAAGTTAATATTTCGGAAATAAAAAATAAGTGGGTAGGTGAAAGTGAAAAGAACATTAAAGAGATATTTGATAGCTATCGTTCTGTTGTCAAGCGTTCGTCCAAAAAGCCAATTTTACTATTTAATGAGGCGGATGCTATAATTGGGAAACGCAAGGAAGGTGCTGTAGGTTCAATTGATAAGATGGAGAACTCTATACAAAATATTATTCTTCAAGAGATGGAAACCCTAAATGGCATTATGATTGCCACGACGAATTTAGTACAGAACCTAGACAAAGCTTTTGAACGTAGATTCCTGTATAAGATTAAGTTTGAAAGACCAACAAAAGAACAACGGAGGTTCATATGGAAATCCATGATGCCAAAGCTTGATGACAATATTATTCAAAAACTGGCACATTGCTATGATTTCAGCGGCGGGCAAATAGAAAACATATCAAGAAAGTGTGATATAGAATTCATTCTTCATGGGACGGAGACGATTAGTGAAAATTACTTGGAAAAAATTTGTAAAGAAGAAACTATAGACCACAAGATTAACACTAAAATAGGATATGTATAATTACTTATCATTATCAAATATACCAAAGCCGTTTCTTACACTAAAAAGAATTGCAAATTGTATTTATTAACCATTTATATTAAAAAGAATATGGACTACAGAAGAATTATTATTGAGTTATTGAAATTAACAAACATCGATTTCACAGAATCAAGTAACAACTACTGTGATACAGTTGGAACTATCAAAATACAAGATTATATTTTCAACATTGATCTGAAATATGATTATGCCCAACCCTACATAGTTGTCAACTATCTAATTCCTATTGAAGACAGAGACATAGAGAATGTTATGGATATTGAGGAAGAAATCAACGAGCGTTTTATAGTTGGCAAGTGTAAGGTTGAAAATGATTGTTTTCATCTTTATACAGGGTTCGCATTAATTAATGAAGGATGGATTGAAAAGAGTTTAAATACCTCTATAACAACAATGCTACATATGATACATGGTTGTATGCATTAAACAAGACTCGTAACAACTGTCTCTTTTCCCCACTCCGAGTATACACACAACCCCTCCCGCTCAGCGCATGCAGAGCAGGAGGGGTTGGTGTAAATGACTGCACGAAGAATCAACGACGAACGTGGCATATTAATGACGATACGAGTTAAAATGATAAATATTTTAGTCTATTAGATAAAATATTATGTCAAAATGATAGAAATTTAAATATTGATTCTTAACTTTGTGGCGTAAACAAATTAGAATTATATGGCTCAAGTATCTATGACTGTCCGAATGGACTCTGGCATTAAAGCTTCTTTTGACGCTCTCTGCGCACAGTTTGGAATGAGTGCTAACGCTGCAATGAACATCTTTGCTAATGCTGTGGTGATGCAGCGAAGAATTCCCTTTGAAATTAAGGCTGCTCCCAAAGTCGAATCAATGGGAACACTTGATGCCTTTCAGCAAATGCGTGAAATGGCTGAAAATGGTCAGTTCCCAGATTTGACTCTCGATGAAATCAATGAAGAAATTCGTTTGGCAAGAGATGAGAGGAGACAAAGGAAATGATATATGCTGTAATCGACACGAATGTGTTTGTATCTGCACTCTTGTCTCGACATCCTGATTCTGCTACAGTTCAGGTAGTAAGCGCCATTTCAGAAAATGGCATCCGTCCATTATATAATCAAGAAATCATCGACGAGTATTGGAACGTGCTCCATCGTGAAAAGTTTCATTTCCCTTCGGAAGCTGTAGATTCTATGATCAGTACCATACAGAAGATTGGCCTCAGTACTGATAGAATCGCAAGTAATGAGTCTTTTTCTGATCCTAAAGACGTTGTCTTTTATGAAGTGGCTCTCTCAAAGAAAAATGCCTTTCTAATAACTGGCAACACTAAGCATTTCCCAAAGACTTCAATAGTTGTTACACCTGCTGAAATGTTGGATATTTTACAGAATGCCTCAACGAATCAAGAATGTGTAAAGACCTTGAATCACGAGTGATAGACACTTTGATTCATTCCGATTATAAACACACAACCCCTCCTGTTCAGCGGCGCTGAGCAGGAGGGGTTGTGTGTATAATTATTTCACGAGGATTATGCTTACGTCATCGTTGCGATACTCGAATTAAGCGGCGTTCGCCATTACTGCTTACTACATAGATGCCATGAGGCAGTTGACGGAGGGTGCTTTCGGAAACAGTGCCGCTAACGAGGCATCTGCCTGTAAGGTCAAATACTCCATCGGAAGAAATGTAAGGACGAGTAAGGGCAGTCACCTCAATTTGCTCAATTCCTGTTTCAGTTCCCTGTGATGTCAACGGACAAAGCATCCACTGGCGATGGGTAGGAGTGTCGGTATCTGCGGTATATTGATAGATGCAGACACTTGTACCAGCAACGCTATTAGCTCCCGAGAGATCGAATGCGTAGCTACGCTTGCGCAGTGGGGAAATCTTGTAATAAGGAAAATCTATGGGGTCAATATAGAACTGCTGTTCATTCGAAGCCGTAGTTTGTGCAACCAGATTCGAAGATCCCGACAAACGGAAAGTCAAACGCTGTCCGCGTGCATTTTCAAGATAGTATGTGTCGTCCTTTGCTATGAGCTTCCATCGCTGATCATCACCATTAGTTACATTCTCTATAGTCACCCTCCCATCTTCAGCAGCAGTGAGTGCGGTAGAGAGATTGAGACGAGGAACTATGACGTATTCGCAATCAGACACAATCTGCGACCCAGCCGATACTCCACCAACAGGCATGACAATGGTGGTGATGCTCTGAGCTGGCAGTTTTATAAGCATTGTGGAACCATTTAGAGTATATGGTTTCACAGCCTTCAAGTCTTCAGAGGGAGAAGTGCGATATGCTCTGATTTTGCTTGAAGTAGGAATATCTTTGACCAGTGACAAATCGATGTTGTGATAGGTGTCAACACCTTCATTGAGCAGCACGAGGACAAGTGTGTCCTGCGCCTCGTTCATGGCTGCCAGCGAATGGTCGTTGAGTGATGCCACTATGTTGTAGCCGCGTTTGATAAAACGTGAGCACTGCTGACGCACATAGAAGTTCTTAACCTTGTAATAGCTCTGCTCGCTAAAGCTGCCACGAATGGTACACCACTGATCGTTTGCCTCCTCCATATACTGCCAGTCAATCCATGTCTCCGGTTGAAGGTAGCGCATGTCGTCAAACAGCTTCTGAGCGAGGGCGAGGTTGCCTCCAATGCCGTTGCCTCCAGCTCCCACCTCACTCATCCACAGGGGCATGTTGTCCTGATGTGCAAGAAAAGCCATGTGTACTCTGTCGGCATTACTTCCAGAATAGGTATGTGTGTTCCATTGTCCCAACAAAGGAAGTGCGCCAGCATTCTTGAAGGCTTTATAGCCGTTAACTGCAAGACCGACGTTTGTCTCGTCTGAAGCAGAAATCACGGTCTTCAGTCCAGACTCTTCAAGTATAGGCTTAAGCACTTTTACGAACTTCACTTGTGAATCATAGTCGAAGTGACAACCTTCCTGCACTCCGTTGGCGTACCAGAACCCTGTCACCGACTCATTGAAAGGCTCAAGAGTCTTGAATTCTATGCCATACTCATCTTTATAGTGCTTGCAGACGTCAACGAGATAGTGGGCGAACTCCTCATAGTATTCAGGTTTGAGGTTGTCGCTACCGCCATCAACACTGCCGCTCACACATCCGCTATAGGTCATGTAGTAAGGACAAGAGTTGCTGAAAGCCTCAAACACAGCATCCGGACGCTTCTCACGTATCTTGAGCATTATCTTGCGCTGAGCCTCATCACGATCCCAGTGGTATTCATCGCCTGAAAAGTCCTTAAAGCCTTCCATCTCAGCTCTCAATCCCTTTCCTTTGCCCATGTGGTGAGGATCGCAATGTTTGTTCTCAGGGTCGTCGCCTCCACCGATATTATATCTGAAATGGCTATAGTTGAGTCCTGTAGGACTAACCATCCAAGACACAATCTCGTCAATTTTCCTATCATCCCATTTACCGCACATATTAGCCCACCAACAGAGTGACACACCCCAGCCATCGAACTTCTGGCGAACAATCGAAGGGAATACCATATAGGAAAGTGTGTCAGTAGGAACAGTGCCGTTTACCTTGTCGCTGAAAAACCAGTAATGTTTTGTATCCGATCCGTTCTTATCGGAATAGACCTTTGAACCAGCATCATTGGCATCTGTTCCCAAACACTGGTTATTGCCCTTGCAACGAATACGGACATATACACCAGAAACCTGCTCAAAGGAGAATCGTGCATCGTCACTGGTTACATCCGTGACGAATGTTGTATTCCAACTGTTCACCTTTGAGAGGTAACGGCTGGAATTCTTTTCCTTTATGTAATAATATCCCTGTCCGTCTGGCTCAATAATCATCTGCTGAGGATTAGAGGCCGAAGCGGATTCAAGTTGACCGCCATAGTCACTTGCCATTTTCAGGTGATTGCCACTACTATGCATTACAAACACTGTGGTTGGCTGGTCAAACGCCACTTGTGCCTTAGCTTCCATGAAGAAGCAGGGCAACAAGAGAATCATGAATAAAATTCTGGTTTTCATATTGATTTATAATCGTAAGTTTATGAGTTCTTAAGATTTTAAGATCTTGATTTCTTGACAGCGAAGAAGATGCCAATGATTGCACCGAGAGCAAGGAGTGCAAGAGCGATGTAGGCAATGGTTTCGGTGGTGTGGATGGACTGAGGGTTGAAAGTCATCTGGATGGTGTGCTTGCCTGCAGGCACACGAAGGGTTCGAAGCACATAGTCGGCACGTGCCATCTGCACTTCGTTGCCGTCAATACTAACTGTCCAGTCAGGATAGTAGATTTCGCTGAACACTGCTACCGCACCACGCTTGGTGTTAACCTCGTAGGATGCAGAGGTAGAGGTGAGACTGGTCAGACGGATGGTGTCGCCTTCCGAAAGCTGAGCCGGAGCGTCCTTACCAATTACATCAGCAAAATTCTTGTTTATAACTGCCGTAGTACGCAGATTGGCGGTGCGGAGCGCTGCAAGTTCCTCGTTTGCATTGTCAACAAAAAGGAGTGTATCGACAAGCCAGGCATTGCCGAAGGCATCGGGATTGTGCATGGGCTGCAACTCACCGGTTTCCTGATTGCGGGTAATAATCCACTGGGTATTGAGCATATTGAGCACAGCCATATTCATGCCCTGCGAACCACTAAGGTGCTCTTCCACCAATTCCTGATAACGGCGCAGTTTGGCTGGGTGATAGCCACCAATACTGTTGTAGTAGAACGAAGTGGTATTGTCGTTGAATGTATTGACTGCGAGATTGAGCACACGATAGTCGCGATTGGTTCCTGAAGTCTGCTGTATGATGCGGTCTGCATCGGTAAGTGCAGGAGCAGAGGCTGTCTGATGACGGATAAACATAGAATCATTGAGATAGCGTTTGTTCACCTCCCACATATCGTAGAGGGAAACCACCAACAGTGATACACAGGCAACAGTGAGCATATAGCGTCGTTTCTCAGCATACTTGTAGTAGCCAAAGAGAATAAGACAGCCCAGAAGCACAATAATCAGCGAACGCTTAGCATCGTTGCTTACCATGGCATAACGCATCTGTGGTAGGCTCGCCATCAGGTGGGTTTTCTCCATACCAACAATTTGGGTAGCCTGGTTCCATGCCGTAGTCTCATCCATACCAGGATTCTGCTGAAGGATATAGCCTGCATAACCCTGCTGCAACTGCGGTTCAAGGTAAGACCATGAACGTGCATCGCCTTCGGAAGAAGTGCCGCTTCCCGACATGCTTGGAGCAACAGCGAAGATAAAGCATACAATACCAACTATGGCACCGCTCACTGCCAGTGAACGAATTGCGAAGCGACGTCGTTCTCTGTCTGCACACTGCTCAACGAATTCTCGCAATCCGAGAAGTGCAAGCAGAGGTATGGTGAATTCTGCCACAACAAGAATGCTGGCAACAGTGCGGAACTTTGAATAGAGAGGCACATAATCAATGAAGAAGTCCGTAAGTCCCATGAAATTCTTTCCCCAAGCCAGCATGATGCTAAGTATGGTTGCTGCGAGGAGTGTCCATTTCAGGACGTTGCGATTCGGCAGGATTATCAGGGCAAGGACAAAGAGCAGGCACACCAACGCTCCTACATATACAGGTCCGCTGGTTGACGGCTGGTCACCCCAGTATTGGGTGAAGTAGTTGTAAAACTGACCATTTACATCGCTCGATGCCTTAGACATTGCTTTCTCGTTATAAGCAAGAGGCACTGATGCTCCACCACGGAAGTTAGGGATGAGCAGAGTCATGGTTTCATCAATGCCATAGCTCCACATGGTAATATAACTGCGCTCGAGTCCGCTGTCGGTCTGGTCGCTCTCCCTACCCTGCTTAACCAGTTCGCTCTTTCCGCGCATGGTCTCGTCGGCATACTTATATGTGTGGTAGAGATTCGATATATTCAAGGCTACTGCCAATATAGCTGCAGCAGCTACTACACCTGTTGCCTTCAGCCACTGGGATACTTTCTTCTTCATAACTGCCTCGATGAGGAAGCCAAATATCATAAGGAGTTCAGGGATGAGGAAATAATAGGTCATCTGCACGTGGTTGCCCATCACCTGGAGTGCGGCAAACAGGGCTGTTACGATTCCTCCCCAGAGGTATCTGCCTCGGTAGCACATGACGACACCTGCTATTGTAGGAGGAATGTAGGCAAGAGTAATGACTTTCCAAATGTGTCCTGCAGCTATGATAATGAAGAAATAGCTGCTGAACGCCCACACTACCGCACCAAGTGCAGCCATCCACTGCTTGAAGTCGAACGCACGAAGCAGGATGTAGAATCCAAGCAACGATGCGAACACATACCATACATAGTCGGGCAACCACAAGTGATATGCTTTCTCCACAGCCTTGATGGTGTCAGTGGAATCGTAGCTCGGAGCTATCTGATAGGTTGGCATTCCACTGAAGATAGAGTTAATCCAACGTGGTGTCTCACCATCGTGTGTCTGACGGTAGGTTTCTATCTCCACACTCAGTCCGTCGGCACCGCTATGGTCCTCACCTGTCAGCCTGCGTCCGTCGAGCACAGCAGGATAGAAATAGAAAAACGCTATGGCAACGAACATTGCCACACATGTCACATCGAGCCAGGCAGCCTTGCCTGTAAATTTTTCCTTGATTTTTTCTAAAAACATATTATGAGTTTTTGAGTTCTTGGGCTATTGGGTATTTCCGCGACAAAACAGCAGAACACACATTCCATCCGGATGGTGATTCTTGCTTCGCAAGCGTGCTCTTTTGAGTGCTTATTTTAGCGGTATCGCAACGATAACTTCATTGATAATTCTTCAAAAATGAATTCTTCATTCTTCATTCTTCATTCTTCATTCTTCATTTAAAATAGGGGCTTTATAGCAGTTCAGGCAGCTGGAACAGTTTTGTGCTGTTAGAACCTTTGATGAGGATTAGCAAACCTTGTGGTTTGTTGTTGCTAATCTCTGCCTTGACTTCATCTACGTTGGCAAAATGGCGATAGTTCTCACTTCTGCTTGTAAGGGAAAAGCGTTCACCCACAAGCCAGACGTTGGTAAATCCACATTCTGCAATAAGGTCAACTATGCGTTGATGTTCGCTCTCGCTATCGGTGCCGAGTTCTCCCATGTCACCAATGATGCACAGTTTTCTGTCACCCTGCATCTGCTGGAAATTACGCAGTGCAAGTGCCATTGACGTAGGATTGGCGTTATAAGCGTCAACAACCAACTTATTGTCAGAAGTCTCGACAAACTGTGAACGGCTATTTGACGGAGTATAATCGGTCAAAGCCTTACAGATATCCTCGTCAGAAACACCAAAGTAATGTCCTACAGTTGCTGCAGCCAAGGCATTGTCGAGATTATAGGCTCCTACGAGTTGAGTCTGCACATTGTAGCGAGCTGACATACCGATATTCTCACGCGGAATCCATTCCAGACGGAGGAAAGGATTGCACTCCACCACATCACCATCGACATATTCCACCCACTCCAGGTCTTTTGCAATAGCAGTGAGATATTCATTGTGAGGATTGATGAAAATCTTGCCTCCATGCTCACGGATATAATCATAGAGTTCACCCTTAGTACGGATAACTCCTTCGAATGAGCCGAATCCCTGAAGATGGGCACGTCCCACGTTGGTAATCAGTCCGAAGTTCGGTTCGGCGATATCAACTAGTTCCTTAATATCTCCCAAATGGCTTGCACCCATCTCAACCACAGCTAAATCATGATCACGTCTGAGTCGCAGAAGGGTGAGAGGCACACCAATCTGATTATTGAGATTTCCTTCAGTGTAAAGAAGGTTGAACTTCTTCTTAAGAACCGCAGATGTAAGTTCCTTGGTTGTTGTCTTTCCGTTGGTTCCGGTGATTGCGAGAATCGTAGTACCCAACACACGGCGATGATGACGTGCCAACTGTTGCAAAGCGGTTAGTACATCCTCAACAAGAACATATCTGCTATCACCTTCCACTGCATACTGGGCATTGTCAATCACTGCACACACACAACCTTTCTCCAACGCCTGAGCTGCATAGGCATTGCCATCGAACGAAGCACCGCGAAGTGCAAAAAACATTGTATCGGGTTCGCATTTGCGACTGTCGGTCACGACACCCGCACTTTTCTGAAAAATACCGTATAATTCTTCTATTTCCATATTGGAATAACTATAATTTTGCGCAAAGTTATGAATTTTTCAATTAAAGTTGTGGCACATACAGCAAAAGTTGAAATTTTATTAGTATTTTTGCCACAAAATTACAGACTGATGCAACACTCAATAAACATAAACGGGCAACTGCTCGATTTGACGACTCCAAAGGTGATGGGAATAATCAACGCCACACCCGACTCTTTCTATCAGCAAAGTCGTACCACAGATTCAGTTTCCACAGAGCAACGACTTAGACAATTGCTCGATGAAGGAGCTGCAATTATTGACATAGGAGCGGTAAGCACCCGACCTGGAGCGTCAGAAGTCTCCGAAGCGGAGGAAATGGTTCGTTTGCGCTCATGTCTCGCCACTGTGACGAAAGCGGAGCCACAGGCTGTATTGAGTGTCGACACGTTCAGGGCAGACGTTGCCCGAATGGCAGTCGAAGAGTATGGTGTGGCTATCATCAACGACATATCAGGAGGAATAATAGACAAGCAGATGTTCAGCACTGTAGCAAGTCTCGGAGTTCCTTACGTTCTCTCCGACGAAGGGAACCACGACGAAGGGACAGACATAGTTGACTCCATGATTCTGCGCTTCGCCCGCCGCATCGAAGAGTTGCGCAGCCTGGGACAGAAAGACATTCTGCTTGATCCTGGATTCGGTTTCGGCAAGACACTTGACCAGAACTACCAGATTCTTACACGACTTGACGAACTGAAAGTCTTCGAACTGCCTCTGCTAATAGGCATTTCGCGTAAAAGCATGATGCACCGTCTGCTAAACATCACTCCTCAACAGTCGCTCAATGCAACTACAGCAGTACATTCGTACATCCTCTCCAAGCATTGTGCAGACATTCTCAGAGTCCACGATGTGAGAGAAGCCGTTGAAACCATCACCATACACCAAAAGATAAAAGAATTTGACAATTAGACTATTTACAATTAGACAATTACATAATTACAAACTCATATCAAATGATAGAATTTGGATTAAAAGACGCCATTGACATACTATGCGTAGCATTCCTGCTATACTACATGTATAAGCTGATGAAGACATCAGGTTCACTCAATGTCTTCTACGGACTACTCATATTCATCATCACCTGGATTGTGGTTTCACAGGTTTTCCGCATGAAACTGCTCGGTTCTATCTTCGACAAACTCGTAAGTGTGGGTGTTTTGGCACTCATTATCCTCTTCCAGGAAGACATCCGCCGCTTCTTCCTGACCATTGGAACAAACAACCGCTTTGCAATTATAACACGCCTTTTCTCACGTAAGCGTTCGCAGGAGAACGATATGGAGAATCCTGCCATCATGCAGATAGTCAGGGCTGTGGCACACATGAGCAACAACAAAGTAGGTGCATTGATAATCATTGAGCAGAATATGTCGCTGCGCGATATAGTAGCAACAGGAGAAACAATCGATGCCAATATCAACGCACAACTCATCAAGAATATCTTCTTCAAGAACTCACCCTTGCACGACGGAGCCATGGTCATATCCCATGACCGAATCGTGGCAGCATCGTGCATCCTGCCAGTTAGCCACAACACCAACATCCCCAAGGAACTGGGTCTGCGCCACCGTGCCGCACTGGGCATCACCCAACACAGCGATGCCTTAGCCATCATAGTCAGCGAGGAGACAGGAAAAATCACTCTGGCACAGCATGCAGAGTTCAAAATCAACATCAATCAGGAGGAACTCGAACGCTTCCTCAACACCATAATGTAAAAACTGCATTATCAACCAACTACAAACTATGAAACGAACTATCATTGCCATACTTCTGCTTACAATATCCGCAGCCACGGCACAAGTATCTGCACAGAAATTGCCAAAACCAGGCGACGTCCTGCAAGCCATGCACTGCGCCAACGACTATTTCCTGCAAAAGTATCCCGACCCCACCATTCCTACATTCGTAAAGAAGGAACGTCCCAGCAACCTATGGACACGAGGTGTGTACTTCGAAGGACTTATGGCTCTCAACAGCATAGACCTCAAGGAGGAAAACCGCGACTACGTCATATGCTGGGCAAGATTCCACAAATTCTCTCCACGCAACGGAGTCTATACACGAGACGCTGACGACTACTGCTGCTGTCAGACATATCTCGACATGAATGTGCAGTACAATATCTACCCATTAAGCGAAGAAAGGGAAGCAGCACTCACACCCACCATCCTATGTATGAACAATCTGCTCCACCCTGCTCCCGAATCTCTCACACCGGCAACAAAGGCACGATACGGAGTTAACTCGTTTCACGACTGGACATGGATTGACGCTATACAGATGGGCTTGCCAGTACTTACAAAACTGCCCGTTACCCTTGCCATTATAAATGGAGACGAAAGCGTTGACCTCTCTTATGCTGAACACGGCTACCACATGTATCTGTGGACACGCGATTCACTGGCTGGCGGACTTTACAACAAAGACGAACACCTGTGGTGGCGCGACCGCGACTTCGTTCCTCCATACGCAGAACCTAACGGCAAGAACTGTTATTGGAGTAGAGGCAACGGATGGGTTTATGCTGCCCTCGTAAGAGCTATGGAATCGGCTCTGCTCTACAAATCCCAATTCGGGAATATACCTGAGGAATTCCACTTCAACGACTACAAGGCAGACTTCCTAGAAATGACAGAAGCTCTGCTTAAATGCCAGCGTTCCGACACTTTCTGGAATGTCAGCCTTCACGACAGCAGTAATTTCGGAGGTCCCGAACTCACCGGCACCGCACTCTTTATCTACGGAATGGCATGGGGTGTGAACAATGACATCCTTCCCAAGGAGAAATTCGAACCCATCATAGCAAAAACCTGGAAGAAGATGGTGAAGAAATGCCTGCGTAAAGACGGATTCCTGCATTTTGTTCAGGGAACAGGTAAAGAGCCTAAAGACTCACAACCCGTTGGACGGAACATCGAACCAGACTTCGACGACTACGGTCTCGGTTGCTTCCTGCTGGCAGGCTGCGAAGTGTATAATCTCTGCAAATAAATTATCTGAATGTATATGTCACGCACCATATCACATATAATATTATTACTGACTATTGCTTCCTCTTTCGTTTCGTGCAATATCGGGGACAATAACGGTAAACGCAAGAGTGCAGCTGTCTCTTCACCCTACGAACTGCTTGTAGTCGCACCTAAGGACTGGCTAAGTACTGCTGACGGAGAACCTCTTCTCGACATCATCAACGCAGAAATACCAGCACTCAACCAGCCTGAGCAGAACTTCCGTACAACAACCATCAATCCTGTGTCTTTCAAAGGCACTTTCATCGGCTATTCCAATGTCATCAAAGTGGACATTAACCGGAAATACACCAAAGCAGAAATGCAAATTGCCCACGATGTATATTGCCAGCCGCAGATTATTGTGCAACTTGTAGCACCAACACAAGAATCTTTCGCTCAACTATGCACGGAAAGCAAGCAAAGGATATTAAGAATCTTCAACGATGCGGAACTTGAGCGTGCCACTCAGCGTCTGAAGAAGAATCACAGCGGCATTGTTGCCAAAGCTGCAAAGGATATGTTTCAGTGTACAGTATATGCACCACAGGAAATCAATGCCATACTCAAAGGCAAAGACTTCTTCTGGGCTTCAAGTGAAGGACAGCATGAGAACTACCTGAACTTCTGCATGTACAGCTACCCTTTCACATCCAACCAGACTTTCACTATCGACTATTTCGCCAACAAACGAGATTCCGTGATGAAAATAAATATCACCGGAGAGGAACACGACGGACTGACTCCGTATATGATGACATATAAACCAACCCTCGTAACGACAGATCTTAACCTTAACAACAACTACGTGCAGGAAGTACGCGGACTGTGGGCCATGGAACACGACGCCATGGGCGGACCGTTCATCTCATACGTCCAAGTTGACACAACACGAAACAGAGTCATTGTCGCTGAAGGATTCGTTTACCGTCCCAACAAACCAAAACGTGAACTCATCCGCAGCCTCGAAGCCGCACTGAGAACGTTGAAAGTGAAGTGATGTAACAATGAAGAATTCATGATGCAAACTAACTATATGATTATGTACAGACGAATAATTACTATTATTGTGCTGATAGCAGCAACAGCTTTATCATTATCAGCACAGACATCATACATATTCACATTTGACGGACGTAACCGCAATGCCATTCATCTTACGCCAGCGGACACATTCAACGTAGAACGCGGTTATGGTTACGACTTCGTAAAGACCGCAGCAGGCAGCAAGAGCACATTCCTCTCTGTAGCTGTCCCCGATGGTAACTACCGTGTAAGCGTAACGCTCGGCAACAAACGCAAGGCAGGTTCAACCACCGTTCGAGCAGAGTCACGCCGTCTGTTCATTGAGAACGAAGTCACACGCAAGGGAGAATTCCTCACCATATCATTCGTGGTTAACAAGCGCAATACCGTTATCTACGACAAAGAAGGGAAAGCTGTTGACAAAGTACGCATCAAGAAACGCGAAGAGCCTAAACTCAACTGGGACGACCGTCTGACTCTGGAATTCAGCGGTGACAATCCTGCAGTATCTGAAGTGAGCATTGAGCCTGCTTCCGACGAAGTCACAACAATATGGCTTTGCGGCAACAGTACAGTCGTGGATCAGGACTACGAGCCTTGGGCATCATGGGGGCAGATGATTCCTCGCTGGTTCAACGATAAGGTATGCTTTGCAAACTATGCTGAAAGCGGAGAGACTGCAAGCACATTCATCGCTGCAGGAAGACTGAAGAAAATCCTCTCTTTGATGAAAAAAGGAGATTACATACTCGTAGAGTTCGGGCATAATGACCAGAAGCAGAAGTTCGCCGGTGCTGGAGCATACTATAACTTCGCCTTCTGCTTGAAACAATTCATTGATGAAGCACGTCTGCGTGGAGCAACACCGATTTTCGTAACTCCTACCCAACGACGTTCGTTCCAAAACGGACGCATACAGGAAACCCACGGAGACTACCCCGATGCCATGCGTGAGGTTGCCAAGCGTGAAGGAGTGAGCGTTATAGAACTGCACGACATGACACGTACTTTCTATGAAACTCTTAGAGAACCGGCTTCCACAAAGGCTTTTGTTCACTACCCTGCAAACACCTTCCCTGGGCAGACAACAGCACTAGCCGACAACACTCATTTCAATCCCTACGGAGCTTACGAGATTGCCAAGATGGTCATTGAAGGAATGAAAAGCCTCAACCTCCCCGTTATCTGTAACCTTCGTCCTGAATATAAGCCATACAACCCGTCACAACCAGATTCTTTTGAATCCTTCCACTGGGTCGATTCTCCTTTCTACGAGGCACTAAAACCTGACGGGAACTAAAAGAGCCTCCACCATGCTCCCTGCGAGGAAGGGGATAGTTTCCTTATGTTCTCACAATTTATACATAATACTAAATAGCACTATGCATTCACTCCGTATAATTGCCCTATTCGCTCTGTACATTATCCTCCCCCTTGGGGGAGTTAGAGGGGGTCTTCTTTCCGCTCAGGAATGGATTCCCATCAATCGTGAAGCACGTCCCTACACACGATGGTGGTGGTTAGGTTCTGCCGTTGATTCTGTAGGACTTGACTATAATCTCAGAGAGTTTGCACGTGTGGGAATTGGAGGAGTAGAAATAACACCCATCTACGGAGTGCAAGGCAACGAGAAGAACGACATTGACTTCCTCTCTGTCCGATGGATGCGAATGCTCAACTATACCATTCAACGCGCCAATGCTCTTAATATCGAAGTCGACATGGCTACAGGTACAGGCTGGCCGTTCGGTGGTCCCAATGTATCGCTTGAAGATGCCGCTTGCAAGGCAGAGGTCAGCGCAGACAATAAAAGCGTTAGAATTTCTCGCACCAAACAGCGAGTTAAGCGTGCCGCACCTGGAGGCGAAGGCTATGTCATCGACCATTTCGATGCAGATGCCGTACGCAATTACTTAGCTAATATCGGAGGAGCGTTCATACGTTATCGCACTCTGCCCCCACATACATTCTTCAACGACTCCTATGAAGTCTATGGAGCAGACTGGACACCAAAGCTTCTGACCGAATTTGCAAAACGTCGCGGCTATAAGCTCGAAGACCACCTGCCTACCTTCCTTTTATCCGATAGTCTCTGTAGTATGGTCAGCGATTCCATTGCAGACAATCACCATCGTCTCCTTTCCGACTATCGCGAGACTTTGGGTGAACTGCTTCTTCATAACTTTACTGAACAATGGACAGAATGGGCACACGAACTTGGTGCTATCACCCGCAATCAGGCACACGGTTCACCTGCCAACCTGATTGACATCTATGCAGCCGTTGACATTCCTGAATGTGAAGGATTCGGTCTCAGCGACTTCGGCATTCGTGGACTCCGCACCGACTCCGGTTTCACAAAGAAGAACGACAGCGACATTTCCATGCTGAAATACGCTTCATCTGCTGCCCACATCACAGGGAAACCTTTCACATCAAGTGAGACCTTCACTTGGCTTACCGAGCATTTCCGCACAAGTCTGTCACAGTGTAAACCCGACCTTGACCTGATGTTCATTGCAGGAGTAAACCATGTCGTATTCCATGGTTCATGCTATTCTCCAAAGAACGAGCCATGGCCGGGATGGCGTTTCTACGCTTCAGTGGATATGACACCCTACAATCCGCAATGGAATGCTATGCCTGCATTCTGCGACTATATCGCACGTTGCCAGTCTTTCCTTCAGTGGGGAGAACCAGACAACGACTTCCTCGTCTATCTGCCATACTACGACATGATTTACGAACAGCCAGGCAGACTTCTCATGTTCGACATACACAGTATGGCTAGGAAGGCGCCGAAGTTCATCACAACAATCCAGCAGATTATCAAAGGCGGCTACGATGTGGACTATATCTCTGACCGCTATCTGCTCACAGATGCATACCGCAACTACGATGCTATCATTGTGCCAGATGTACGTTTCATGCCTGTAACAACCATCAACCGTCTCTGCACAATTGCAGACCAAGGCACACGTGTAATCTTCGTAGGTCATTGGCCGGAAACTGTTCCTGGCTATGGACGTCTTGCCAATGAGCAGAAACTCTTCACCGAGGCTTTGGCAAAACTGAAAGAGAAAGCTATCCTTGCTGAAAACTACGACAAAGCCCTTGCTGTAGCTGGCGGACGTATAGAACCCATGCGACTTGAGACAGGTCTCTCCTGCATCCGCCGCACCAATCCTGAAGGCAATCATTATTTCATCTCCAACCTAACTCCAAACAATGTTGACCAATACGTGAAAATCGGTGTGGATTTTACTGATGCAGCCTTCTACAACCCCATGACAGGTGCAGTGACACACCCCGATATTTCCGGCGATAGCATACGTCTGCAACTCGCCAGTGGTGAAAGCATCATCCTGCGAACATTAGCCGATGACTCATTCGCAGAAACACAGCCCCATCACTACTTCAACTCCGCCCGTCATGAACAGGAACTGAAATTCAAATTACTTACAAAGGAGAAGGAGCGCGATTCCGACTTTTACCGCCACTACACCACCCGTTTCACTATTCCCAAATCCGACGAATGTCGATATACACTTGATTTGGGAGATGTACGTGAATCAGCACGTGTGGTCCTTAATGGGAAGGAAGTCGCTACACTTTTTGCTGTGCCATTCCGTTGCGACATTTCACCGTACCTAAAGAAAGGGAAGAATCGCCTTGATGTCTATGTCACCAACCTTCCTGCCAACCGCATTGCGCAGATGGACCGTTACAACATCCCTTGGCGACATTTCAAGGAAATCAATGTAGTTGACCTCAACTACAAGAAAGAACACTACAATAATTGGAAGCCCGTTCCGTCAGGACTATGCTCACCAGTAAAACTTATCTATTGATTATCTCTCCCCTTCTGATTTACAGATTCTCTCACTTCTTTATTTTATACAAATCAAGGCCCACTTCAGAAACGCCTGGCAAAAGATTGCGGCGCATGGGGTGGGATATCAACAAACGGTAAGTGCGGTTTGGTTCGGTTTTGAATGTAGGCAGTACCACTCTGTTTTCATAGAAAGGGAATCCTATCCCTGTATGTCTGCCGTCCTTACCATAGAGAGTGTAAGTAAGGCGATAAGAAGTCTTCTCCTGTGAAGAAAGTGATTTTACCAAAGAAGTTTCTTTGGAGAAAGACTGAATAGTAGCGATAAGATTCAATTTCTTATAAGGGAACGCCATCGTAGAGCGTACAACAACCTTACATTTAATGTTTTCTATATCAACCGAATCTGTTTGCAAGTCGAAAGCCAGAGTGTCGCGTGAATCCCAGCCATCAACATCAACCGACTGCATTGACATTTGAAACCTTGTCGCGCTGTCATCCTTACTTACGCATGAAAGAACGAGCAGTCCTGTTACGCACAGAACTGCTACATTTATCATTCTTACAACCTTACTGCACCAATCACTCTTCATTTCTGTTCCTCTGCTTGCGCTTGTTGTGTTTCTTCTTCTTTGAACGGTCGAATCGTTCAATGTTATCTTGATCCAGAAGGTCTGTTGACACAGGCTTGACTTGAGCACCTCCTTCAATAAGCGATTCAGGCTTTTCACCGTTACGGTTCATTGTAATCACCTCGAAAGCGCGTTTAGCGGAAATAGTCTGCTCATTGGCAATCATGTGCTTGTCGGTGGAATAAGTAATCATATGTGCCAGGATGTCAGCCTTGAAGAAATAGTATTCATTATCCTGTGTGTACAACACTATCTCACGTGAAGGCAGTTGCTTCAGCGACTCAACATATTGATCCACCTCATAGTTGAGGCAGCACTTGAGTTTAGCACATTGTCCGGCGAGCTTCTGCGGATTGAGTGAAAGATCCTGGAATCGTGCGGCACTGGTTGACACACTGTTGAAGTTGGTCATCCACGTAGCACAGCAGAGTTCACGTCCGCATGGACCGATTCCTCCGATTCTTCCTGCTTCCTGGCGTGCACCAATCTGCTTCATTTCGATTCTTACGCGGAAACGTTCTGCAAGCACCTTGATAAGCTGGCGGAAGTCCACGCGCTGGTCTGCAATATAGTAGAAAATCGCTTTATTGCCGTCACCCTGATATTCCACATCACCAATTTTCATATCAAGACCCAGGTCTTTGGCAATCTGACGAGACTCTATCATTGTCTCATGTTCGTGCGCCTTTGCTTCCTTGAATTTATCGATGTCCACCTGACGAGCCTTGCGGTAGATACGCTTAAGTTCGACATCTGGCTTCAGATTGGCTTTTTTCATCTGCAGCTTCACCAGTCTTCCGGTCATGGTCACAGTTCCTATATCGTGACCAGGATTAGCCTCAACAGCTACAATATCACCTTTCACCAGTTCCAGTTTGTTGCAATTGATGAAATAACCTTTACGTGGCGGTTTGAACTGAATTTCCACCACTTCACTGGCATCGGCATTGTCAGGAAGATCTGCAAGCCAGTCGTAGCTATTGAGTTTGTCGATGCTGCGCGGACAGCCTTTTGCACTTAATCCTCTGCCACCGCAGCATGGTGTATATGTTACTTCCATATTTCTTTGTTGTGTATTATCTGTTTTTAATTAGAACTATCATTTTCAGGGCGAAGTCGAAAAACACGATCTTCGCATTCACATTCTGTTCAATGTCACGTTGTGCAAGCGAGAGTTCCTGCATAATTCCTATCACATTGCGTTCGTTGATGAAAGGAGCAAAGCGAACGGCGAACTCAGATTCTTTTTCTTCCATGTAGTTGAGTTCGCTGCGATGGAAATTGTAGATGAAATTCTCGCGAATCATGTGCTGGCAGTACGTCAGCAAAGCTTTCTGCCTTTCACGCCCAAGCTGCGCCACCTGTTCGCTCCATTGTTTCATTTCCTTAACCTTGCGCGCATAACTAAGTCGCATGAGCGATACAAAGAGTTCGAAATACTGGGAATTGTCGCTGTTGCTGGTTATCTCACGCAGAGCCTTGGTCATATTGCCTGTTGAGCTGTGTGCTATCTGCTTTGCCAAGGCTGGAAGCACGCTGTATTGCTGCACGAGCGCAGTCTCAATCTCAGTTTGACTCAGTGGCGGCAGGTCTATCATCTGCGTTCTTGAGCGTATGGTCTGAAGCACTTGGTCCGGTTGTTCACTTACAAGGATGAACACAGTTTGTGCAGGTGGCTCCTCAAGCAGCTTAAGCAGTTTGTTCGCACAACTCACGTGCATCTTTTCCGGCAGCCAGATTATGCACACCTTGTATCCTCCCTGGCTGGACTTGAGCGAAAGCTTACGGCTTATGGCATCGCTCTCTTCAACAAATATCTGCAACTGCTGATTCTCAGCTCCTGATGCCTGCATCCATTCTGCATAGCCCATATAGGGAGATGACAACAACAAATCACGCCATTCTTCGATAAAGTCATCGCAGACACTCGGTTTACCGCTTCGCTTCTTGAATATAGGGAAGGCGAAATGCAGGTCAGGGTGCTGCAGTTTTTCCGCCATCAAACAATTGGTGCAATGGGTGCATACATGGTCAAGAGGTTCCTGTGTCTCCGGTTCATCGCCAAACATGCTCATACCTTGAGGCGGAGGATTCTTTCCAGAGCACAACAGATATTGTGCAAACGCAACGGCAAGAGCAAGTCCGCCATTGCCTTCCGGACCACAAAACATCATAGCGTGAGGCACTTTTCCCTGCTTCACGTCACTGATAAGTCTTTGTTTGACTCTTTCCTGTCCTATGATGCTATCGAATGTCATTTAGTAGATTTGTTCAGCTATCTTTCTAACGCTGTCGGTTGCAGACATTGTATAGAAATGTATCGACGGTACACCTGCTGCCTTGAGTTCCTTGCACTGAGCTACAGCCCATTCCACTCCGAGTTCCTTCACCAGCTCATCACTGCTGCACAGAGCGGCTTCTGCCGCCAATTCTTGCGGTATGTCAATGTGGAAAGTCTTTGGAACAACCGTTATCTGCGACATCTTGGTAAGCGGTTTTAGTGCTGGTATGATTGGAATGGTGATGCCTTCAGCTTTCGCACGTTCCACAAACTGGAAGTATTTGCTATTGTCGTAGAAAAGCTGAGAGATGGCATAGTCCGCACCAAGAGTCTGCTTCATCTTAAGAACCTGCAAGTCGAAATCCAGGTTGGGCGCTTCCTCATGCTTCTCCGGATAGCAAGCCACACCGAACGAGAACGGTTCTGGCTTTGTCTTCATCATACTTGAGTCGATAAATTCGCCCTTATTGAACCTGTTAACCTGTTCAATGAGTTCTGTGGTATGGCTATAGCCACCTGGTACAGGAGTGAAACGGCTCTCATCCTTTGCCTTGTCACCACGGAGCAGAAGCAAATCAGTTATGCCCAGGAACTGCAAATCGAGAAGCATGTATTCCAGTTCTTCTCTTGTAAATCCGCTGCACACTACATGAGGAACAACAGTGATGTCGTATTTCTGCATAATCGCAGAAGCCACTGCAATTGTTCCAGGACGGCGGCGTATGGACTTACGCAGGAACGAACCGTCGGCTTGTTCTGTGTACACATATTCCGAACGGTGAGTTGTAATGTTTATATATCGTGGTGAAAACTCACGCAACACGTCAATAGTATGGAAAAGGCTGTCCGTACCAGTTCCCTTCAGAGGAGGGAGAACTTCAAATGAAAAGTCCGTACGGTTCTGTTGCGTAATGAGATCTGATATTTTCATATTAACAAAAGTATATAATCTGCGCAAAGTTAGCAAAAAAAACTATACGTTTAGAACGTTTCCCACTTTTGTTTTGCCGTATGGCTGAAAAAGTATAACTTTGCACCACAAATTCAAACATATAGAACATGAAACAAAGAGCTATAATTACAGTTGTCGGTAAAGACACTGTGGGTATTATCGCAAAAGTCTGCACATATTTGGCAGATAACAATATCAACATCCTTGACATTTCACAGACTATCGTTCAGGAGTTTTTCAACATGATGATGATTGTAGATATGAGTCATACCGAAAAACCGTTCGAACAGATTTCAGATGAAATTGCCGCTGTTGGCACCAACACTGGCGTTCAAATCAAATGTCAGCTCGAAGGAATCTTCAACATGATGCATAGAGTCTAAACACTTCACGTTTTTATGATAAATCTTGCAGAAGTTATTGAAACCAACAAGATGATAGAGCAAGAGAACCTCGATGTCCGCACTATCACCATGGGAATCAGCCTGCTCGACTGTGCTGATTCAGACCTTGAATCTTGTTGTGAGAAAATAGAAAAGAAAATCATCGCGCTTGCCAGCACTCTGGTACAAACAGGCGACGACATATCACGCCAATTTGCTATTCCTGTAGTCAACAAACGCGTCAGCGTTACTCCTATCTCTATTGTGGGCGGTTCATGCTGTCACACTCCTGAAGACTACGTTCGCATCTGTAAGTCACTCGACAAGGCTGCAAAGACGGTTGGAGTGAACTTCCTTGGTGGATTCAGCGCAATCGTCTCCAAAGGTATGACTCATAGCGACGAGCTGCTTATACGTGCCATTCCAGAAGCTCTTGCAACTACTGAACGGGTATGTTCAAGCGTGGTTGTGGGTGCAACGAAGACTGGCATCAACATGGATGCCGTAAGACTTATGGGCGACATCATCAAAGAGACTGCCGCTCTCACTGCAGAAAACGATTCCATCGGCTGTGCCAAACTGGTTGTGCTCTGCAATGCTCCCGATGACAATCCGTTCATGGCTGGAGCATTCCACGGAGTGAGCGAGGCAGACAGCATCATCAATGTCGGCGTCAGCGGTCCTGGAGTTGTGAAGTACGCTCTTGAGCAGATGGACAATAAGCACTACGCTTCGTTTGAGACTCTCTGTGAGACCATCAAGCGCACCGCATTCAAAATCACTCGCGTAGGACAGTTGGTTGCACAGGAAGCAGCCAAGAGATTAGGCGTTCCGTTCGGCATCATCGACCTCTCACTCGCACCCACTCCTGCTATAGGTGACAGTGTGGCTGACATTCTCCACTGTATCGGTGTGGAACACGCTGGTGCACCAGGCACAACAGCCGCTCTCGCACTTCTCAACGATCAGGTGAAGAAAGGCGGAGTGATGGCATCAAGCTATGTAGGAGGATTGAGCGGAGCCTTCATCCCTGTAAGTGAAGACCAGGGAATGATAAATGCTGTGGAAGCAGGAGCATTGACTATAGAAAAGTTGGAAGCTATGACTTGTGTCTGTTCCGTAGGTCTGGACATGATAGCCATACCGGGCAACACACCTGCAACTACCATCGCAGGTATCATAGCCGACGAAAGCGCCATTGGTATGGTTAACCAGAAAACCACTGCCGTTCGTATCATTCCTGTTGAAGGCAAGGATGTAGGCGATCAGGTAGAGTTTGGCGGCTTGTTGGGTTATGCTCCCATCATGCCTGTCAATCGTTTCGACTGTTCACGATTCGTGAACCGTGGCGGACGCATCCCTGCTCCAATCCACTCTTTCAAGAATTAGAACAGACTCCCTATCTGATAAACAAGAGCAGAAACAACCCATGCCACTACAGTAGTGTAGATGGCTGCAATCGAAGCCCATTTCCATGAATGGGTTTCGTTTTTTATTGCCACAATCGTAGCTATGCATGGGAAATAAAGAAGTACGAATATCAGATATGAATATGCCGACAGCGGCGTGATTCCGTCAGCTTGCATAAGAGAGTGCATCTCCTCATATTTCTCGTTGTCGTCGCTGTAAGAGTCATCATCACCGAAACTGTCGTCGTTGGCATAAAGCACACCAACTGTAGAAGCCACGATTTCCTTGGCACCGACACCGGCAATAAGGCTCACGTCAAGCTTCCAGTTGAATCCCTGCGGAGCGAACAAAGGCTCTATGGTACGTCCTGCCATACCGATGTAGGACTGTTCCTTCTGTTCTTGAGGAGTCAGATTATCATTATGCGGGAAATATCCCAAAGCCCAGACGATGACGCTGGCAACGAGAATGATTCCACCCATTTTCTTCAGATACTCGCGGCCTTTGTCCCAAGTATGACGCATCAACGCCTTGGATGTAGGGAAACGGTAAGGCGGCAGTTCCATCACAAACGGAGTATCCTCACCCTTGATTACGAATCGCGATAATATACGGCTGACGAGAACCGAAATCACTATACCGATGGCATAGAGCGAAATCATCACCATAGAGCGGTACTGTAGAGTAAAGAACGTTCCGGTTATCATTATGTATATCGGCAGACGGGCACTGCACGACATAAACGGCAGAATCATCATAGTTATCAGTCGCGATCGCCGGCTTTCAATCATACGTGTCGCCATCACAGCGGGCACATTGCAACCGAAGCCCATAATCAGCGGGATAAACGATTTCCCGTGCAACCCGAGGTGATGCATCAGTTTATCCATGATAAATGCGGCACGCGCCATATAGCCAGAGTCTTCCATCAATGCGATGAAGAAATATAGTATAAGGATCTGTGGCAGGAATACTATCACCGACCCCACTCCGCCAATCACTCCTTCGGTCAGCAGAGAACGCAGCGGTCCTTCATCCATACTGCTGTTCACCCATCTGCCCAGCAGTCCGATGCCGTCTTCAATCCAGTCCATAGGATACTGACCTAAGGAGAAGGTCACCTGGAACATCAAGTAGAGCATCAGGAAGAAGAGAGGGAAACCGAGATAGCGGTTCGACATGATATTGTCGATGATGTTCGTTCTGTGGAATGTGTCTTTCTTGATTCCTGTATTATAGTTTGCTTCCGTCAGCGCACCATGGATAAAACCGTACTTCGCATCCATGATTGCCGATTCGCTGTCGCTGTCGGTCTCTTCATAAACACGGGCTGCAGCCACGTCACGGGCAGCAAAGATACGTCGCGAATTGTCCTCGGCAACTCTGCGGATGTATTGCTCCATGTCAGTGTCGTGCTCAAGCAGTTTCAGTGCCACATAACGTGTACTGAACTCACGGCGAATCACAGGATCAGCCTTGATGTACTTCTGAATATGAACAATACCGTTTTCTATCTCGTGTCCATAGTTGATGTGAATATGGCGGGAATGAACGTTTTCATCCTCATACACCTCTATCACCGTGCGGAACAAGTCCTCTACCCCGCGTCCTGACTTGAATGATGTCGGAACCATAGGCACACCCATCAACTGACTCAGAACTCCCAGATCCACACTGTCACCTCTGCGCTCAAACTCATCAAACATATTCAACGCACATACCACACGCAGATTCATGTCAACCAGCTGAGTGGTTAAGTAAAGATTACGCTCCAGGTTCGATGCGTCGATTACATTTATCACCACGTCTGGCATTTCCTCCGACAGGTGGCGACGCACATACAGTTCCTCAGGACTGTAGCACGACAAAGAATATGTGCCGGGAAGGTCAGTGAGGCGGAACTTATAGCCAAAATACTCAGCGCTTGCCTCCGTTGAGTCAACAGTCACACCAGAATAGTTGCCCACACGTGCATGGGCACCGCTGGCATAGTTGAACAGAGACGTCTTGCCGCAGTTGGGATTGCCAATCAGAGCTACGGAAATAGTCTCTCCAGAATGTAGAGGAGTTGTTTTTCGTCCACCTTTTACGCAGGAAGCGTCTTCACACTCCTGCACCTTTGATGGTTGCGTCTCAACTTTATCATCATTAGTCACAGTGATGTCACCAGTGCTCTCCTGCGTCTTTTCAACCTCTATCAGGGCTGCTTCATCATGACGCAGCGACACTTCATAACCCATCAGCTTATACTTAACAGGATCATGCAAAGGAGCATTCAGCAGCACATCAACTCTTTGGCCACGGATAAAGCCCATCTCCACAATACGCTTGCGGAAACCACCGTGGCCTTGAACTTTAACTATGATGCCACTCTCACCAGTTTTTAACTCTGAAAGCTTCATTTCAAATTTGCACAATATTTACGCAAAGGTAAAACTTTTTTCAATTGTCACGCTGCCTTACAATGCTGAAATAATGCTTACAACAACAAATATACCCACTAATGGGTATTGCAGCAGCAACTGTCAGCTTTCCCTTTGACAAACTTATTGATGACAAGCGCGTTAATCAGCAAAATCGAAAGAACAGCTGTACTTACCCACTGCCACCAGACAGTTGATTCCTCGCAACAACTTGCAGTTAGGGCATCTACGCCAAACCATTCTGTAGGTAAAGCAAAGTCTATGACACAGCCAAACAAAACCGCACCTGCCACGATTGACAACAGATAAGCAAACAGTGTCTTACTGCCCAAGCGGTTGCGGATGACGAGTATTGATGCCATGTTTGCAGCAGGTCCTGCCATAAGCAGCACCAGACCTGCTCCAGGAGTGAGTCCCTTCATCATCAAAGCTACAGCGATGGGGATGCTGCCGGTTGCACACACATACATCGGTATGCTTATTATCAATACCAGCAACATTGAAAGCCATGTGTTATTCACAAAAATGGCAAAGGCTGTTGCTGGAACAAACACTGTGATCAGTCCGGCAATAATCAAACCGACTATCAGCCATTTGCCAATATCTTCCATCATATCAACAAACGCATACTCAAGTGCTACCTTCATTTTTTCCACAAAGTTCATTCCCTTGTCCGCTTCTGCATGATGGCAGCAACAATCATGCACTTCCTCCTGTTCTTCCTTATGATGGCAGCAACAAGATTTTTCTTCCTCCTTATGTTGTTTCTCCTTATGGTGGCAACAGCAAGTTTCTGTCTCCTCAGTCTTCTCCACAACAGAGTCACTTCCAATCCTGTTAGCCAGGAGTCCTCCGAAAAGGGCTGTAAACAAAGCTGCTATGGGGCGAACTATGGCAAACGGAAGTCCCATGAGTGAATAGGTGGCAGATATGGAGTCCACTCCTGTCTGGGGCGTTGCAATAAGAAACGAGACTACTGCTCCATGCGATGCGCCTTCCTTGCGAAGTGACATGGCTGTTGGAATCACTCCGCATGAGCACAATGGCAGGGGGATTCCCAGCAATGCGGCATTGAGAACACTGCGGAAATTCTTCTTCGACAAGAACTTAGCATAGAATCCTCCAGGAATGAATGCGTGCATCACTCCTGCGATCAGAAATCCCAGTAGGAGGAATGGTGCCATCTCATTGATTATATGTAAAACTTCATTCATTCTATTTTATTCCAAAAACACGGGGACCGTCATAAGTATTGACGCTGAAGACAATACTGTCCGCCTTCCCTGCATACAGATGAGTAGGCAGACTCACAAACACTTTCTGCGAGTATGACAGCGCATCATTCTCAGGACGCTTATGCAAAAGGCTGATAAATGCCGTGTTTGCTCCTTCCTGTGTAACGGTTATGCTGTCTTCACTAAATCCGAAGGCATGAGAGCCATTGCCTGTAGTCAGAAACGCTATCAGCATATTGAAATAGCGGTCCGTCCTCCACGAACTGATAATCCTTACAGCTTCGTGTGGAAGTCCGTTCGGGTCTTCATATATGCGTGGAGTGTATGAAATGACATTCTGCAGGCTGTACACCTTCGCTTCGTGCGATATGGTATCCGCCTCATATACGCCAAGACAACGCACGACAGTGTCTGCATAGTTCGTTGACAAAGTCTGATTAGGCAGATAGAACGTCTGTTCGTCATCAGAAGTGATGCTCGCTACATTCTTGTCTGCATCCGTCTGCACATCAAGCAGTGAGGTAATGACTGAAGGATAGCCGTTACCGTCATTATCGTCAGAGCATGCGTAGCAAAGCATACAAATCGCCAACAGCAGAACTGTCTTTAGTTTTTCCATGCAGCTTCGTAGTTGAATACAGGGTTGGCATACATAGTCAGTATGCACTTGCGCAGATAGTCCTGATCCGGGTTCGGCAAGTTAATCATCTCCATCTTCTTTGCCACATAACCCAGGAACTGCTCACGCTGTTCAGCTGTGTAGCGGTCAGCATGCGCAGTATCGTCCGTAAGCATATCGGCAGCCACATAATTTCCTGCATAGAGATGATAGTTGCGATGGATTTCGCGGTCAATATGCTGGGCAACTGTACGGAAATAGTCAGCCTTTGGCATATCTGCAGGCAGACTGTCGAGCCATTCGTTGATACATGGTGCGGCATGATAGTGAATCTTGCCCTTGGGACCGAAGATACCTACACGCATATTGTCAAGGTCATCCTGCTTACTCTTCTTGAATCCTTCGATATCACGTTTCTGCTGGAATTCCTGAGCCTTGAGATAGTCGCAAGGGTCGTACTCGTATGTGATTGAGAGCGGCACGATGTTGAGATTCCGCAAGTCGCCACCCATCGCCATCATCTTCAGCACACTGTCCTGAGTGCGGTCGTTGCTGTCCTTGGCACGGCCTTCACGTTGGGCAATCCATACATTCTCGTTCTTCTCGTTAATGGTGAAATGCATGTAGCGCGACAGCTTGGCTGAAGCCATGAGCATCTCACGCATGGTGAGGGCACGCTGCACTATAAACGACTTGTTCACACGCACCAGGTCTTTTATCCATGGGCGTATGAGCAGATTGTCTCCTATCGCGATTTCGACTGTATTGAATCCGCTTTCTATCAGAACTACCGACAGCAAGGCTGAATCCAGCACAATGTCACGGTGATTGGAAATGAAGGTGTGGCTTCTGTCCTTCTCGCTTTCAAGTGCCGAGAAGTTCGAAGTCAGGCTCGTTGCCGCTGTCTTGACAAGCTGTTTCAGCATCGGGTACACCATCTTCTTCTGGAATTCCAGATTGTCCGGGCACGAACGCATCACAGCTTTCAGCTGGTCTACGGGAACATGCGGGTAAACATATTCCAGTACTGAGATGAAATCTGGGTCCGACAGCAGTCGGTCATAGACTGCGGGCAGTTCTTCCGGCAGGAAGGGGCGGATGTCGTCGAAATCGTGGATGTTCATAGTTTTTCTTGTATTATATCAGTTAGTATCTGTTTCATTTCCATGCCTGCAGCACGAACCTGCTGAGGAATGAATGATGTTGCAGTCATACCTGGAGTGGCGTTGATCTCAAGCAGATTCACAACGTCCTTGTCACCGTCCTTGGTGATGATATAGTCTACACGCATGATACCGCTGCCGCCAAGGATTTCGTAAATAGCTTTCGTAATCGCCTGGACTCGCTTGGTTGTATCTTCCGACAAACGGGCTGGTGTGATTTCCTCCACCTGACCATTGTACTTGGCATCGTAGTCGAAAAACTCATTATGGGTCACAACTTCGGTAATTGGAAGAACCACAGTACCAGTCTTGCGGGTGCGGTAAACACCGTTTGCGAGTTCTACTCCGTCGAGGAACGACTCAATCAGCACTTCCTCACACTCTTCCTTAGCCTTGGCTATGGCTGGCTGGATATCCTCGGCTGTCTTGCACTTAGTCACACCGAAGCTGCTTCCTGCACCATTTGGCTTCACGAAGCAAGGCAGACCTACACGGGCTACGATGTCCTCTGTGCTCACCTCCTCGTTGCGGAGGAGAATGCTTTCTGCCACCTTGATTCCAAAACCCTTAAGATACTGGTTGCAAACAAACTTATTGAATGTCATTGCCGCAACAAGAACATCGCAAGAAGAGTAAGGAATGCCGAGCAGTTCGAAATAGCCCTGAAGGATTCCGTTTTCGCCAGGTGTTCCGTGAATGGTGATATATGCATAATCAGGACGGACCTTCTTTCCGGCAGTTGTATCGGTGAAAGAGAAATCGTTTCTGTCAACCTGCGCCTTGGTTCCGTCACTCAGATGAGCCTCCCATCCTTTGTGGGAAATCTCAACTATGTAAACATTAAATAATTCTTTGTCAAGCCATGACTCAATGCCCGCTGCTGAGCGCAATGATACATCATGTTCTGAGGAGTCGCCGCCAGCCACAATAGCTATAACAGGAGTCCCCTCCCCTTGCATCTTTGTTTCTTTTTTACTCATTATTATATAATTTTTTGAAGGCGCTTTTATTGTCGTCATTACGTTATAACGTTATATCGATATTCCGCTAGTGCCTTATTATTTTATTTAATCAGCATCCTGATGGCTTAATTTCCTCCACTTCTCTATCAGCGCCACCATATCCTCAGGCAGTTCACTGGTGAAGTACATATTCTCGCCAGTGCGGGGATGCACAAAACCCAGAGTCTTGGCATGCAGAGCCTGACGCGGACATATCTTGAAGCAATTATCTACGAATTGGCGGTACTTTGACGATGGAGTTCCTCGCAGAATCTCATTGCCACCATAACGTTCGTCATTGAAAAGCGTATGACCGATGTGCTTCATGTGAACACGGATCTGATGTGTGCGACCAGTTTCCAAGCGACATTTCACTAATGTAGTATAGGTGAAGCGCTCCATCACCTCATAGTGTGTGACGGCATGCTTGCCGATTTCGCTGTCGGGCGGAAACACCGCCATCTGCATACGGTCTTTGGGGTTGCGGGCTATATTGCCTTCTATGCGTCCGCTGTCCTCATTGAAAGTGCCCCAAACCAGGGCGTTGTACTCACGCTGGGTGGTTTTGTTGAAGAACTGCAGACCCAGATGAGTCTTAGCGTGAGGGGTCTTAGCCACCACCAGAAGTCCGCTGGTATCTTTGTCTATACGGTGTACGAGACCTATCTCCGGATTATTTATATCGTATTGCGGTTTATCCTGAAAATGCCATGCAAGTGCATTGAGCATCGTTCCAGTCCAGTTTCCCACTCCCGGGTGCACCACTAATCCAGCAGGTTTGTTCACCACCAGCACGTCATCATCTTCATAGACTATGTTCAGAGGAATATCCTCAGGAGTGATTTTATTCTCATAATGCGGACGGTCGAGCATCACCTGCACTACATCCAGCGGTTTCACGCGGTAACTGCGCTTCACCGGACGCTCATTCACCATGATGAATCCCGCATCAGCAGCCTTCTGCACTCTGTTACGTGAAATCCCTCCGAGGTGATCAATCAGGAATCTGTCAACACGTAGCAGTTTCTGACCTTTGTCAGCCACTACCCTATAGTGTTCATACAGCTGCGCCTGATCATCCACATCGTCGTCGATCAACGACATCACATCCACGTCCGCAATATCCATTATAACTCAATATCAAATCCACCGTCATTAACAATTCCGAATGAGTCTACCTCAAGAGTATCCACTGGGAATCCGTCACCTACGTAAATAGTCAGAGGAACATCACGACTAATCATCTCACCTGCATGCAGCGTACGACTGCCCTGCTTCACGTAGAGTACAAGACCTTCAGGCTCGTTCTCCACCCTGCGAGTAGTAGTCAGTTTAAAGCCAAGCTGCTTCAGGCGCATACTTGCAATACGCTCAGTGGTGTTGCGCACCAGGTCAGGCATTTTGATTGGAGGATAACCGTTGCGGTTCACAGTAAGATAAATCTCACGTCCGCTCTTCACTTCGTTTCCAGGCAGTGGATGCTGAGCCAGCACTGTACCCGGAGCATAATGACTATCGTAAGTAGAGTCACTCACTACCGCTACCAGTTTACACTGATCAAGCATCTCTGCTGCATTAGCAGCTGACTGATTCACCACGTCCGGCACTTCAATTTTCTCACCATGATGTGTAAACGCATCGAGTGACGTCATCAGCAGATATGGCACACCAAACAGCACTACCAAACCTCCCAGCACATTTAGCCAGAAAATGAGTCCTGAACGACCCTTAAAGTATTTTTTTGCACCCATCTATTCTATAGAGTTTTTAAGTTCTTAAGTTCTTAAGTTCTCAATCAGCCCCGCTCCTGCTTACGCTTAGCACGATAGTAGCTCATGTAGTTGGAGAAGCCTGAAGCAAGCGCAGCAGATTCCTTTGTTTCTTCGGGGTGAGCAGCCATGTACTGCTCGTAGTGAGCCAGACGCAGGCTATTGACGTAGCTGGCGAATGAATTGAAGCGACGCTGGAAAGTCAGCGAAACGTAAGTGCGTCCCATCTGGCAATGCTGCACCACGTCGTCAACCTTAAGGTGAGGGTCGAGATAGGCACTCTGCTCCTCAACATAAGCACGGATTTCGAGAGCGGTCTGCTCTATATGCTCCTCAATATTTGCATCATGAGGTTCATCATTCTCGGATTCGGAGTCCTCGTCAACAGTAGATGGCAGCATCAACTTACGTCGCCAAGCCGGCATCACGGTAACCAATAACACCATGTTGAAGGCTGCCAGGAAGAGGTGCAGGACAGCCATCACCTGACGTGAGTCAAGGATATATGCCGGCCAAACCAGAGGCGTGAGGACAACAGGATAGTAGAGGATCATGCTTGCGTATTTCACGGGGAAATCGTCGGGATTGGAGTAGTTGGCATCGTTGGACTCACGAACCCAGTGCCATACCTGCCACATGGCCATAAAGCAGAAAGCCATCATCAAAAAACTCTCGACAGTGATGACATAATGCCACAATTCCAATCCCTGCCTGTTCATGAATTCAAATGGTAACCAGGCGTTGAGGATGGGAAGAAGCATGGTGGCAATGACGATGCAGGCAGCTATCCAACTTACAAATTTCCAACGGTTCCATTGTTTTACCGTGCCTGCATAGCAGAGCATCAGCATGCCTGAATAGAAATAGTAAGTATCTGGATAATAGCTCTTCATCAGCGTCCACGCAGACTCGTTGGTCGGGTCGATAACGTAAGGAAGAAGCAGTGTCGCCATGAGAAAGACGAGCACTTGCATTTTGCGGTCGGGCCAGATGTAGGCTCTGCGCTCCTTCGGCTCCTGACAAGTATGGAACCAGCGCACGATAGCAAAAGCCCAACAGGTTGTTATATAGAGCATTGCGGCTACACCGTAATAATAGTATCTGTCCATGAGCTTGGATTTCTATTAAAACAACTGCAAAGTTACAGATTTTCTTCTTTTTTACAAAAACAAAGGGTCGCTTCGCTCATTTTTTTTTAGAAAAACAAAAAATACAAACAAATAAGTGTAAACTTGAGGGAACTTAACCCTAAACTTAAGGGAAGTGAAGTATAAACTGGTTTCTTACACCCATTTCTTACACGCCGTGTACAATTTGTTATGTTCTTACACATAGATGTAATGAATATTACACCGTTTTGTAATGAACGTGTACAATTTGTTATGTACGTTTTTATATAAAAGGAGTAATTTTGCACCCGAAAACAAACAGGTCGCACATCGATCTTAAACAAAAATGTAATAAAACCAGCAATGATACTAGTTTATATCTTGTGTTCTTTCCTGGCCGTTGGAGCCATTTGGTTTCTCTGGCTCTGCTGGCGCAACATACAAAAGGACAAAAAACAATGACACAATATTTATATATACACGACAAAAACACAACACAAGCAAACACGACACAAACACGACACAAGCACAACACAAACACAAAATAAAACACAAAACAAATCTTTCTGCGGCGCAGACAGCAATGACGCTGTCCTGCGCCTTGAATTTAAGGACAGTTGCACTGCTTGTCCTTACTTTGTTTGCCACCACACAGACAGCGTGGGCTAAATATGTCAGATACATTGATGCTAACGGCAAAGAAAAGAAGTCTAACGCCACACAGCTGACAGAGTATAATGCCAGCGATCTTACAGATGGTTGGTATTATGTGGGAAGAAATGAAAGTATCGGTTGTCTTACAATCAAAGGCGATGTCCACATCATACTGATGGATGGCAAGCATTGCGAAATAAAAAGAGAAAAATATAGCCCCATCATGCTTGGAAGCGGTAAACTTACTATCTATGGACAGAAAATGAGTCCTGAGCGACCCTTAAAGTATTTTTTTGCACCCATCTGGTATTTGGACAATTTTACAATTTTAGTTACTTAGGAGCGTTCCATGCTCTTAACTCCCAAAAAGAATATCTATCGTCACTATCGTACGATGATTTTTTTGCCTCCTGAGACATAGATGCCAGGAATCAATCGGGAATGAAGCATGGCGGAGTTTATACTGTCGGCCACTTTCCGTCCCTTCAAATCATACACCGGACTATCGGTTTCTGTTTCCATTGTTTTCGTGTCAATAGCTTCGATGTCGGTGGAGGGATCGTCTTCCACAAATTGGATGAAGTATTTCGCACTGGAGTCGCCCACCCAGTTGTAGGTGAGGTAGGCGCGGTAGGGAGCAATGCGGCTGCCTTTGTAATAGTAGAAGCCGAGCGTCTTGGCACTGTTGTAGCCCAGCGTGAGGATACTTCCGCGGTCAGCGTCGCTCTGATAGACTTCCATGCCGTCGCGCCCTACTCCGTTCAGGCGGTTCTCGTACATCTTCCACGGCTCAAGCGTCTCGTCGAGCGGTGTGAGACGGTATTTGCCTGCTTTCGTTGCCATGATAACTACGGGAGTGAGGCTGGGCACACGGCGCGGCTGGCTGAGCAGGTAGGCTGTGTTTCCGTCCTTGTCGGTGGATGTGACGATATAGGGGTTCAACTGTGCAGGCAGTTCGGTATCGAAGCCGATGTACATGGTGGCGGCCTTTGCGCTGCCCACGGTGAGTGGATAGTAGCAATGCAGCTTGTCGGCATCGACATAGTCTGCCCAGGAATCGTCTTCGTTGTAGGCTTCCATGAGTACGCTGCCGTAGGTGGCATCGCAGACGTAGACGTCAAGCAGTTCATCACCGATGGTCTTGATACCATCAGTATTGAGGTAGGGCACGGTCTCGTAGTCCTCGGTCTCGAAGTAGAGTCGCTTGAGTCCCCAGATGTAGTGGATGGCTCCGTCGGCTATTTCGGTGATAACACCGGGGATCTCCGCTTCTTCTCCGCTGCGTCCGTTGGGATAGGAAATGAGCACGTCGTTCACGTCGAAGAGAATACCGTCGCGCGATTTGAAGTTCTCATTGAAGGGGTCGACATAGACGTTCTTGACGGCTGAGACGAAGAAGGGATGAGCATCTATGTTGTTGACACGGGCAGGGATGGTCACTTCCTCCAGACTCATGCAACCGTCGAAGGCGCTGCTGCCAATCGAGGTGAGGGTATAGGGAAGTCTCACCTCGGTGAGTGCGGAGAAGCCGTTGAGTTGGGTGGTGAGTTCTGTCACGTTCTTGAAGAAGCGTAACTCTGGAAAACTCTGCGTCTGCTTTGCTATCCAAGCATATGAGGAAGTCTGAAATGCCTCGTTCATACTCGCTGCAGTAACAGCTTTCAATTCGTCCAGCGAAAGGGCGTTGTTGTTGTCTGTGTCGAAGGCACCCATGCAGGCCGTGCGTGCATCATCGTCGGCGATGGTGATGCCAGGGTTTAACTGTTGTCCACTGGTGACAACTGGAATACCCAAGGTGGCATTGCCGAGGGTGGCAACCAGCAGGCTTGTCCATCCTAACCAGCGGTCTTCTCCTTCTACATAGTTAATGTTTTTATACTTCGGTACGACAATGCCCATGTCAGCATCGGCTTCGATGCAATTGCCACTGACGTTGTATGTCCATGAGGCAGAGCCGGGTTCGAACAAGAGTTGGCGATTGAACCCGAGCAGGTACTGGTCGTAGCCGTCGTCGTAACCGTCGTCGGTGCGGACAGGTATCGTCATGAGTCGCGCTATGTCTTTCTTTGCAAAGGTCTTGAGTGTAGGGAAGTAACCTTTGGAATAGGTCCAGCGGCTGCGTTGGCCGAGAGCCTCACAGATTTCGTCGAGCGTCTGCCCCGTTCGGGTAGGTTCGTAACCGCGAAGCCAGTAGCAGTTCTGAATATACGAACGGCCAGAGGCGGTGTAGTGATAGTCGAAGTTGGCATCGCCGAACGAGGTGGGCACGACTGCCAGACAGTTCTGCACCTTTCCATTGTTCTGCAACGTGTTGCCGCTTGCTGGTAGGGAGACAAAGGGCGAATAGTCCTGCACTAAAAATTTGTTGTAAACGGCGCTGACGCAGTCCTCGATCAATGCGTTGCTGTTTGAGGGACCGACGTATGAACAAATGCCGCCGTTGTAGCCCATGCTTTTGTCGTCGTCGTTGTAGTATCCCCCGAAGACGACTCCATGGAACAGACAGTTGCGTACGGTTCCGTCCATCTTGTAAGCCAGCAGACCACAGCGCATGTTGTCGATATAGCTATCCACCACACCGAGGTTCTCGACCATGCCACTCGATTCGATGTTACCGAACAGTCCCATCTGTTGCACACTGGTGGGGATGTAGACACCCTTCACCAAGTGTCCGTCGCCATCGTAGCGTGCTCGCCACACCACGGCTGAGGAATTCCACTGGTAGGAGGTCGTATTCCATTCGTTGGATGTGCCCCACATCTGGTTCGTTTTGCCCAGGCTGACGTGGTTGTATTTGCAGTCAAGCAGTGCGTCTGAGTAATCAATAAGATTCTTAACAAGTGTGATGTCGCAGAGTTGCTTGTAGAACTGTCCCTCCTGGTTGTTCTGTACGGCGTAGGCCAATTGTGCGCCGGTCTTGATAATGTAAGGGTCTTCGGCTGTTCCTGCACCGGCAGCAAAAGTGGAAGAGAAGGATCCGTCCCACTCCTGTTCGGGAGTGGCAATGATATTCAGGATCTTCGTGCCGCGAATGGGCAGTGGACGACTGAATGCCACAGCCATTTTCTTGTCGGGCTTTATTCCCATTACAGCCTTGAAAGTGCCGTTGGTAGTGGCGTATGCCGTATCACCAGCGACTGTGATGCAGGTAGCATTGGTGGGATAGTCGGGGAAGGACTTTATCTTCGCTTCGCGTCCGTTCGGTTCAGTCCATGTAACTTCCTTGGTTTTAGCCACAGTGTAGGAGACGAGGTCGTAGGCTACGTCGCCATTGGGGATTTCGATGGGTGTGGAGGCAAGCCATGCACCTGCCTGATATACACAGTTCGTCTTGTCAACGGATGAGTAGCGCCAGTAGGGGTGGTTTGCGCTGCTTATACTATTGTTATTATCGTTGTTCAGTACACTGTAGCCTGACCATTCCGTGTTGCAGAACACTCGCGGATAATAGCCTTTGGTCAGGGTGAAGCCATGTGCTGCGCTCTCGTCAAGGTCGAGCATCGACACCTTCATCTCGTTGCCAGAGGTGAGTTCTTCGGTGGTGAGAGCACGGATGAGAGGGTGTGTGGGGATGCCCCCGATGACATTTCCTGACGGCACTAACCATTTGTCGTAGTAGCAACTGGCGACATTTTCTGCTGGTGTGGGCAGACCACCAACAATGATGCCGGGACTTTGTGCACCCTCTAAGTTCAACGTACCTGCCATGATACAGTTGTTGATGTAAAGTCCACGGTCGGGATTGGACGAATTATAAACAATCCCAGCACAGATGCCGCCTGCGCAAACCATACAGCCTGGGGCATAGATGTCACCGGCAAACACACAGCCATCCACGTAGGGATCGCCCGTATTCTCCCCCGATTTGTCATTAATTTCTCCAACAATACCACCAGTGAAGTACTGGCCTTCGATGTGCATCGTGCTCACGCAGGACACTTCTGTCTCGCAACTATTGTGGAAGTACTTGTCATTGTGCATGATGAGTCCGGCACCGGTCTCCGGATTGCCGAGAGTATAAACCACGCTGATATGTGCATCGTCGAGCACACCGTCGAAATCGGTCATGACGAGGCTGTCGAGTTCACACCCCACGGTGATGGGGTCGGTAAGATGGAGGATCTCACCTATGTGGATTCGCGAGGCATTGAGCATGGTGCAAAGGTTATCGGTGTAGGACTCGGTGCCGTCGTCGGAACGATAAACGTTGTTGAGTTCTGTCCAGAGTACTGCGAAGTCATTGACATCGACGGCATCACGGTCGCAAACTATCTTAATACGTCCAGGCATCTTGTAGCCAGTATTGAGGTTGCCTCCAGGAAGACCGTCGTGTTTACCGCTCATGGCAAGGGTGCGGATGTAAATATCCGGCACTGAGTCCGTGGCCTCGTAAACCATTCCGATGATGGCGTTCATGCCCACACGGTGCATCATAAACTGGTCGGGCACGATCTCGTCATCGGTGTAGGTAACAGTTGAGGATGCAAGAGGCTTGGAAGCGTAGCGTAGGACAGGTTTGCCAATTTCGTTTGAAATGAGGTTGGCTGCCACGAGTACGGTGTCGTTACGCATCAGCAAGTCGTATGCAGTGATGAAATGATTGTTGTCGAGTGGGAAATAGAGCGGTGTGGGTTCGCTCCAACTGGTGCCGTCATAGGTTTTGAGCATGAGCTGGCCTTTGAACATGACGTTGCCGATGGTGTCTACCGTGAAATGCAAATGTCTGCTTTCCGATTTTAACATTTCCAACATGAATTGCCACACGACTCTCCAGAACAAGCAGCAGTATTACTTCAAGATAAGTACCTTGATCAGCAGTATTACGATGCAATAATACAGATGCTTTTTCAATCACAATCACAAAATTCAATGATTTTTAGTTTTTTCCCCATTTTCCTTGCAAGTATGATTTCTTTGTCGTATGTTTGCAAACAGAAGCAACTAAATAACTATTTATTAACATTATAAAGCCTGAAAACATGAAAAGAATAACATTTTTTATGGTGTTGGCGCTGAGCATGTTCAGCCTCAGCAGCTTTGCTCAAAGAAGAGAACTGAAAACGGAAGACGATGGTTTTTAATGGTATTTGAATACCGCCAGCGATAGAACCCGTAGCGTTGAAGATGTAAATGGGAACGTCTTAATACCATTCAGCAGAGGTTATGTTTTTATCGTCTATCATTCAAAAACAAAACTTGGAGGTTATTTTACAGTAAGAATAAAAGGTAAAGCTGGAGCATGTGACCTCAAGGGTAATGAAGTTATTCCGCCTATTTACGATGCTGTTTACTTGTTAGAAAAAGAGATGATAGGAGGATACTATAGCATTAAACTTAATAACAAGGAAGGTGCCTGTGACATTAATGGGAATATCATTATTGAACCAAAATACGATGATGTTACATTAATTATAAAAGATGATATAGTAGGTTATTTCTCTGTGGAATTAGATGGCAAGGAGGGAGTTTGTGACATTAAAGGGAGGGAGATTATCGCTCCTAAGAAATATGACGAGGTATGCTATCACTCCAGAAGAAATGCTGTTGGCTATTTTGGTGTTGAAAAGAAAGGAAAAGAGGGAGCCTGCGACTTCAATGGAAAAGAAGTGGTTCCTTGCAAATACAAATCATTAATCTATTCCACGTCTAGCGACTGTTTCAGCTATGAAGACGAAAAAAATGACAAATGGGTTGACCTGAACGTTCGCCTCGACAAAGACGGATTATTGGTTAAATAGATTGCTACGAACATTACATCGAAGTTACTCTCGCATTCCCGAACTTCGTTCGCCTACCCGTAGCCTTTCTGCACTAAAAATAAAAAAATGCTTTTATTATTTTGTAGTGCGCTCACTTATTCGTAACGTTGACTTGCGTCGAAGTTACTCTCGCTCAAAAATACTCAAATAAATTTGGTATTTTATTCACTTATTCGTAACGTTGACTTGTGTCGAAGTTACTCTCGCTCAAAAATACTCAAATAAATTTGGTATTTTATTCACTTATTCGTAACTTTGCACCCGCTTTTGCGAAGCCGCTGGCGAGATATTGAGAGACTCGCGAATGCTTCGTTGGTATTAACCATTCAAATAAACAACAAAAACAATGGATTTAATTAAGATCGCTGAAGAGGCTTTTGCTACCCAGAATGCAGCTAAGGCTCTCGAAGCAGGCAAGAAATTCGATGAGTTCAATCCTGGTGACACAGTTACCGTTGCTTACAAGATCATCGAAGGTTCAAAGGAACGTATCCAGCTCTACCGCGGTGTAGTTATCAAGATCTGCGGTGAAGGCACAAAGAAGCGTTTCACAGTTCGCAAGATGTCTGGAACAGTGGGTGTAGAACGTATCTTCCCCCTCGAATCTCCAAACATCGATTCAATTGAAGTGAACAAGCGTGGTAAGGTTCGCCGTGCTAAGCTCTACTACCTGCGCAACCTCACAGGTAAGAAGGCTCGTATCAAGGAACGTCTTACTCGCAAGCTCGACGCAGAATAATTTTCGTCAGCACAACTCACAGCACTCACACTTTTTGTGGGTGCTTTTTTTGTATGTCAACAAAAATGCGTAAATTTGCATACTTCAATTATTAGACTTATAAATTATTCAATATGGGAAAATTAGTTATCAACTCTTACGATGAGTTTGCTTCACACCTCGGTGAAGTACTTGGAACAAGCGACTGGCTCGAAGTCGGTCAGGACCGTATCAACCTCTTTGCAGACGCTACACTTGACCACCAGTGGATTCATGTTGACGTAGAACGTGCAAAGCAGGAAAGTCCTTACAAATCAACTATCGCTCACGGTTATCTTACTCTCTCACTGCTCCCATACCTATGGGATCAGATTATCGAAGTGAACAACCTGAAGATGATGGTTAACTACGGCATGGACAAGATGCGTTTCGGTCAACCAGTCATCACTGGCAGCAGCGTTCGTCTGGTCACCACTCTGCAGTCTATAGTTAACCTCCGTGGCACTTGCAAGGCTGAAATCAAGTTCACCATCGAAATCAAGGATGCACGCAAGCCTGCTCTTGAAGGCGTTGCTACATTCCTTTACTATTTCAACAACTAAACACTTATCTACAAGTGCGACTGAAGACAATCATCGCAATAATATTCTTGTGCTGTGGCAAATCCACAGCACAAGTTGTTGATTGTCATACCGACAGCATCGCACCTACGGACTCTGTCACGAAAAACAGTGTATGGGACGCACTGGAGAACTTCATCGACCAGTCTTCAGTATGGGAGAACACTCTTGCCGATTCCCTCGAACTCAGCAAAGACCAGTTGCAGGACATGAGCAAGAGGAAGAAGAGCAAAATGCTGCAGGAATACATCGGCAACAAATTCTCGGAACTAAACCGCATCGACACAGCATACATCACTCCCCAGCTCTATGATTTTGCTTTCATGGTGCAGAACACCAACACGTTCGAGAATTTCAGTGTGCAGGGCACAGGCGACAACCCACAGCGCCTCGCATTCGCGCCCAACCCTACATTCCGGCTTGGTGCCTATTTCGGATGGAAATGGCTGTTTCTCGGCTACACTTTCGACGTGGGCGGACTGCTCACCAATAAGAGCAGCAGTAAGCAGAAGACAGAGATAGACTTGAGTTTCTATACGTCAATGGTAGGAATAGACTTGTTCTACCGCAAGACCGGCAACGATTTCCGCTGCACCAACCTCAATTCCCTGTTTGTAAACGGCGTGCAACGCCCCGACGGCATCAGCCGCAACTTTGACGGGCTGGACTTACAGACCCGTGGTCTCAACGTCTATTACATCTTCAACCACCACAACTTCTCCTACCCCGCCGCTTTCTCACAGACTACCGTGCAGCGACGTTCTTGCGGTTCGTTCAAATTAGGTTTGTCGATAACCCACCACCGCATTAGTTTCGACCATTCAAAACTCGATTCCCGTCTGTTGCCGTACATTGACCAAAGTCTGTTTTTCAATTCGGTAAAATACAACGACTACTGCATCAACTTCGGTTACGCCTACAACTGGGTATTCAAGCGCAACTGGCTTCTTGCGGCATCGTTCTCACCTGGACTGTCCTACAACGTCACTTACTACAAATCCAGTGACGACGCAGATTCAGAAGAAAAGGAAGGTAAGCTCCATATTCCTACTTTCACTCGCGACCGACTCAATTTCGACTTTGTCCTAAGAATTGGACTTGTCTATAACAACACAAAGTATTTTGCAGGAATGTCTTTCATCGTACATTCCTTCGACTATTCCAACAAAACCGTACGTCTCAACAATTCTTTCGGTTCCCTCAACTTCTACGCAGGATTAAATTTCAAAAGGAAAAAGAAGTAGGAGGGGTCTTTATTTCACTGCGTCAACAATGAGGCGGATAAGACCAACTTCGTTGAGAATGATGGCAAGGATGGATACCGGTGCCACATAACGAAGTATGAATATCAGTGCCTTGAAATAAGGAGCGCGATGCGTTCCGTTGTTTGTAATCTCATCACGGAACAACTTGCGGTCAAGATACCAGCCTGTAAAAAGAGAAATGAACATACCACCCACAGGCAGGCAGATATTAGATGCTGCCCAGTCGAAGAGTCCGAAGATAGTTTGTCCGAACAAGGTTAGACCGCTAAGCACTCCGAACGAGAGAGAACACAGTATTCCGAGGAATATGCTGCTGGCAGTCTCGAATGTAGCTGCCTTGCTGCGCGACATGTGGAATTCCTCCGACATGTACGATGTCACCACTTCGTGCATGGAGATGGTGCTAGTCAGTGCAGCCACGATAAGCAGCAGGTAGAACATAACCGAGAAGATATATGCCAGCCATGGAATACTGCCGAATGCCTGCTGGAACACGTTGGGCAGTGTAATGAATATCAGCGAAGGACCTATGTCATCGGGCTGAAGTCCGTAGTTTGCCGCACTTGCTGCAGGGAAGATAATGAATCCTGCGAGCAGGGCTATCAAAGTGTCAATGGCACATACGTTGAGAGCCGTACGAGCAAGATTGGTCTTCTTGTCAAAATAAGAGGCGTAGGTACACAGACATCCCATTCCGAGCGAGAGAGAGAAGAAGGCCTGTCCCATGGCGCTGAGCACTACCCCACTGTCTATCTGCGAAAAGTCTGGACTTAGCAGGAATGTCAGTCCGTCGCCTGCTCCCTCCATACTTACCGAACAGACGGCAAGAACAGCGATGATGATGAAAAGCATTGGCATCAGCACCTTGGACCATCGTTCTATACCCCGTGTCACGCCCTTCACTATGATAAAGTGAGTAGCAAGGATGAACAGGACAAGATAAAAAATCGGTTTCCAAGGATCGGAAGAGAATTCTGAGAATATCTGCGGGAACTCCTCCGGTGTTTTCCCTGCGAACTGATTCGAAAGGGCAAGGACAGCATACTCTATCGTCCATCCCGCTACAACGGCATAGTAGCTGAGGATGAAGAAACCTGTGAATACACCCAGTCTGCCTACCCATTTCCAGGGTGTGCCGGGTGCGAGTTTCTGATATGCACGAGCGGTATTAGCCTGAGTGTGACGACCAATGAGGAATTCACTCATCATGATAGGCATACCCAGCAGGATTATACATATTATATATATAAGGATAAAAGCAGCACCGCCATTACGCCCAGTTTCTATTGGAAAGCGCCAGATGTTGCCAAGCCCTACCGCAGAACCTGCAGCGGCAAGGATGGCACCCATTCTACTACCGAAATTCTCTCTGTTATTCATAAATCACGAGTTAACGGCTGCAAAATTACAACTTTTTTCGTATTTTTGCAGCAAATTTGTAAGCAAATCACAGAAAATGACAGCATTTAAGAAGTATCCATGGAGTATTTTGCTCTATCTGACAGTTTTGATTCTATCAATCATGCCTGTGCCTGAGACCCCGCTGGTCGATGTTCCACTGATGGACAAATGGACACATTTTGTGATGTACTGCGCAGTGGGATGTGCCGCATGGATGGATTGGAGCAGAAAAAAAGCCAGCGGTTTGAAGCTGGCTCTATGGACTGTTGCTGTCCCTGTGCTTTACGGAGGACTGATGGAGCTGATACAGGCTTATTGTACCACTTACCGTTCTGGTGAATGGATGGATGTTCTTGCCAACTCTTGTGGAGTTCTCCTCTCCATCCCCATCGGATATTTTGTTATTAGGCGAATCATAACCTCAAAGACCCCCTCCGCCTAACGGCACCTCCCCCGTAAAGGGGAGGATTAGCCATCCGGATGGATTAGTTCTCCCCTGACGGGGAGTTAAAGGGGACTTCTACCACTTACTATACGGATGTGTCATCAGATACTTATTGTAGAAGCGTTTGTCGCCTGTGACTTCTTTGCCTAAGAAATCGGGGCGGATGTATTCCTCGTCTTCACTTTCCAATTCAATTTCTGCAAACACCAGACCTTCATTCTCGCCGTGGAATTCATCTACCTCCACGGTGTGCTTCCCATTTGGCACCAGCCAACGGGTTTTCTGAATCCGTCCGGGTTTGCACAGTTTCATCAACTGACGACCATCCTCCAGGGACACTTCTGTCTCAAACTCATAACGTGACAGTCCTCCGTCTTCAGAAGGTCCCTTGATGGTAAGATACGCACGGTCATCACGTATTCGTACTCTGATGGTTCTGCCAGGAGCAGAATCGAAATAACCCTGCTCTATGTCAGTATGACTTACTGCGAGGTGCTTATACTCACCTGTTACCAGAAATTTTCTTTCAATTTCAAAGTGCATAATAATGTCTTTGGTTTAATAACCCCGAAAGTCTGAACAACTTCCGGGGTCATTTCAATGTTTACTTTATTAAGAATTAACCTACTTCACAAGAACCTTTCTAACTGTACCGTTGCTCATGCGAACGATGTTGATTCCCTTCTGAGGAGCATTCAGGCGAGCACCTGAAACTGAGAAGAATGCAACCGGTACGGCTGGTTCTGAAATCTCTTCCGCAGCAACACCTTCAATCGCTACAGGAGCACCACTCTTGTAGTAGTAGAGTTTCCACTCACCTACAACTTCGTAGTCGTTAGCAAGAACCTCTGTCTTGGAAAGACCAATACGAGCCTTGCCGTCTTCACCGACTTCAAACTCGATTTCGTTGAGGTAGTAGCCGGCAGCGAAGAAGGCAACGGTTGGTGTAGTGCCGTCAGGAGCGAACTTACCGTTAGAGAGTGTGTAGCACTTAACATCGAGGTCTGTGTCTGCAGCACCTTCGTAGAGGTTCATTACAGGTGTTGTATAGTTGCCGAGAGAAGTTGTAGCATAGAGAGTAGTGAGGTGAGTCTCCTCGCCATTTGCTACGCGAGCTTCTTCTTCGTCATAGTAACCTGCACGATAGTAAGTGTGAACGGTTGCCTTGTAGAAACCTGCAGGCAGACCAGAGAGATCCTGATAGAGTTCGAACGGAGCGCGGTTGTAGCTTACAGAGTACTGCTTGTAACCGTTCATCGCTGTAGTAGTCCAACCTTCGATGCGGGTTTCATCCTTGCTACCCTTTTCTGGATCATAGTTGGCATTGACAATAAGGTCGGATACATCAACCAGTTCTTCAGCTGCGCCCAGATAGTAGAGTTTCCATTCACCTACAACTTCATAGTCGTTAGCAAGAACTTCTGTCTTAGAGAGTCCTATAATCACTTCACCATCTGCAGGAACAGTGAATTCAAGAGTATTAAGGTAGTAGCCCTGCTTGAAGAATTCAGCTGTAGGTGTGGTGCCGTCAGGAGCAAACTTACCATTAGAGAGTGTGTAGCACTTCACACCGAGGTCTGTGTCTGCACCACCTTCGCTGAGGTTCATTACAGGCTTGGTGAAGTCACCGTCTGAAGTCTTGGCATAGAGTGTGGTGAGGTGAGTCTCCTCGTTGTTCTTGATACGGGTTTCCTCTTCGTCATAGTAACCTGCACGGTAGTATGTGTGAACGGTTACGCGGTACTTACCCTGTGGCAGACCGGAGAGTTTCTGGTTGAGTTCAAACGGAGCGCGGTTGTAGCTTACAGTGTATTGCTTGTAGCCGTTCATTGCGGTTGTCACCCAACCGTCGATGCGGGTTTCATCCTTGCTACCCTTTTCCGGGTCGAAGTTTGCATTGACAATAAGGTCTGATACATCTACAACTTCAGCCTCATCGCCCATATACCAGAGTCTCCACTCACCAACTACTTCGTAGTCGTTTGCAAGAACCTCTGTCTTTGAAAGACCGATTGTCACTTCGCCGTCTTCAGGAACTGTGAACACGAGTTCGTTGAGATAGTAGCCCTGCTTGAAGAATTCAGCTGTTGGTGTAGTGCCGTCAGGAGCGAACTTACCGCTAGAGAGTGTGTAGCAGTTCACGCCGAGGTTGGTGTCTGCAGCACCTTCGCTGAGATTCATAACCTGCGTGGTGAAATTGTCTTCGGAAGTCTTGGCATAGAGTGTAGTGAGGTGAGTCTCCTCGTTGTTCTTGATACGGGTTTCCTCTTCGTCATAGTAACCTGCGCGGTAGTAAGTGTGGACAGTAACCTTATACTTACCCTTTGGCAGTCCGGAGAGTTTCTGGTAGAGTTCGAACGGAGCGCGGTTGTAGCTTACTGTATATTGCTTGTAACCGTTCATGGCAGTCGTCACCCAACCGTCGATACGGGTTTCATCCTTGCTACCCTTAGCTGGGTCGAAGGTATTGTTGACAATCATGTCAGAGTAGTCAACCGGATTGTCCTCTGAAGCGCCGCCACCGCCCATCTTGAGGGCAACAACTGCTGCATTGAGGTCTGTGATAGCCGCTTCTGCTTCTGCGCTGTTGTAAGACTTGCTGTTGTATGCAGTCTGAGCCTCAGCCAACAGATCCTGGGCATCTTTGAGAGCCTTGGCGCTTGCGTTGGAAGCATTAGCGATAGCATCTGACAATGAGTTAATGGCAACTTGCAGATTTGCATAAATCTTAGTGCCTTCTTCTACATCTTCCATTGCCTTCTTCAAGTCAAGGAGTGCCTGATAAGCATCATCAGAAGACTGTGAAGCTGTAATCGCTGCCTGCAGAGCATTGAGTTCTGGCTGACCTGCGATATTGTTGAGCATAGCCTCTGCTGTCGGCAAAGTCTTTGCAATCACACTTGCCAGCACCTCAGGATTCTTGCCACGGAAGATGAGCGAAGCACCACCAGCCCAGAGGCGGCAGCCTTCAACTGAACGTACCTTGTTGGTGATACCGATACGCATAGTTCCATCGGATACCAGACCGTAAACAGTCATCTTAAACTTGCCGTCTGCAAATGCGTTAGAAGCTTCTGCTGCCTCATTCAGAGTAATGCCTTCAGCCTCGTCAACGCCAGGGATATTACCCGAAGGCACCTTGGTTTCGAACGAGTTGATGTAAGCATAAGCCTTAGCAAGAGCCTCATTCTCGTCTGTGTAGCTGTCACCTGGACGGAAAGCAGCGGAGAGATTGAATTCATAAAGACCGTTCTGCAGGTTGGTCAGAGTCTGATATACATCGCAAACCATGTTGCCGGCTTCCATAACCGGAAACACTTCCGTATTTCCGTAAGGCCAAACAGGACCTACTGCGGAAGTCCAGCCGCCAGCTTCTGAGAAATTCGGGTTATTCAACAACGCTGTGCAGTCGTCGCCGTCCGACATGGCGTTAGCCATAGCGTTCTTCATTATTCCGTCAAGATAAGCTGTCTCAGCAGCAATCTGAGTATCGTTCAAAAGAGCGTTTTCGAGGACATAGACTGCACCGCCATTATGGTTGTAATCATCACCAGGCTCATCCTCCGCCATCAGGTAGTCGGCAAGGAGGTTAACCTCATCATTCTCAGCTGTAGTGGTAGCCAGGAAATCCTCTGCTTCACTTATCTTAGCGCGATATAAAGTATACGCAGCAACGCTACTTGCCATTGCCTTTGATGCATCCAGGAAGTCTGCAAGTGCCTTTGCCTTGTCGGTTGCAGAAGCATTGAATGCAGCAAGCGCAGCCTTGTAGTTTTCATATACTGACTTCTGGCAATAAAGTTCACCAAAAGATTCCATTGCTGCATAGCCAGGCTCTGTTTCCATAGTCTTGATTACAAGCAGTTCATAAGCATCATCAGCATCGCCAAGGTAGAACAGGTTAACGTTGTCCAGACCAATCCAATTAGCACTCTTCTCCTGAATCTGGAGACCGAACTCGAGATTGTCGCCTGATACGTAAGTATAAACATCAAATGGTTTTTCAATGTCAATCTTAGTAGCAGTTACTTTTGTCTGGCTGTTTCCTGCATAGAGGTAAACGCCTTCGCCAGAGTTTGCGAATGCAAGGGAGTTGAGGTGATATACACCTGCAGAGAGGTTAGTAGCTGTTGCATAAACCTTACCATCTACAGCCATTGCATCCCCTTTCCAGTTTTCATAATGGTTGCCTGTAACAGAATAGTCTTTGGCAGCATTTCCATTAGAAGCCTGCTTATTCTCTGCATTGGTAGTAGAAGTCCAGCCAGTAGTTTCACCGTCATTGAAATCAGAAGCAATACCCAGTAGAGACATAACATTAACAGGATCTTCAACAGTGGCAACAGCCATCTTTGCTGTAGCAATAGCCTTGTCGAGAAGTTCCTTCTGGGCTTCCAGCTGCTCAAAGGTGCTGGAAGTGTTGTTATACACATTCTTTGCATTATTGAGTGTTGTGGCATCAACTCCGGCAATTTTATCAGCCTCTGCTATGGACTCACCCAGAGCCACAGCAGCCAGATACTGCTTCATGGCAGATGAATATGTAGTGTAGTCTGCTTCGGAAACGAAGTACCAGATAAGCTGGCAGTCGTCCATGTTGTAACCGAGAGAGTTCTCAGGGTCGCAAACGTACAGACGGGTGTCCCCAACCGTCTTGATTAAGCCGAGGTAGGCATCCTGATAGTTCGATGGAGTAAATTCAGCGTTCTGCGCCGACAGACCAATCTTGTAGGTTCCGCCTGTCTGAGGCAAAAAAGTGTACTGGTTGTTGGCTTTGCCGTCCTTTGTATTATCTACCCAGATGGCATCCACGCCATCAATAAACATGTAGCCCCACTGGTCTTTCATACCACCTTCGAGCACATAGTTTGTGATGTAGTAAGAATCAGCTGCAGTTCCAGCTTCGAGAATCACCTTGTGTCCCAAAGTAGGGCTTACGCTGGCACGTGTTCCCCAGTCGTTTGCACCGAGAAGGAAACCATCGGCTTCGGAGTTGTAGAGATAGACTACCTCGCCCACAGACATAGGCTGGACAGCAGGAGCTGCCGGCTTTGTCCACTGCGCAAAGGAAGCCACACTCATCATGACCGATGCCACAAAGAATGTAAGTCTTTTAAGCATAAAAAAGGTTTTTAGTTAGTTAGTAATTAAAAAATGATTTTGCTTGCAAATATACAAATAATTAGAATACAACTAATTATATACAGATAAATTATGCGTTTTCCGCTTCAGGGTTTGCCATGAGATAAGCCTTGATGAAATCATCAATTTTACCGTCCATCACACCTGTGACGTCAGAAGTCTGGTAGTTGGTTCGGTGGTCCTTCACGCGGCGGTCGTCGAAGACATAGGAACGGATCTGACTACCCCACTCTATCTTCTTCTTTCCAGCCTCAACCTTTGCCTGCTCCTCCATACGCTTCTTGAGCGCACGGTCGTAGAGCTGGGAGCGGAGCAATCGAAGTGCGTTCTCACGGTTCTCCTGCTGCTTACGCGTCTCGGTATTCTCGATAAGGATTTCCTCTTCCTCTCCTGTGTCGGGATCCACATACTGATAGCGCAGACGGACACCAGTCTCAACCTTATTGACGTTCTGACCTCCGGCACCGCTGCTTCGGAAAGTATCCCACGAGAGTTTGCTCTTGTCAATGGTTATCTCTATGGAGTCGTCAACGAGCGGAGTAACGAACACCGACGCAAAGGAAGTCATACGTTTTCCCTGTGCATTATAGGGAGACACACGCACCAGACGGTGTACACCGTTCTCACCCTTAAGATATCCGTATGCCTGATCGCCTTCAATCTCCATGGTCACGGTCTTGATTCCCGCTTCGTCACCATCCTGATAGTTGCTGATAGTGACCTTGTATTTATGTGCCTCTGCCCATCGCTGGTACATACGCATAAGCATCTGTGCCCAGTCCTGACTCTCGGTACCTCCGGCACCGGAATTAATCTTCAGCACAGCATCCATGCCGTCGGCTTCATCGCGCAGCATGTTCTTGAGTTCAAGATTCTCAATCAGCGAGAGTGCGTTGGCATAGTCGTTATCGACTTCCTCTTCGCTAACGAGTTCTTCCTTGTAGTATTCAAATGCAAGATCGAGTTCATCGGCTGCCGACTTCACTTCGTTATAGCCGTCAATCCACTTGCGAATATCCTTGACTTTCTTCATCTGCACCTCTGCAGCCTTAGCGTCATCCCAGAACTCAGGAGCCTGGGTGCGCAATTCCTCTTCCTCTACCTCCACAAGCTTCTGTTCTATGCCGAGATAGCGGTATAGTGCTTCTGTGCGTTCCTTAATATCTTTCAGTTGTTCTGCGGTAATCATAGATTTTTTATTTATTGTGTGCAAAGTTACGAACATTTTTTTGTATTTCACCCAGAAACAATTAAATTTGCACCGCAGGTGCATGTAATAAACAAAAAACATGTTGCTGCGCAACAATTAAACGGATTAAACGAATAAGAATAAATCAAATAATCTGTTAAATCCGAACATTCGTTAAATCCGTTAAATCGCACCTAAGGTGCATGTNNATGTTGCTGCGCAACAATTAAACGGATTAAGCGAATTAAACGGATTGAAATATATTAGTATTAATTAAATCGTTTTGCGATTAATCCGATAAATCCGTTAAATCGCACCTAAGGTGCATGTCGTAATTAAAAAACATGTTGCTGCGCAACGATTAAACGGATTAAACGAATTAAACGGATTATACTGATTAAAATTAATTAAATCGCTTTGCGATTAATCCGATAAATCCGTTAAATTGCACCTAAGGTGCATGTGACATTATAAAAACATGTTGCTGCGCAACAATTAAACGGATTAAACGAATTAAACGGATTGAAATATATTAGTATTAATTAAATCGCTTTGCGATTAATCCGATAAATCCGTTAAATTGCACCAAAGGTGCATGTCGTAAATAAAAAACATGTTGCTGCGCAACAATTGAACGGATTAAACGAATAGCATAATAACAAGAATGGAAAAAGAAACAATGAGTTATGCCATTATTGGCGCTGCAATGGAAGTACACAATCAACTGGGATGTGGATTCACAGAAAAGGTATATCAGGAGGCTTTAGCACATGAGTTTCAATTACGAAACATACCTTTTGAACGTGAAGCACATATGAAGGTGACCTATAAAGGTAACACTCTTGAGTCTGAGTTTATTCCTGATTTTCTTTGTTATGGGGAAATTATTGTTGAGCTGAAAGCCGTGGAAGAACTGACGAATTTACATCGATCACAGGCGATCAATTATGCCCACGTTTCAAACAAGAAAGTAGCATTACTTATTAATTTCGGAGCAGAATCATTGGAACACGAAAGGCTATTCAATCCACAAGGGAAGTAAAAAACCTGAACAAAGATGCTTGTAATTTAAAACATGTTGCTGCGCAACAATTAAACAGATTAAACGAATAAGAACAAATCAAATAAT
>DEFM01000034.1:99615-102321 GCA_002350855.1 Prevotellaceae bacterium UBA2852
TAAATCGCACCTAAGGTGCATGTTGATAAAAAAATTATTTGTGTATGAAAAGAATAATTCTTGTGACATTGCTGTTAATGCCAATGTTGGCATCAGCACAGTTTTTTGACTTCAATTTCGGATTCGATGATCCGTTCTTTGCACCACGTAGGGAACGGAAGCAGTTGCCGAAAACGGCGCTAAGCCTGCCGGAGTTCAAGGGAGGGAAAGAAGCCTTGGAGAAATATCTGAAAAAGAATTTCAAGAATCCCGTTGACGCAGAAGACAAAGACGGCGAGGTGATTATTGCCTGTATCCTCAGCACCAAAGGCAAAGTGGAACAGACCGCAGTCGTTCGAAGCATGAAAGGTCCCTGGGATGCAGAGGCAGAACGTGTATGCAAGAAGTTGAAGTTCAAGCCCGCAAAACGAGGGAAGAAGAAAGTAAAGAGCCGCTATGATGTCAGTTTCCCCATTCGTCACGGACGCTTGTCCTACTCCAAATTAACGACAGTTGATGTCTGAGCCGATAAAATTTTAAACTTTTTTATAAAAAAGAACGGTTTTTTTTTGAAAATAAACAATTAATATATATTTTTGCCAAATAAACTTCACTATTATTAACTAAAACGTAAATAACATGAAAAAACTATTGGCTATAGTTAGCGCTTTGTTCTTAATGGGAAGCACAGCTTCTGCACAGGACAACTACAAAGCATTTGAACACCTCAGCGCTGGTATCGGTTTTGGAACAACGGGTATCGAAATCCAATTCGCTACTCCTCTCAGCAGACAATTTGCTCTGCGTACCGGCTTCTCTTTCATGCCGGGTATATCCAAGAAATTTAATGTAGATTTCGACAATTCTACCGAGGACTTCCTCAGAAGAAACGACGGTCCTGGCTACTACGAAGATGTAGACGTTAAAGGAAAGCTCCACATGGCAGACTGGAAGGTATTGGCTGACTGGTATCCTTTCCGTAAAAGTACTTTCCACCTCACTGCAGGTTTCTTTGTAGGTAGAAGCAAGATCGTTACTGCAAAAAGTACAAGCGAATTCCTTAACGAAGACTATTGGGGAAATTCAGGTCCTGAACTTGGTAGCAACCTCGATACTTACACATTGGTATCTGATGACCAAGGTGTTATCAAGGCCGACGTAAAAATCAACAGTTTCAAGCCTTATATCGGTATTGGCTGGGGACGTCCAATTCCTAAGAAAGACCTGAACGTAAGCTTCGACTTCGGTGTACAATTCTGGGGCAAGCCTGCTCTCTACACATTAATCGATGACAACGACGGCACAGAATATCGTAAGGTTGACCGTGCCCACATCACCAACGAACAGAAATACTGCGACGATATCAGAGACGGTCTTAAGACTATGGAGAAAGTCATAGCTTATCCTGTTTTGACTGTTCGCCTGAGCGGTAAGATTTTCTAAAATAGATTTTTATTAACTTAACAAATATGACAAGACAATGAAAAAACTATTCTTTTTTGCATTAATGCTCGGAATGGCAGTATGCAACTTCTCATGTAGCTCTGACGACGATGGTGGTAACGGAGGCAATAACAACTCTGGCAACAAAGGCAACCAGACAGAAGGTATATACGCTGACAAAGTTGCTGAATATAAAATCCCTGAGAATGAAGCACCTGAAGTTATTACAGACGATAACATCAAAGTCCAGTTGACTGGTTTCAACCTCACTGAATACGGTAAGGGTATTCTGGAACTCGTTGTTGACGGTGGATATGAATACCAAACATTCGACGTAGTAATCAATGACAACAAATACCTCCTCAGTCAGAATGGCATCAGCGCAGGTTTCATAGAATTTGCTGAAGCTAAAGTTAAGACACGTGCTGGCTCAAACGCTGTTGAACTGAAATTCCACCTTAGCTTTCAACATGAGGTCAATGGTGAGATGGTTCCTATAACATTCGACAACATTGCACAAGCTCAGCAAGTCATCAACTACGTTAAAGGAACTTACACTAACAATATTACCAATGCTTGGGGTTTAGAGCGCATGAAGCTGACTATCACCTTCGACGACAAGAGCAAGACCCCTGCTTCTACAAACACTCAAGGTGGTGACCTGCGTCCATTCATCGACTTGGCGAAGAAGAACGATGTGACTATCAGCGAAAAGGATGAGAAAGAACTCACCCGCACTATCACCAGCCTCATCATTGACAAGAGCAAGCTCTTCGTTCTGGAATATGAAGAAGGCGGTTCAGATGCTGCTACTTGGAAATGGATCACCGAGAATGAGAAAAACCTCGCTATCGGTATCAAGCTGAAGGACGGCAAGACTATGGGTAACAAGTTCTTCAATGATGACAGCCAAATCAATGTTCAGCTCCGCGACAACGGTAAGATCAACCTCATCCTCTCAACTTACCTTGAAGATGACAAGTGTACAGCTTCCCTCCTCGTTAACCTGAAGTAAGAAGCATATACATATTTATTAAAAAACCAGGCAGACGCAATCCCCTTGCACTGCCTGGTTTTTTGTATCATATAACTAAAGTTTCGCAAGTGATGGCGCACCTGCATAATTTAACATAAAATAGGAATAAAAATAGCTTCGAAGATATGATTGTGGTGGAAGTCAGTGCCGCCGAAGTAATCACAATGTACTATTGGATTATGCTGTCAATGTTTAACCGAGTTTAATAAATTGTCAGCATAGTTTAAGCGAGTTTAATAAATTGTCAG
>DEFM01000030.1 GCA_002350855.1 Prevotellaceae bacterium UBA2852
CATGTCGCCATCAGATGTTCCAGGCTATGAATGGATGCTGGAGCCATAGCCGGTTCCTTGTTGGGTTCGGTGATGCGCAAATCGAAAGTTGTGAAACCTTTGTCCACACGCGAAACGTAAATTCCTGGCTTCAGATTTGTATGATCAATAGTAAAACTCTGTATTACTTCCATAATAATATAATATATGTGTAAATTGCAAAGAGATTGTATCGCACTAAATTTTCTTCAGACGGATGACACGACTGGCGAACTGACGACCGAGAGAGGCATCAAGTCCTGTTTCCATAAGGAATTTTCCGCTGAAAGTCTTTCCCTCAAAGAAGTGACTGCGCTCTGCACACTCAAATTCATTGAGAATATATGTAGCGTCGGGATCAAGTCCTGCCATGTGCCAGCGAGGAGTTTCCAATCCTATATAGTTTTCGAATTTATAGCAGAAGAACACTGCCTCCGACTTATCCTCAGTGACAAACATTTCACTACAGAAACCATTTCCTTCATACGGAGACAGCAGACGATACTGGTCGCCCAGCTGAACGATTGGACGAATCTCCTTGTAGAAAGCCACGGCTTTCTTTGCATATTCACGTTCCTTGTCGTTGAGATCGCTTGGTTTCATTTCCATTCCGAGACGTCCGGTCATAGCCACATCGAAGCGGAACTTCAGTGGTATCACGCGTCCTGTCTGGTGATTTGGCGATGCGCTAACATGCTGAGCCATAGCCATGGTAGGGAAGAAATGGCTGGTACCCCATTGGATAAACAGACGTTGCTGGGCATCTGTGTCGTCGCTTACCCAGAACTCGTCAAAGTAAGGCAATGCGCCCCAGTTCACACGACCGCCGCCACTTGAGCAGAGCTGAATTACAAGGTCAGGATGAGCCTTTCGGATACGCTCCAAAGCATTACGAAGGCCTAAGTGATAGTCCACAAACAGATGACTTTGTTTGTCGGAAGAAAGATAACTGCTACCAAAGTTCTGCATTGACATATTGCAGTCCCATTTTATGTAATGGAGATGTGGATTCTCCTTAACCAAGTTATCCACTATACCCACTACAAAATCCTGAACTTTAGGGTTGGAGAGGTCGAGAACCAGCTGTGTACCACCGCGGCCTTTAGAGAGTTCACGTGTAGGATGAGCCACAACCCAATCAGGATGTGCCTCATAGAGTTCACTCTGAGAGTTGGTCATCTCCGGTTCGATCCAGATACCGAACTTCAAACCACGATCCTCAGCAGCCTTCAGCAGGGCAGGCACTCCATTGGGTAGTTTTACTGTGTCGGTCACCCAATCGCCTAAGGCCTTGTCATCGTAGGTACGGCGATACTTTCGTCCGAACCAGCCGTCATCAACAACAAAGAGTTCGCCGCCCAAGTCCTTGAGACCATCCATCATCTGCTCACACACTTCCTGGTTAACGTCCATATAGACGCCCTCCCATGAGTTCAGCAGAATCTCGCGCAAGGCTTTGCCATTGTGCAACTGTCCGTTACGTCCCCAACGGTGGAAAGCACGGCTCACCCCACCCTTTCCTTCTTCACTGTAAGTAAGTGCCAGAACAGGTGTGGTGAAAGACTCGCCTGATTTCAGAGTATAGGCGGTGTGCAGGTCATCTATACCAGCCAAGAGAGTATGGCGATACTTGCCACGTGTTTCAATACGCAGTTTATAATTACCTGTCCAACAGAGGGCTGCACCTAAAACACGTCCACTGTTCTCCTGAGGTTTGCCGTCGAGTGATATCATCACCTCTGCACGATCGTCCATGGCTGTGCGAACTCCGTCATGGTTTACTATCACTTTAAGACCAGCCTTCAATGGCTCTTCCGTCATTCCTGCTTCTTGACCCCAGGCTCCATGGAAATGTGTGATCCATGCACCTTCTTGACGCAGCGTCATCACTCCACTGGCATACTGCTCCAGTTTCACAGCTTTTTTTTCGCCGTTACGGATTACCGTCCACGTTTCAATTACATCGCTCTTGTCATTGGATTTATAATAGAGATCCACAAAAAACTCATATTTTTTGTCCTTTAGAGAGATAATTGTCTTGTCACCGTCAGTTCTGCATCCTGTCACAACCAGTTCGGTAGACATATTTCCATCTGCATGAGTAACGCTCAAGGCAGTCTCATCAAAACTGTTGCGTCCAAATGCTGGATAAGCATCGTAGTTGATACTCATAGCGTCATAAACCTCATGTGCCTGATCAGCACGAAGGCGTGAGCCATAATAATGAATACGTGGAGACTGCCCCTCGTTTACAGCAAGCATTAATGTTGTATTAGGTGTGTTAATAAACACATCCTTGGCATCGGCTGTGTGACAAAGTGTCAACGCAATAATTGCAAAAATCAGGTGTTTCATTTTCTTTCTTTAGTTATTATGATGTTATTCTTTTATTAAAACCGAAAAACTATTTGCAAAGTTAATGATAATGGGGAAATATTGGTAAATTTGTAGCAGATTATCGGGTTTTTCTGATAAAAATATAAAGAAACTATGATTCAGCAAGTAGAAATCACCCTTCAACCCAAGTCTCGCGGCTTCCATCTTGTAACTGGCGAAATCATGCGTCAGTTGCCTAAACTACCAAAGGTTGGTATCATCAATATATTCTGCAAGCACACGAGTTGTGGACTGAGCATCAACGAGAACGCCGACCCTGATGTACGTGTAGACATGGAAACCATCTTCAATCGGCTTGTCCCTGAGAACAGACCTGAGTATGAACACACGTTAGAAGGTGCCGATGATATGCCAGCTCATGCAAAATCCACACTTAGTGGTGTCAGCCTTACCATTCCCATTACTGACGGGCATCTCAATTTGGGAACATGGCAGGGCATATATTTCTGTGAATATCGCAATTACGGCGGCTCAAGAAAGTTGGTTGTTACAATTATCGGATAATGATTATGAATTACTTCGGCGAACTCATTTCCATAGGTGTTGCTTTTTCATGGACAGCCACAGCGTTGCTAAGTGAATTTGGCAGCAAGCGACTTGGCAACCTAACCCTGAATGTGCTCCGCATGGGGTTAGCACTTCTGTTTTCCGTAATACTCTTCCTGGTTACGATTGGCAAGCCCCTTCCACCTGTCGGTTCTTTTGAAGCCTGCGGATGGATGATGCTTTCAGGAGTGGTCGGTTATGTCATAGGTGACTTCTGCCTCTTTCAGTGCTATATCATCATCGGTTCTCGCTATGGGCAGCTGTTCATGACTCTGGCTCCGCTCGCAGCAGCCTTGATGGCATGGATTACGCTTAATCAAGAGATGACACTTATGAGCATAATAGCTATGTTCATTACACTCTTCGGAATCGGAATCTCTGTATTAGGACGTGGTGAACATCATAAGGTTTCGCTCAAACTCCCTCTCAACGGTGTGCTATATGCCGTTGGTGCTGCTCTATGCCAAGGTATCGGACTGGTATTGAGCAAGATTGGCATGGATCATTACGACACAGAGGCTTTACCTGCTTGGCTCGTTCCCTTCAGTGCAAACTTCCTGCGTTGCATAGCTGGTATCATAGGTTTCAGCCTGTTGCTCTATTTCCGTAGCGGTCTGCGACCACTTCGCAGAGCCATTTACGACATCAAGGGAATGACCGTTGCCACAGCAACCACCATC
>DEFM01000026.1 GCA_002350855.1 Prevotellaceae bacterium UBA2852
CCTATGCATCGCCATAAGCTGCAGCGTGCCTTGGACGAGAACGAATTTCCTTATAGAGCTCTGAGCAATGGAGTTGAGATATATGACTGGGGATGCGGACAGGGTATTGGTACAGTCGCTGTGATAGAACGGCTTCGGGAACAGGGAACGCTGTCAAAGCTTAAGAAGATTACTCTGGAGGAGCCGTCGGATGTAGCAAGGCAGCGTGCTGTGCTGCATGTAAGACAGGCATTAGGAAGTCATTCAGCAGAAATAATCGACTTGCCTTACTATTTGCCATCTGACTATGGTGACAATAGGAATTCCGTTACCGAGATCGATGTAAAGGAACCCTGTGCAATACATATCTTCTCAAATATTCTTGATATTGAAGCAGTAAGCCTGAAAGGGGTATCTAAGATGATAACTTCTTCTGGCAATCAACATATTGCATTGTGTATTGGTCCGGCAAATCTAAACGAAAGCCGAATCAACACCTTTAGCTACTACTTCAAGAAAGAAGGCCTTCGCGTATTTACCGAGTTTCGTGACACGAATTTTGGCCATCATCCTAACGGAAGGGCGTATGGTTGCCTGATTAAGAGCTTCACATATAGTCTGGCACGTAATAGGGACATTCTCCACAAGTACAGCTACTTTGCCCCAGTCCAGCTATTCGCTTCATATTCAGATACAAGCCTACAAGGGTCATTGTTACAAAGCGCATTTGAGGTCCTGGCTCCGTTTGACATGACGGCACATAAGAATCTGTGTCCTGTCTATGCCCTTGTCAGCAACCTTATTTCACGAGGTCGTCCAACAATAGCAAGCCAGAAGGTACTGGATACTATCAGTTCTAAGGATAGGGCAAAGAGTCTTAACGCAGTAGCGCGTATCCAGAAGACTTTCGCAGAGGCCATCATATCCGACCGTTTGGATTTGAAGAAGGACACTTGGGAGATTCTCGTTATTGAGGATGATACGTCGGTAGCAAAACTTGCCCTTAACGATTTTGCCGAGCTATATCATCATATCGTTGCTATGACGCAGGATTACAGTGACAAGACACTGCCCACCATCAATATTCATAGCAAAAAGGAGTCAAAGACTGAGGTTACTTATGATGCTATCATTGATGTTTCTATAGACCAAATTTGTAACCCAGAAGAGGTAATATTCTCGAAATACAAGGCTAACAACGACTGCTACTTCATTGTCCGCTCATCGAAGACCGTATATGCGGAGAGATTCCTCTATACAACTGAAAGAATTAAGTACAAGCCTCTTGTTGAGAGGGACACACAGGGTAATTACCATAATATAGAAGAAGTTTGTGCCCATCTGAGGTATTTCCTTAATCTGATATTCAGAAAGGATGATTTCAGACCTGGCCAGCTTCCTATTCTTAGCAGAGCCTTGCAGCTGAAGAGTGTTATAGGCCTGTTACCAACAGGTGGCGGTAAATCTCTTACCTATCAGTTGGCAGCTATGCTACAGCCAGGAGTTACTCTGGTTGTTGACCCATTAAGAGGTCTGATGAAAGACCAATATGACGGTTTGCTCAAAACGGGCGTGGACTGTATTTCGTACATCAACAGCGATATAACTAAAGACAGAGATAAAAGAGAACGAAGAGAGAATGCACTTACTGGATCTCAAATACAAATCATGTTCTTGTCGCCAGAGCGACTGAGCATACACAGGTTCAGAGAGGTTCTGCGTTCCATGCGCGAATCAGATATTTTCTTTGCTTATGGCGTGATTGACGAGGTACACTGTGTTTCAGAATGGGGACATGACTTCAGGTTGGCCTATCTTCATTTGGGAAGGAACCTGTACAACTATGTACTTCCTAAAGAAGTTGAGGGTGGGGATAACCACATTTCTCTATTCGGATTGACGGCAACGGCCTCGTTTGACGTGCTCGCAGATGTTGAACGAGAATTGTCTGGCAGCAACGCTTATTCATTAGAAGACGACGCAACTGTCAGGTATGAGAACACAAATCGACTGGAATTGCAGTACTATGTATATCCCGTAGATGCATCAGCTGCCACAAAGGCCAGAATGGTTGATGAATTAAAGGAAGACATGGTTCTTAATGCCATCAATGAAGCCACGGAGAAAATTCAAGAAATACAGAATGAAGATAGTATCGACGAGATTAAGAGACGGTTCCTCGAAAGGGAGAATATATCAGACGATAGCAAAATCACCGAAATCAACTCAACTGACCTTTATACTGACGTTGAAGAGGATTGGTATACTGAAAGGCATACGAATGTAGCCGGTATTATCTTCTGTATTCGTGCAAACAAAGAAGGAAAACCAGATGTAAGACTGAGTGTTCCTACTGTAGCTAATACATTAAGAGGGCACAATATCAACCGAATATCAACATATAAGGGTGGTGATGACACGTCCTGTCAGGATGAGTTCCTTGCAGGAGATACCAATCTGATGGTGGCCACAAAAGCTTTTGGAATGGGTATCGACAAGTCAAATGTGCGTTTAACCTTACATTTGAACTATCCAGGATCCTTGGAGTCGTTTGTTCAGGAGGCCGGTCGTGCTGGACGTGACAAGAAAATGGCTTTGGCAACTATCATGTATTCCCCTAAGACATTCCCCGTCATCAATGCCAGAACTCGCCAATGGAGCCATTTTTCTGCAGATTACACAAATAACAAGTTCTTTTACGATAGCAATTTCCTTGGTGAAGAATTTGAGCTGTATGTAATGGAACTGCTCATGAATGGCCTATATGTGCGAATCAGTAATGAGGAGATTGCAGGCATCGATACTCTGAAATACGGAAATAGCAAGGGTATTCTGCAATATATCAAAAGATATCCTATAGGAACAACTCTTACATATTATGTCTCATACGAAGAGAATGAGCATGTGCTTGACGAGTATAATACTTATCTGAAACAAAGGCAAATGCCCCTGTTCAGCACATGGAACGCAAAGAACGTTAAGAACGAGCGTGGATTCAGCTATATCAGAGATTATGGTTCAGCAGAATATAAAGACGCTATCCAAAAGGCCATCTACCGCATGTGTATCATTGGACTGATAGATGATTTCACAGAAGACTACGCTAAAAAGACATTCCGTATAACAACGGTATGCCAGGACGAGTCACACTACTATGATTACCTCCGTCTATATTATCGGAAGTACTATTCCGAGGACAGAGTGGACATCATGATTGATGAAGTTAAGCAGATGGCTGTAAATGACGGAGTGATTATGGCATGTCTGAAGCATCTTACATCTTTTATATATAGGAGCATTGCTGACAAGAGGGCCAGAGGCATACTGGATATGGAGCAGTTCTGCAATATGGCCATCAACTCTGGTAAAGACTGGAAAGAGACTAATGAAGACCTAAAAGACTTCATCTACTACTATTTCAACTCGAAATACGCAAGAGAAGGCTTCGTTACATACGATTCAAGTGTAAGTCAGGAGGTGCCTTTCTCTCTGAAGGATGATACCAACTATGACATTCATAGTGAGAGCGAAATATCTGATTTTGGTTTGGTGAAGAAGTACATGAGAGTAGTTGACAGTGATATTGTCAACAATGACTCCCAAAAGGACAACATCAAGCACCTGCAAGGTGCTGTGCGTCTGATAAGGCGAGCTGTTGCTGAAATGAATCCAGTACTGAACCTGCTGAACATCTTCTGTATTCTCTTCCTTGGGCAACAGGAAAACGAAATGCTTGAAGAGGAGTTGTATAACGACTACAAGGCTGTCATGAAGTTGTATTCTTCTCAGGGAAAGCTTAATCTCCTCGACGATTATACGCAATTGCTCATTGACCACACGGCTCTTCTTCCAGAAGACAAAGGGTATATCGAGAAAATCCAACTAGCCGTTCAACTTGAAATACATACTGATGAATTGAATAGTATAAATCAAAAATATATAGAAGTATTATGATTGACGAGAAAATCAACAACTCGCTTAAAGAGTTGGAGCAAGGACTCAAAAACGTAGAGTCTGCCCGGAAACAAGTGGAAAAGACTGTCAGTTCCTATGACGGTCTGAACAAGACTACTGCTGAGTATGTCAGCCAACTCGGTGTCATAACAACTAAGGTCAAAGAACTTGTGGATAGCATCGGCAAGGACTATGACCAGAAAGTCAAAGCATTTGAGAAAGATAGGGAAACCGTTATTAAGGCTTCAAATGCCGCAACTGAGAAACTCTCCAACGCCACTGAAGAGTTTAAGGAATCGCTATTTGAGATTCAGACAAAACTGAAATACAGCCTTATTGTTAATGTGGTTTCATTGGTTGCGATAACTGCTATTGTCTTCTTGCTTCTGAAATAGTCATATAGATAAAGATAGATGAATGAAATATGATACAATTTGTAATCATTGACATCGAGCAGAATACAGTTCAACCTGACGGTGATGTTCTTATAATCAAAGCAAATGAGGTCAAGGCTGCTAAAGGTTTTGAAGCCCTGGAAGAGATGTTTGGAAAGAAGTACTTCAACTTTGCCATGAACGAATGCGATGAGACTGAGGTCTTTATGTTACCTTATTCGGAAGAACTAACGCAGAGGTTGATAAGACTGGCTCGTGAATACGAAGATGGTAATTATTGGACTCCTAACATGAATGAGTTTATGGATGCAAGACTGAGTACAGCTAAAGGTATTATTACAATTCATAAGTCGATGGATCTTGTTCGCAGAAGAATGAGAACTGAACGTCAGAAGTACATCCCACCTGTGGCCGATTGGCAATTCAAGCATAAGGTGGTTGATGGAATTGAAATTGTCTCCTTCTCCGCAACGAAGACAACAGTAAAAGATAATCCTAATGGCGGTTTCAGTTGGGATTCCGGGGATATGGCATTTTTTGTATTCCCTGATAACAGTGAGAATATGAAGATGTTGAACGATGCTATAAATCTGGAACCCCAGAAGAAGCAATTCTGGGAACCAGATACTTCTGATTTTTACCATACAAGAATCACTATGACGGGACCTTTTGGCTCAACAGAACATAATTTATACATTTCCTGCGAACTCCCCCAAGATAGCATCTTAGATAATCTTCAGGATGCACTCTGGTAAAACATTATTAGAACACATATATAATTAGTACTTCGTTAGCTGATAACAAAAAAAAGAAGAAAATAATTTAATGATAAAAAATGACTAAAATTAATTATCGCAATGAAATTGCTCCTAAAATTATTGAGGAAGCAAGAAAAAGAATTTTCAATTCCTTTATGGAGAAAGGATATATTGATAATAAGGATTCTATCGAATCTATTGAAGATGATTCCATAGCAATATGTTCTAGCATATCAATGAAGGTTACAGGGTATTTTATCAAGCACAATCCTGAACAGGTAAATACATATGCCCCTGTATTTTCTTCTTTGTTATCCGTATTAGTTGGTATGGAACTGGCCAACGAGTGGGCTAATGGCAACAAAGAAGTCCCAGAAAACATCTATGATGAAATGATAGAAGAATCTCCAATTGAAATATTCGACGAGTATCTTCTTGAGAAAATTGGAATTGAATATAAATCAGAAGAATATAATGAGATGGCCTCATTTATAAACAAAACCTATATTGACAATTGGATTTATATACATGAAGAAGCCCAAAAACAAGGTATTGGTACACAAATTATGTTTGTCGTAGATAGCCTTATGATTATGCTGTCAATAGGAATTCAAATAGAAAAGAAACGACTTGGTTTATAACTAATAGGGACCAAAAATTGTCATCATTGCGATGCAAATACAGTCAAAAATATAGTGATAAGGAATGAAGACAAACATAACAATGAGAGAGAGTATAATTGAGTAAACATACTATTTTGTACAAAAAAGACAAAAAGGTACTTGTCATATATATATATGTTATACAGTCGTTTTGAATTGCCAACCAGTTTTGATGAGTGTGTTGTTGCCATGCGTCGTTACTTACATATGTTCGCAAAAGAGCGAAAGAAAATAGCGAAACTCAAATGGCATGAAAAGGATTTTTTATTCCAAAATATGAGAAGTGTGATGGACGGTCAGGGTAATTGTTATTTTGACCTGTTAAATATAGTAGAAGCGGAAGATTATGTCTTGTATCTCCTAATATTATTATTTGCATCTAACGATGGAATAATTGACCTAAAAAAAGATGTTAAAGACTTCTATGGTATTGTTCCCGAAGAGAGAAAAAAGATTTATGTAAATCGTTATCTGCTAGGGATGGAAAAATGGAGTAAACTACTTGAAAATACAGGAGGAGACCCTTATTTGACAGTTCTTAATCCATTGTATAAAAAGAAATATAAAGAACTGAATTCTCTACATTTAAGCAATATTATTAATGCGGATAAATTGCAAGAAAGAGTTCTGTACATGAAATCTATGTTCTTTCATACAATGTACAATGCTCGTTTGTATTTTGATGAAATGCCAAGCAACTTAAAGTGTATTCATGAAGTTGTAAATGGTTTTGATGTGTATGCTGATATTTATACTTATTGCCATGTGCTTATAAGACATTACTACCCACAAATGAATATTGAAGGTGTTGGTGGAACATTAAACTCAGAAATTAAAGCTGTTAATATGCACGACTTACCAGCCTCTTTACTCCAGCTAGTTCAGTTGTATAGTGGGGTTTCCAGCTTATCTCCCTTAACACAATATTTATTTTTTGAGTTTGAAGGGGAGAAGTACATTATGTGGCTTAAATATAAGAATCTTGGTTATAAAGACAAAAGTAAAGGCTTTAGAATTTGTTCTTTCTATAAGTGTATTCATCCTCGCGATTTGGAAAAGTATGTTGGTAAAACTTCTTTTTCTATCAAAAGGGATGTAACAATTTATTCATAAAAGGCTTATTTTACTAATCAAATATCTTTTTTATGCTAACAAAACCATCGCCAGATGCTATGAAGATGCTCAATTCAATAAGTGAGCATTTTAATAAGGCTTTTGATAATAATGAATACTCATCATTATTTCGTCGTGAATTCAGACGCCTGTTCAGAATTGATATGGCTTCAGATTTTTCGATAATTGGTAGAAATGATGTCTTTATTTTTGGATTGGGTATCATAGACTGTTATGAGTTTGAAAAAAATATTAAGTGTATTGAGAATAGAGTTAATGCCGTAATTAAAAAGAAAGAACAAGGCGTCTCTTGGTTTGAAAGAATAGTAGCCTTGGTTGAAACAGATATAATAGAAGGAAGGTTAGATAATGCTTTTGTTGAAGTATTTCATGAAACCTTAGACAAAGTGAACAAATGGAAAGAAACAGATGACGCTCAAGTATCTCTCCCTAGGTTCTTGAACAAATTGAAGGGAGATGCGCATTTTGACTACAGGATTGTACAGAAAGAACTTTCCCGAAAGATTGGGAGAAAAAAAGTTTTTGACTCTTCAACCATTCTTTACCAGGAACTATGTGATTGGATTAACTCCCCTCTAACGAAGAAACAATATGGTTGTCGTTGTTGGAATGCTATGAAAGAAAAGTTAGCTTTAAGAGGTAAAGATTGGTTTGGATTAGGAGGAGTAACAGACTTTGAATCCGCAAAAAGGATAATATCTGAAGTTTTCTATCCAGATCAAGAGCAATATTATAAGGAATTAGAAAAATGGGCTTCATGTGAAATAGAGGATAAAAATTGTTCAAATTGGATTGATTCCTTTCTCTGGAAAGGAAGAACAATACCAATTCGGCAAGTTCAAGTTCTGAAATATAAAGGGGATTTGGATAAAGGGAAAGAATTCTTGATTTCGAAATACGAAGAGAAATTGAGACGGGATAAGAAGAAAATTCAAAATAGAGAGTTTCGACATAGTTCCTTGTTTGATACATTTGATGATGATTATAATTCATTTCAGGAAATATGGACAAGCTTGGAAAACAAGTACTCATTGTTTCCCGTTGGCATTTGTTCAAATGTAGAATATGATAAATATCCAAAACTGTCAATGTTTGGGGATTGGACCGATGGGGTTAAGATACAGCATGACACTATACATTATAATCTGGTGCTAGAGGATATGACTTTATCATCAACAAATAATTTTTTTTACACATATCGATGTAAATATAAACAAACAAACAAACGGTACATACTGTATAGTGATAGAGCATTAGAATTAATCAAAAAATACTTAATAGAAACTATATCCGATGAGTTTTTTAACGAAAATGTTGTAGGATGTATTACAATGCTGGACTATTCATCTAAATTGTATCCAAAAGAAGTGACTGCATTGCTGAGTTATTCAAAAGATAATTTTAACCCTTTACCGAGAATTATTGTTAATTATGATAAAAAAAAGCGTTTGGTCGCAGAAGGATTTCAGAATACACTAGGTTTTAGGCTTTTTACAAATGCGGCAATATACCATGTGGCAAAGAAAATTGAACATTCTTTATTTTTGCCATTAGATAAGACTCTTTCTGATTATGAGTTCAAGTTGCTGCTTGACGATATAGAATCAAAACAGAATGTATTGTCATATGAAGATAGGTATTTATGTCATTTCATAGATAGTTCAAAGTACAAGTTCCCAACGGAAGAAGCCAGTATCACTGATGTGTTTCGTTTAAGTAGAAGTATTAACTTGTTCCATAATGTTCAGCATCATTATTCAACTCCTGTTTTTCAAGAAAGAATGTTCCCGTTCGGAAAAATTGTTGGTCAATATAAGAACTATGAGTTGGAGAATAATACCAACAGAATTGGGAACGCTTTTTACATGTATCGAGACGAAACAAACCTGTGGTTTGATAAAAGCAATAGATTATTTTTATTTAACTTACGTACGCTATGTTATCTGAACTGGGTATTTGTAAATAGTGATACATGGAAAATAAAGAAACTATCAGCGTTGTGGTTGTATAACATTTTATACACCTGCCATTTAGAAGCGTATCAAAAGGACAAAGCGTTTTTCTCTTCATTATTATATTATGAATTAATTCAAAATGAGAGAATCTATATAATTGTAATTGACAAACTAATAGAAAACGATAATACAGGCTCCTTGTGCAAATATGACTCGTCTTCATTCTTCTATCACTTAGTCAGGTTTTATAGTAATAGTTTTAAGGGGTGGGGGAAAGAGTTGTCATATCCGCAACTGAAATTTCTTAATGGTGGCAAAAAAAAGCACGAATTACTCACTCTGTTTAGCAAAGAAAGAACTTGCAACATAACCATTAATGATGCTGAAGTCTTCAAAATCGCTTCAAAGGTTTTTGAGTATATAAAGAATCTGTTATGTTACGATAAGTATTCACATTCTGAAATATTAGAACTATTTAAGAACATGAATCCGTTTGATATTCCTAATAATTTTGTATATAGGGAGAGTAATACACATAATAACATTGATCTAAATGGAGATTATTCTGGATCATACGTTCACGATGTAATGGGATATACCAACGATGAAATTGATACAATTTTTGATGGATTTCCTGATGCATACTGGAATATTGACTAAAACCAAAGATGGTTGCCGTCGAAGATGTCACAGTGACAGGTGTGTGTCATCATGAAGTTAGATGGCTGATGTAAAATGTGGAAATTAAGCAAATGTATATGAAATACATCTATCTTATTCTTGCAGCGATGATGCTGCTGTGTCTTGCACCGATGCCGTATGGTTATTATATACTTGTTAGGTATGTGGCAATGGTGGTGTTTGCAGTTATGGCGTATCAGTTCTATAACCAGAATAAGGAAGGACTGGCTGTCGTGTACGGTGCATTGGCATTGCTGTTCCAACCATTCATCAAGATTGCACTAGGCAGAACTATGTGGAATGTGGTAGATGTAATCGTTGCCATCGGCCTAATAGTACTTTTTGTGGAAAAGACTAAACGGCTTAAACGTGGCAGAGAAGAGGAGTTAAGGTCACAGTAAAACAAACAAACTTTTATATTTTGTATTGTGCATATTTATTTATATCTTTGCCCTTGATTTCGTGTAGAATGAATGGGGGGAGACATCCTTGGTTTCGTGTAAAATTTAGTTCAATCAAACTTTGATTCCGTGATGAAAAGGAAAATATACGAATACATTTGAAACAGACACTATTTATCTCGAGAAGAATATGACCTTGGAATTCTATAATGAAGAAGATCGTCATGTTTCTTTTGTGAATTCAATAATTCCAAAGTCAATAAAACTTTAGATTTTGCAATTTGTCAAAATATGGAAATAGAAGAGTACAGAAAACTGTGGAAAGAAGCAATTCATTTGTGCGAATTAGAGCCAAATGAAGAAGAAGCAACTTCATTTGTAAGACGATATTATAATAGGAATAGCTTCTTCTTTAGTTCTATGGATGACAGAACTTTGCTACTTACTTTTGTGGGGCTTGTCGTTTACGAAAAGAAATTTCATCTGCAATATGGCTCCACATCACCTGCTATTTTCTGCTATAGGGCATTATTGAATAAAGCTAATTTAAAAGAAATGGATAAAATGTTCATTTTTGATATTGGCGACTGGGCTGCAGACTACTCTGACAATGGTTACGTTCCAATGGGTAATTATCGTGGATATGGACCAAGAAAATATTATAAATTCTTGGAAGAATATCAAACTCGTGTTTCAGAAGAGAAAGCTGCAGCTCAAAAAAGAAAAGAGGAACGTCTCGCAGAAGGCAGAGAAAAAGCTTTAGCAACAAAACGTAAGCACCAAGAAAGAAAAGAAATCATTCAGCAATTAAGGGATAAAACAGTAGATGAGAGTCTTAGCATTATAAAACAAAGTGGAAAATCTGTGTTTTATTACATCGATTTGATAGAAGAATGGTTCCAGAAAAAATCGCTTAGCGAGGAGCAAAAGGAGGACGTTTTTTCATTATTCCCCTGTAAATCCACAAGACATAATGATAGGCGAAAGAAGAACTTGGAGAAGCTGATATAAGACAAATACAATATGATTATAATAGAATCGAAACGGAAGAAAGCAGCGACGATATTGAAGAAATATCCGAATGCAATACTGGCAGATGTAACCAGAGACTCCGAGGAAGGATTCGAACAGGAATCAGTTCAGGGTTTTATGCAGCAGGAAGGGGAGGTTGTGCGTAGCTGAGTCGAAGGAGGATGTGGCGTTTGGTGATTTCAGGAAGGCTCTGCTGAACTATGGTGTTAGCGATGCTATCTATCTGGATATGGGACCTGGGTGGAATCACGCCTGGTGCCGCATAGGAAACCGAGCGGTGGACTTGCATCCGAAGAAGAATGATTTCTGCACCAACTGGATTACTTTTTACAGGGAATAAATTTGACATTTTGCTCACTTAATCGTAACTTTGTTGCATTTGAAACTAATAAACAATATAATATTATGGAACAGATATTAGAATCAACAATTCCTCCGTTTAATTTTCCAACAGTGGAGGATAAGTCAAAGAAAATAATTAAGGTTATCGGTGTCGGTGGTGGCGGCGGCAACGCTGTGCAGCACATGTGGGAAGAGGGCGTGAAGGATGTTACCTTCATCGTCTGCAACACTGACTCTCAGGTCCTGTCGGCTAATAAGGTGCCTAACAAGTTTGTGCTGGGTGACGGACTGGGTGCTGGTGGTAATCCTATAAGAGGCAAAGAGAAGGCTGAACAGTATTTGGACGACATAAAATCTTTGTTTGATGTTGATACAAAGATGGTGTTCATTATGGCTGGAATGGGTGGCGGCACTGGTACTGGTGCAGCTCCAGTGATTGCAAAAACTGCTAAGGACATGGGCATCCTGACTGTGGGTGTGGTGACTTTGCCATTTGCGCTTGAAGGGAAGAAACGTATTGATAAGGCTCTGATTGGCGTGGAAGAGATGCGCAAGAATGTGGATTCGCTGCTGGTTATCAACAACGAGAAGCTTATTGATCAGTACGGTGGTAGCGACATGACGCTGGAGGAGGGCATGGCAAAGGCTGATGAGGTGTTGTCCATAGCTACAAAGACGGTGTCGGAGATTATCACGGTGATGGGTATGGTGAACCGAGACTTTGAGGATATCAATACCGTGATGCGAAACGGCGGAACTGCATTGGTGTCGGTTGCCAAAGCAAGTGGTGAACAGCGTATATTCAAGGCTATGTCGGAAGCTCTGAATTCACCTCTGCTTAATAATATCGACAAACAGAAGGCTAAGAAGCTGTTGTATATAGTCTACAGCGGTGATGTGAATCCAACAAGGATGAGTGAGCTGACTGAAATCAATCAGTTTATGGAGGGCTTCAACGATGATATCGAGGTGCTGTGGGGACATTATCCAGACAAGCAGCTGGGGGATGAAACTAAAGTCTCTATTATTGCAACTGGTTTCGATCGAGATGAAATTGTTGAGGATATTAATACCTGTGCTGACAAGACTGAGGCTTTGAACAGATTGCGCGAATACTACTATCCAAGCCATAAGCCAACGGCTATTACTGCAAAGCCTTCAGAAAAGGAAGAAACCGAGGTGGCGGAAACACAACAACCCAAAGTGCCTGCAGCTCAAAACAATGCACCAAAGACTTTCATGCAGAAACTGAAAGAACGCCTCATAAGCATAATTGACGAGGACTGAATAAGCAGTAATGGCGGCTACATTGGTGAAGAGGTGAGTATGTCTTGTGGGGTTGTGGCAAAGGTGGTGGCGCCGTGGAGTTCGAGAAAGGCGCGGGTGCGGAATCCCCAGAGGACGCTGATGCAGGGGAGTTGGGCGTTGCGGGCGGTCTGCACATCGACGTCGCTGTCGCCTATATAGACGGCATTGGCACTGCTCACGCCAAGTTGACGCAATGCCTCGAATACGGTGTCGGGCGCTGGTTTCTTGCGTAAGCCTTCTGCTTCGTGCTCCCCAATGGCGACTTCAACGGTGTCGGGAAAGAAATGGCGGCAGAGGTCTTGGGTGGCTGCATAGAATTTGTTGCTTACAACAGCTACATGCTTGCCGCGACGTCGCAGTTCGGACAGTAGCTCGGGTATGCCTTCGTAGGGTCGTGTGGTGTCCTGGGAATGTTGCATGTAGTATTCCCGAAAGGTCCGGAAAACAGCCTCGAATTGTGGATTGCGGTCTCCATTGGGCACAGCTCTTTTGATAAGCATGCGAACGCCGTTGCCTACGAATTGCCGCACTTCTTCGAGTGTGTGCTCTGGCATGGAGTGTTGACGGAGTGCGTAGTTGACGGCAGAGGCGAGGTCATCAAGGGTGTTGAGAAGTGTGCCGTCGAGATCAAAGATATATGTGTCGTACATTTGTTATTTTAGTTTTTCGGTGCAAAGGTACGAATTTAAAGTAAAGAGTGAAGAATTAAGAGTGAAGAATGAATAATTAAAAGAGCGCGCGGAAATGATTCAGACAAGTGAATAATTGGGAAGGAACTGAAATTGTTTCTGCCCAATTTTCTTTATTCACGGAATAATTACTAACTTTGGTGCGAACTTAATAATTATGGAAAAATGAAAAGACTCGGATTTTTGATTATTGCAATGGCGTTGCTGGCAGCTTCGACGGTTAAGGCTCAGAAGGGTGGGCTTGCTTTCCGCCCGGGTGAATTGTGGCCGGACGACCGAGGGCAGCATATCAATGCTCACGGTGGTGGAATAATGAAGTATAACGACACATTCTACTGGTTTGGTGAGCATAAGGCTGACCATACTTCCGACGCACTGGTGGGGGTGACTTGCTATTCCTCCAAGGATCTGGTAAACTGGAACTTCTGCGGCGTGGCTCTGAGTGTAAGCGAAGAGAAGGGTTCGGACATAGAACGTGGCTGTATCCTTGAACGCCCGAAGGTGATTTATAATAAGGTGACTGGGAAGTTCTGCATGTGGTTCCATCTGGAGCTGAAGGGTAGGGGCTACGATGCAGCGCGCTATGGTGTGGCTGTGGCTGACAAGCCTGAAGGTCCGTATAAGTTCCTGTATTCCCAAAGGGCTAATGCTGGCACATGGCCTGTGGAGTTCGGACGGGACGAACTGGCGGTGGTGGATACGCTCAAGATGGCGAACTACAGGACTTCGTGGACTCCGGCATGGCAGGACGCAGTGGAGAAGGGACTGCTGCTGAAGCGTGACTTCAGAACCGGACAGATGTCGCGCGACATGACTCTTTATGTGGATGACGACGGCAAGGCTTACCATATCTTCTCGTCGGAAGAGAATATGACGCTGCATATCGCTGAACTGACCAACGACTTTTTGCACCACTCAGGACGATATACCAGAGTGGCTCCTGGCGGACAGAACGAGGCTCCAGCGATTTTCAAGCATGAGGGTACGTACTGGATGATTACATCAGGCTGCACGGGATGGGCACCGAACGAGGCTCGTATGTTCTCCGCTCCCAGTATCATGGGACCATGGACTCAGCATCCTAATCCTTGTCGTGGACCAAAGGCTGACAAGACGTTCAACGGACAAAGCACATATATCCTTACTCTCAGCGAGGAGGAACAGGAAAAGATAACTAACCGCAAAGCCAAAAGCCCGCTGATTATCTTCATGGCTGACATGTGGCGTCCGCGCCATCCGAGCGATGCAAGGTATATATGGCTACCCATCGAATTTGAAAACGGCAAACCGGTGGTGAAGTGGAGAGAGGAGTGGAAACTTTAAAACTAAAGAACTTTTTTACTCCGTTAGTATTTGCAGTTTGACTTTTTTGCATTACATTTGCGACAGTATAACTAAATAGCATTCTAATACAATGGGACTTTTTGATATATTGAGCAGTGTGGTTCCCGGAGTGGGACGCACTGTGAGAGATGTGGAAAACGTCACGGATGCAGCAAGTAGCACAAGCAGCGCAGGAAGTGCTGTGGGTAGTGCAGCCGCTGGAATCGTGGGCAGCGCCGTATCTATGGGCGTGGGTATGTTCATGTCGAAGAAGATGATGGACAAGCAGTCGAAAATGATTGCCGAACAGCAACAGCAGGCAATGCAGCAACAGGCGATGCAGATGCAACAGATGCAGCAGATGTACAACCCTGGTATGCAGCAACAGGCTGTTCCTTCAATGTACTATGCTGTGGTAGATGGTCAGCAGATGGGACCACTTGACATCACTGCTCTACAACAGATGATCTGCAACCAACAGGTTAAGGCAGACACGATGATGTGGAAACCGAATATGCAGGCATGGGCTCAGGCTGCTACTATTCCTGAACTCGCCGCTTTCTTTGCAGCGCCACCAAGTCTATAAAGAGCCTAACCCCAGCCCCTCCTTTTGGAAGGGGCTGTGGGGTGTAGGCCTTAATAACTTACAAAATGAAGAAATTGATATTGTGGATGATATCCATGATGATGGGTGGTGTGTGCCATGCTGAGGATATCACCATCTGTTATGATGGGGCGTCGGTTAAAGTGACCCAGACGAGAAAGGATAGTGTTGTGGTTGCTGTGGACCGTGCCTACGTGGACATCAAAAGTAAATATAAAGACCATATTCTCACTGTGCGCCTGACGGGTAGCAGTAATGACGGACAACTTAACCTGAAGGCTGACGGAAAGGTGAGAATATGTCTCGACAATCTGACTCTGACCAGTCAGGAGGGTGCGCCGCTTTGCCTGAAGAATAAGAAGAAGACGGAGGTTGTAGTTCCCAAGGGAACGGAGAGCACTCTGTCCATAGCAGCTTGCAACGATACGGTGAATCATAAGGGTGCCGTGGTTTGGGCAAAGGACAAACTTCTGCTTTCGGGTGAAGGCACACTTAATATCGTTACAAAAGGTGACGGTTGCCGTGGCATCAAGACGAAGAAGGATGTTACGATTGAAGGGCTGACGCTTAATGTCTCAACTTCCGGCAACAACTTGGGTGAAAAGCCTTTTGAGATGTTTGCTTTCCCTGATATGCCGGAGGGCGGCTTTCCTGAATTTCCCGGTGGCTTTCCTATGCCTAATGACAGCATAATGAAGGGGATGTTCCCGAACTTTCCCGGTGGCTTTCCCATGCCTAATGACAGTATTATGAAGGGGATGTTCCCGAACTTTCCCGGTGGCTTTCCTATGCCAAATGACAGTATTATAAAGGGGATGTTCCAGAACTTTCCTGGAGGCTTTCCTATGCCAAACGACAGTATTATGAAGGGGATGTTCCCGAATTTTCCCGGTGTCTTCCCGAATTTTGGTGATAGGGAAGGGAACGACAGTATTGAAGGAGGCGGTTTCGGTGGTTTTGGTGGCAAGCATAAGTACTATGCTGCCACCAAGGGAATTGCGTCGAAAGGCAGAGTCATCATCAACAGCGGCAACGTGACTGTCAGAACTGCCACAGCGGGAGCTGAGGGAATTGAGGGCAAACAGGGTGTGATAGTCAATGGTGGCAACGTGGATGTACTTGCGACTGACGATGCTATCAATGCCAATGCAACTATTGAGTTCAATGGTGGTTGCGTCACAGCCCGCAGCATGGGTAACGATGCGGTTGACTCTAATCCTAAAGGCAGTTTCTTCATGCCTTTCGGCGGAAACAGTGAACAGGCATCCGATCCTGCGATAATCATCAAGGGTGGTACGGTCTATGCATGGAGTCAGGTGGGTTCGCCTGAAGAGGGTCTTGACTGCGACTTCTCTCCATTAGCCGTGGAGGGAGGACGGGTGTTTACCGTTGGCGGAGGTATGGGTGAAATGCCGTCTGTGCCAACAAACCAAACTGCTAAGCAGCCTACTGTTCTGCTGATAGGAATGAATATAGCGCAGGACGCTCAGATAACAATCTGTGACGGTAGCGGTAAGGTTATCGACACTATAACCGTTCCGTTCTCCATGCGACGCAGTGCCAGTCTTGTCAGTATCCCAGCCTTCAAGGTGGGAGGCTCCTATACTGTGAAGACTACGGACTACGAGAGAACTTTCACCATTGATGAGAATTTCACAATTGTGAGGTGATTCAAAAAAAATGCTAATAGATTGTAATTATCTTGAATATAATTTGCAGTTTGATTTTTTTGCATTACATTTGCGATGAAGATAAAAAATGGCTGAATTAACTCAGCCGCAAAACACCTAATTATACCTACCAAAATCTAATCTACCATTCATGATGAATAGTGACAATTATTGTGTGATACTTGCAGGGGGAATCGGTTCCCGATTGTGGCCATCAAGCCGTCAGCAACACCCAAAGCAGTTTCTTGACTTGCTTGGAACCGGTGAAACTCTCCTGCAAACAACTTATAAGCGTTTCGCAGAATTTATAGATCCTCAGAACATTATTGTAATGTCTAACTATCAATACGAGGATCTGGTGCATGAACAACTTCCTGAATTACCCAAGAAAAACCTCCTGCTGGAGCCGATGCGCCGCAATACGGTGCCGAGTGTGACTTGGGCTGCGGTGGAGATATTCTATCGTAATCCCAAAGGTAGAATCGTGGTTACTCCTGTTGACCAGGTGGTGGTGACTCAGGAAGAATTCAAAAAGGACATTCTCAACGGTCTTGAATATGTAGGGGAAAACGACCGCCTGCTGACTATGGGAATCGTACCCACACGCCCTGACACCACTTACGGATATATCCAGATGGCAGACAATATCAAGGAGGATATCTACAAGGTACAGACATTCACCGAGAAACCATCGCTGGAATTTGCCAAGATGTTCCTCGAGAACAACGAATTCCTGTGGAATACGGGTCTCTTCGTCTGGAAAGCATCTACGTTCCTGACTTCTCTACATTCTCACTCAACATTGTTTGTGGAAATGATGAAGTCGGTTGAGGCTGAATATGCTGCCGGCGGAAATGTGGATTCTATATTGCAGGATATATTTGCCAAATGTCCTAACCTCTCACTCGAAGAGGGAATTCTGGAGAAATTGGAAAATGTGGATGTTATGATGTGTCACTTCCACTGGAACGATATAGGTACATGGCATTCTCTCTTCGACGTGCTCAGCAAGGACAAGGATGCAAATGTGGGAATTGGTGATCACATCATGCTCTATGACTGCGAAGACTGCATGGTCAAGCTGCCGCAAGGGAAGATTGCGGTGATTCAGGGACTGAAAGACTATGTGGTGGTGGAAGAGAACAACGTGCTTGTGATCTGCAAGAAGGATGACCAAAGCGCTATCCGCAAATTCGTCAATGACGTGCAGATAGGCATCGGTGATGAGTATGTGTAGAGACCCCCTCTAACTCCCCCAAGGGGGAGAACAATCCATCTTGTTGGGTTCCGCAGTCAGGCTTCCCCCCCGGCCTTTTGAGAGGGGGTAGGGGGTGAGGATTTATAGTAATGCTGACAGTTCTGCTTCAAGGTCTTTGACGTCATCGCTGCGTTTTACGATTTCGTTGTTGCGGTCGATGAGGAAATATGTTGGGAGGTTGCTTACGGCATAGAGTCGTGCAACCTCTCCTTTTGTGTCACGTACACATATCCAGGGGAGGTTCTCTGCAGCGTATTTCCAATAGTGCTCATCGTTGTCAAGAGAAACCTGCATGATTTCCAGTCCCTGTGAATGCATCTTGTCGTAAAGGCTGCGGAGGCTGCGATTGTGTGCAGATGAGAACTTGTCTGCATAGCGGGTGAAGTCGAGCAGCACCACCTTGCCTTTCAAGCTGCTTATGGAACGTACCTTCCCGTTGATGTCGAGCAACTCGAATTTGAGGATGCCAGTATAGGATATCCTTGAATCGTCGACATCGAGAACCTGTTCCTTGCGGGGAGCAGTACTTTCCATTCCCTTTCGTGCCACTTCAAGAATACGCTCTGTGCGAGGACTTCCGTTGCGCATCAAGTCCCATGCTGTGGCAACAGCCGCAAACACACGTGCGTCGTCGCGCTCGTTCATGTAGTCGAACAGTAGGTGTTGGCCGTTGTTGTCGACAATAGACAGGCACGCTGCGTAGTAAGCCCATGCTGAAGAAGGCGAATTGATGATGTATTCTGTGCAGAGATGTTTCTTGAATCGAGCCTCCATGTTGGCTATGCTGTCAACAGCATCGCCAGGAAGCAGACTCCAGTCCTTGGCACATTCAATTATATTCTGCTGCAAGGTGCGCCATTTAATATCTATGTCACGGATGAACCGGGCGTTCTCAGAGCCTTCCACCTTGTATTTCTTGTCGATGGTCTTCAAGTCGGCCTTGAAGGTGATAGTCTCAGTAGAGTCTATTGCAAAGTTGATGATGTGGTTGTTGACCCGAAGCACGAAGAAGTCGGTGAATGCAGGTGATTTGCCTGACAGGGAGAAAGCTCCGTCGCTTTCAATAAGAACAGAATCCAATACCTCCTGCTTCCCGTCATCAGTCAGGGCATAGAGAAAAACTGTGCTGTCGGCAGCATTCTTGAATTCTCCGTTAATATGGAATTGAGGCTCGTTCTTGCATGAAACAAGTAGTAGTATGGATGAAAGAACAAATAATGAGGTTTTTTTCATAATTGAAATATGTTGTTTGGAAATCCGGCTGCAAATTTAAGAAAAATTACACAGATTCAAAGCTGGCGTATATAATAAAATAATGTGTTTGTTTTGTCGTGTCAGCAAAAAGTCGTAACTTTGCACTCGTTTTCTGCGCCAGCTCTATACAAAAGGCACAGATATACAATAGATTATCATTTTTAAGAAGTAAATATAAAAAACAAGAAAGAGGATGAATATCTCATTGCAAAAGGCAGACGAACTCAATGCAACCATCACAGCAGTCATTGAGCCTGCAGACTATGAAGAAAATGTGGCTAAAGCCATTAAGGATTTCAGCAAGAAAGCATCAATGCCTGGTTTCCGCCCAGGTAAGGTTCCAGCTGGACTTATCAAGAAGCAGTACGGACAGTCAATTTTGGCCGAAGAGGTTAACAAACTGTTGCAGGATAACCTCTACAACTATATTCGCGACAATAAAGTGAATATGCTTGGCGAACCATTGCCAACCGATGCAAACAACAATATCGAACTTGTTGACGGTAACACATTCACTTTCACTTTCGACCTTGCTATTGCTCCTGAATTCAAGGTTGAACTCAGCAAGAAGGACAAAGTGGATTTCTATCATGTTAAAGTTAGCGACGAAATGATCGACAACCAGGTGCAGATGTACCGTCAGCGTGGTGGAAACTATGAGAAGGTTGACTCTTACGAGGACAACGATATGGTTAAGGGAACAGTTACTGAACTCGATGCCAAGGGCAATGCCGTTGATGGTGGTGTTACAGCAGAGGCAGTAGTTATGCTTCCTGAGTATTTCAAGAACGACGACCAGAAGAAGTTGTTCGAGAATGCTAAGCCAAACGATATCGTTAAGTTCAATCCTTTCAAGGCTTACGACGGCAGCGAGGCTGAACTCGCAAGCCTTCTTAAGGTTGAGAAGGAAAAGGCTGCTGAATACAAAGGCGACTTCAACTTCCAGATTTCCGAAATCACTCGCTACGTACCAGGGCCACTGAATCAGGAACTGTTCGACACAGTTTTCCCAGCAGGTACTGTTACTTCAGCTGAGGAATTCTCTGCTAAAATCAAGGAGCAGATTGAAAACCAGTTTGCCAAGGATGCAGACTACAAGTTCCTTCTCGACATCCGCAAGTATGTTACAGAGAAGATCGGTAAGCTGAAATTCCCAGATGAGAAGCTCAAGCGTATTATGCTTGCCAATGCAAAGAATGACGAGCAGAAAGTTGAGGACAACTACGATAAGAGCATCGAAGAACTCACTTGGCACCTCATCAAGGAACAGCTTGTTGAAATGACCAAGGTGAAGGTAGAAGACAATGACGTTATCGAAATGGCTAAGGAAGTTACTCGCATGCAGTTCGCTCAGTATGGCATGCTGAACATCCCAGAAGAGTACATCGATAACTCTGTTAAGGAAATGATGAAGAAGCGCGAAACAGTTGACAACCTCATCGACCGCGCTATTGAAATCAAACTTGGAACAGCCCTGAAGGAGATGGTAACTCTCAATACTAAGGATGTTACTACAGAGGAATTCAACAAGTTGTTTGCATAAGAGGAAAACTTAAAATTTCTTAAATACATAAAAAAAGTTGCAGGTATGTAAAAATGCTTGCAACTTTTTTATATCTTTGTATTCACTTGGCACAGTAGCCGGCTTTTTTACTATAAAAACATACATCAAAATGATTCAAGATTTCAAAAAATATGCTACTGGACACCTCGGAGTGAACAGTATGGTTCTCGATGATGTTATTAAATCACAGGCTGGATATCTCAATCCATATATACTTGAAGAACGACAACTTAATGTTACTCAACTCGACGTGTTCTCACGTCTTATGATGGACCGCATCATTTTCCTGGGAACAGAAGTGAATGACTATACAGCTAATGTGCTGCAGGCACAAATGCTCTACCTCGATTCTGTGGATAGCGGAAAAGACATTAGTGTATATATCAATTCTCCTGGCGGAAGCGTAAGCGCTGGTTTGGGTATATATGATACAATGCAGTTTATCAACAGCGACGTACAGACTATCTGTACAGGTATGGCTGCATCAATGGCTGCAGTATTGCTTGTTGCCGGAGCTAAGGGCAAGCGCTCTGCTTTGCCACACAGCCGTGTGATGATCCATCAGCCGATGGGCGGTGCACAAGGACAGGCCAGCGACATCGAGATTACCGCACGGGAGATACAGAAACTTAAGAAGGAACTGTACCAGATTATAGCTAATCACTCTGGTCAGGATTTTGACAAGGTGTGGGCTGACAGCGACCGTGACTACTGGATGACAGCAGAAGAGGCTAAGGAGTATGGAATGATTGACCAGGTACTGGTAAATAAGAAGTAAATTGCAAGATGGCAAAAGGGATAAAACAGAAGTGTGATTTTTGCGGAAGAACTGAGGATCAGGTTGACATTCTGATTAGTGGGCTGAATGCCTGTATCTGTAATGAGTGTGCAGAGCAGGTGAACGAAATCCTTGCCGGTAATGCTCATTCCAAGAAAGCTTCCAAGAATTCTTTCGAAGAAAAGAAACTGCCGAAGCCGACAGAGATTAAGGCTTACCTTGATCAGTATGTGATAGGGCAGGATGAAGCCAAGAAAGCAATGTCGGTTGCTGTCTATAATCACTATAAGCGACTGCGCGACAACAATAAGAAGCAGAACGACGAGGTTGAACTGGAGAAGTCGAACATCATAATGGTCGGTAGCACGGGAACAGGTAAGACCCTGTTGGCGAAGACCATTGCCAAGATGCTCCTTGTGCCGTTTACCATCGTCGATGCCACAGTGCTGACTGAAGCCGGATATGTGGGAGAGGATGTGGAGAGTCTGTTGTCAAGATTGTTGCAGGAATGTGACTACGATCCGAAACGCGCAGAACAGGGAATAGTATTTATCGACGAGATAGACAAAATCGCACGTAAGGGCGACAATCCGTCAATCACACGAGATGTGAGCGGTGAAGGAGTGCAGCAGGGACTGCTGAAGCTGTTGGAAGGAAGTGTGGTAAACGTTCCTCCATACGGTGGACGCAAGCACCCTGAGCAGCAGTTCATCCAAGTTGATACAAAGAACATCCTCTTCATCTGCGGAGGTGCATTCGACGGCATAGAGAAGCGAATAGCCCAGCGTCTTAACACTCACGTAGTGGGTTTTGATGCAGTGAAGAATGTTCAGAAGATTGACAAGTCCAACATCATGAAGTATATTGCCCCGATGGACCTGAAGTCTTTCGGACTTATACCTGAGATTATCGGACGTTTGCCGATTCTGACACACCTTGAACCGCTTGACCGTGAGGCGCTGCGCTCAATACTTACAGAACCAAAGAACTCCATAGTAAAACAGTATATCCGACTGTTTGAAATGGACGGAGTGAAGTTGACAATAGGTGATGATGTACTTGATTTTGTAGTTGACAAGGCCATAGAGTTCAAACTGGGAGCACGCGGATTGCGTTCAATCGTTGAAACTATCATGATGGATCCAATGTTTGAGATTCCCGCAAAGAAAGTTTCTGAATACGAAGTCATACTCGACTACGCCAAGAAACAAATCGAGAAACTCAATGTGCTCGCTGAGTGATAAGCGTGAAAGGCGTCCATAAAACGAGAGTTATTATAAACCTTTATAAATCCTGACTACAACCATGGTGAAGAAGCAGAATACATTGAAAGATCATCTGAAATACTATTTCGGATTCGATTCTTTCAAAGGCGATCAGGAGGCCATCATCAAGAATCTGATGTCTGGCAACAACACCTTTGTACTTATGCCAACTGGTGGCGGCAAGTCTCTTTGCTATCAGTTGCCTGCTCTCATTATGGATGGAACTGCGATAGTGATATCGCCGCTTATTGCGTTGATGAAGAATCAGGTAGACGCAATAAAACACTACAGCGAAGAGGACAATGTGGCCCATTTCCTCAATTCATCACTCAACCGCTCAAGTATAGAGCAAGTTAAGCAGGATGTGCTTGAAGGTAAAACCAAATTGCTGTATGTTGCCCCTGAGTCTCTCACCAAGGAAGAGAATGTTGAGTTCTTGCGTTCTGTGAACATTTCCTTCTATGCAGTCGACGAGGCTCATTGTATTTCGGAGTGGGGACACGATTTCCGCCCAGAGTACCGCCGCATCAGACCAATTATCAATGAAATTGGCGATGCTCCCGTGATTGCCCTTACGGCTACAGCCACAGACAAGGTGCGTACAGACATAAAGAAAAATCTTGGAATTCTTGATGCCAAGGACTTCAAGTCTTCGTTCAACCGCCCCAATCTCTATTACGAGGTAAGACCTAAGACCAAGGACGTTGACAAGGATATTATCAAGTTCATCAAGCAGAACGAAGGCAAGAGCGGTATTATATATTGTCTTAGCAGAAAGAATGTGGAGGAACTCGCTGATATTCTTAAGGCAAACAATATCAAGGCTGCAGCATATCATGCAGGTCTGGAACCATCAGTTCGTTCGCAGGCTCAGGATGACTTTATCATGGAACGTATCGATGTGATTGTAGCTACAATCGCTTTCGGTATGGGTATTGACAAACCAGACGTGAGATTCGTCATTCATCATGATATACCAAAGAGCCTTGAAGGCTATTATCAGGAAACAGGACGCGCCGGCAGAGATGGCGGTGAAGGAAAATGCATAGCATTCTTTACACGTAAGGACCTTCAGAAACTGGAGAAGTTTATGGAGGGTAAACCTGTGGCAGAGCAGGATATAGGCAGGCAGTTGCTGAAGGAAACAGCAAACTACTGCGAGTCCTCTGTGTGCCGTCGTAAGTTGCTTCTCCACTATTTTGGTGAGGTTTATGAACCGGATTCCTGCGACAACTGTGACAATTGTCTCCATCCTAAGAAGAAGACAGATGCACAGAATGAACTCCTGTTGCTTCTGCAGGCTGTTGTTGCCGTGAAGGAGAATTTCAAGGCACAATATATAATAGATGTGCTTCGTGGTAACGAAACCGAAACAATCTTTGCTCACAAGCATGATAAACTTCCGATGTTCGGCGACGGTTCAGAAGTAGAGGAAACTATGTGGAATGCGGTGATTAACCAAGCCATGCTTTCCGGCTATTTACGCAAAGATGTTGAGAACTACGGACTTCTGAAACTCACTAAGGACGGTAAGGCGTTCTTGAAAAATCCTGTCCCGTTCATGGTTATGGAGGACAATGATTTCAACGACGACTACGAGGAGCCTGCTTCGGTGGGTGGTGGAGCAGATATGGAACTTCATTCCATGCTGCTCGACTTGCGCCGTTCTTTATCTAAGAAACTGGATGTTCCACCCTATGTTATTTTCCAGGACAATTCCCTGGATGCAATGTCAACACTATACCCAATCACACTTGAGGAGCTGCAGAACATTCCAGGGGTTGGAGCCGGTAAAGCCAAACGCTATGGCGGAGAGTTTATCAAACTCATCAAACGACATTGTGAAGAAAACAACATAGAACGTCCAACAGATATCAGAGTACGTACCGTGGCAAATAAATCAAAATTAAAAGTCAGCATTATTCAGAGCATAGACCGTCAGGTGGCACTTGACGACATCGCTTTGGTGAAAGGCATTGATTTCAGTGACCTGCTTGACGAAATTGAGGCAATTGTCTATAGCGGCACGAAGCTTAACATCGATTACTTCCTCGAGGAAGTGATGGATGAAGACAGGGTTGATGATATCTACGAGTATTTCCGTGAAAGTGAAACTGATGACATTGACACCGCAATGAATAATCTGGATTCAGACTATACTGAGGATGAAATCAGATTAGTGCGCATAAAATTCATCAGTGAGATGGCAAATTAACCGCTTTCTTGTTAAAATCTATTTATTTCCATTAAAATCATTACACAGTCTTTGTATATTGAAAAAATATACTTAACTTTGCATGCAATAAAATCTGAAACACATGTCTTCTTTTATTGCAGAAAAAGTAGTTATGGAAGGTCTTACCTTCGATGATGTGCTGTTGGTTCCAGCCTATTCCGAAGTCCTTCCACGTGAAGTATCCCTTTCAACCAAGTTTTCCCGTAACATTGATTTGCGCATACCTTTTGTTACAGCCGCTATGGACACTGTGACAGAAGCTGCTATGGCTATTGCTATCGCCCGTGAAGGTGGTATCGGCGTTATTCACAAGAATATGTCGATTGAGGAGCAGGCACGCCAGGTCGCTATCGTAAAACGTGCTGAAAACGGCATGATTTACGCTCCTGTGACCATCCGCCGCGGCTCTACCGTAGGTGATGCCCTCGGAATGATGGCAGAATACCACATTGGAGGTATTCCTGTGGTTGACGACGAAAACCGTTTGGTGGGAATCGTAACAAACCGTGACCTTCGTTTCCAGACAAAGATGTCACGTAAGATTGATGAGGTTATGACCTCGGAGAATCTTATAGTTACTCATCAGCAGACCGACTTGGAAAAGGCTGCGCAGATTCTCATGAAGCATAAGATTGAGAAACTCCCAGTAGTAGACGATGAAAACCATCTCATTGGTCTTATCACATATAAAGATATTACCAAGGCAAAGGATAAACCAATGGCATGTAAGGACGACAAAGGTCGTCTGCGTGTTGCGGCGGGCGTTGGAGTCACAGCAGACACCTTCGAGCGTATGACCGCATTGGTGAATGCTGGAGTTGACGCTATTGTCATCGATACAGCTCACGGACACTCTAAGGGTGTTATTGAAAAGGTACGCGAAGCAAAGGCTGCCTTCCCAAATGTGGATATCGTTGTCGGAAACATCGCTACAGGTGAGGCTGCACGTATGCTTGTCGAAGCAGGTGCGGATGCAGTGAAGGTTGGTATCGGTCCTGGTAGTATTTGTACAACACGTGTCGTAGCCGGAGTAGGTGTTCCTCAGCTTTCAGCAGTATATGATGTAGCTAAGGCACTTGAAGGCACAGGCGTACCTCTTATCGCTGACGGCGGCCTTCGCTATAGTGGTGACATCGTTAAGGCAATCGCTGCAGGTGGAACTTGTGTCATGATCGGTTCGCTTGTAGCAGGAACAGAGGAGGCACCAGGAGAGACAATTCTCTTCAACGGCCGTAAGTTCAAGTCATATCGTGGAATGGGTTCGCTCGAAGCAATGGAGAACGGTTCCAAGGATCGCTACTTCCAATCAGGAGTATCTGAAGTGAAGAAACTCGTTCCTGAAGGAATTGCAGGACGTGTTCCTTACAAGGGCACAGTACAGGAAGTTATCTATCAGCTTGTTGGTGGTTTGCGTTCAGGTATGGGCTATTGCGGAGCAAAGGATATAGCAGCTCTTCATAATGCCAAGTTTACCCGAATCACAAATGCCGGTGTACAGGAAAGCCACCCACACGAGGTGATTATTACAAGTGAGGCTCCAAACTATAGCCGCCCTCAATAAATTATTTAGACCCAGAGTTTTACGATAAATTGTTAGATTTGTTGTAAAACACGCAATAAAAGTTAACTTTTGAAAGAATAAAGTTAACTTTTTGTGTTTTAATCAACTCGTTAGAACTGAAAAAACTCAAGAACTTAAGAACTCAAGAACTTAAAAACTTAAGAACTCAAAAACTCATTTATGAAAGATAATGACTGGAAATCCAGATTGGGAGTTGTTTTTTCTACAAATCCGCAGTTTGAATACAATGACGATTCCGCTGATGAGGAAATAGAAACTCTTCAGCCTGCTCAGCAGAAACTCCGAGTAAGGATTGAGAAGAACCATCGTGCCGGTAAAGTAGTTACGATTGTCAGTGGCTTTGTGGGAACGGATGATGATATGAAGGCGCTTGGAAAGATGCTGAAAACCCGCTGTGGAACAGGCGGAAGCGTTAAGGATAGCGAGATTCTTGTCCAAGGAGATTTTCGTGATAGGGTAATTGATATTCTCCGTACGGCAGGATATACAAATTCTAAATGATGAAAATATCTATATCCATGCTTTGCTGAGGTGCGTCCCTTCCTTAACATTATTTGAGGGAATTTAAAGGTTTAAATAGGCAATATTACGTTGAAAAGTTGTAAATTTGCAGATTGTTAGCTATTCAATAGAAATCCGTTTTTGCGGAGAAGAAATAAATAAGAAAGCATAATGGGAAAAATTATTGCATTGGCAAATCAGAAGGGTGGAGTAGGAAAGACAACTACTACCATCAATTTGGCTGCATCATTGGCTACTTTGGAGAAGAAAGTACTAGTCGTTGATGCAGATCCACAAGCAAATGCCTCTTCTGGTTTGGGCGTAGATATACAACAAGTTGACACCTCTATTTACGACTGCATTATCAGTGCGGTTGCTCATGCTGCTAACAGCAGCGAAGCGGTGATAGATCCTCATGAGGCAATTTTCACTACCGACATCGATGGCCTTGACATCATTCCGAGCCACATCAATCTGGTTGGCGCAGAAGTGGAAATGATTAACATGAACCATCGTGAAGTAGTGCTTCGTCAGTTGCTCGAACCGCTTCGTGGTGAGTATGACTTCATCTTGGTTGACTGCTCTCCTTCGCTTGGACTTATCACTACCAACTGCCTTACGGCAGCTGATTCTGTGATAATTCCTGTTCAGTGTGAGTACTTTGCGCTTGAAGGAATCAGCAAACTCCTTCAGACAATCAAAATTATCAAGTCTCGTCTTAATCCGAAACTTGAAATTGAAGGATTCCTCCTTACTATGTTTGATTCTCGCCTGAGACTTGCAAATAAAATCTACGAGGAGGTTAAGCGTCATTTCCAGGAACTTGTGTTCAAGACAGTAATCCAGCGTAATGTCAAACTGAGTGAGGCTCCGAGTCATGGTATTCCATGTATATTGTACGATGTGACATCTACCGGTGCCAAGAACTATCTGGCTCTCGCTAAGGAAGTTATTGACAATAACGCTAAGTAAAGAACTTAAAAACTCAAGAACTAAATACTGTGGCAGTAAAAAAGAAATTCGGAACATTGGGACGTGGCCTTGATGCATTGATATCCACAGAAGATATCCGCACCGAAGGCTCGTCTACAATCAATGAAATAGATATAACTCTGATTGATGCAAATCCCAATCAGCCACGTCGCGAATTCGACGAGGAGTCATTGCAGGAACTTGCCGATTCAATTTCTGAGATAGGCATCATCCAGCCAATCACTCTGCGTCAGATGGAGAATGGCAGATATCAGATTATTGCTGGCGAACGTCGTTGGCGTGCTTCTCAGCGTGCTCATCTCAAAACCATTCCTGCTTACATCCGTACAGCAGATGATGAGAATGTGATGGAGATGGCTCTTATTGAGAATATCCAGCGTCAGGACCTGAACTCTGTGGAGATTGCGCTTGCATATCAGCATCTTATCGACCAGTATGGACTTACCCAGGAAAAACTGTCTGAACGTGTTGGCAAGAAACGTACTACTGTTGCTAATTTCCTGCGTCTTCTGAAACTGCCTGCACAGGTTCAGGTGGCTCTTCAGAATCATCAGATCGACACAGGTCATGCTCGTGCATTGCTCTCACTTGAAGATCCTAAGCAGCAAGTTCGTCTTTTCAAGGAAATTCAGCAGAAAGGCTATTCCGTACGTCGCGTTGAGGAAATAATTCGTGATTTAAACGACGGTAAAGTACCTACAAAGCAGGCTGGTGGAAGCAAGCAAGCTTTGTCTGAGAACTATATCTCAGCACAGAAGAGTCTTTCCAGCAAATTTGGCACCAAAGTGAAGGTGTCCTGCACCAGCAAAGGCTCAGGCAAACTGGTTCTCCCATTTGCCAACGAAGAAGATTTCAATAGAATAATCGCATTGTTGTCATAAACTGAAGGCATGGGATTTTTGAGAATCAGCATATTATTAGCAGTCATTCTGTGTATTCCAGTATCTGATGCGCACTCTCAAGAGATGTCGGACTCGGTGTATCTGGATATAGAAACAGATTCTGTTATCCTGACCTCGGGTGATGCTATTCTCAAAACAGAGCCAGTGGCAATAGAACAGCCAAATTGGATGCCGGATCCCAAGAAGGCTTTGTGGCTGTCTATTGTGTTTCCGGGCGGAGGACAGATTTACAACCGTAAGTATTGGAAACTGCCTCTTTTCTACGGAGGATTCCTCGGATGTCTATATGCCCTTAACTGGAATAACACAATGTATCGTGATTATTCACAGGCATATATTGACATAATGGATACCAATCCCGACACCAAGAGTTATGTCAATTTCCTGCCTCCGACTTATGATGCTGAGGCCAATGCCGAGCGCCTGAAGACACTTTTTAAGCGTAAAAAGGACTTCTATCGAAGATATCGCGATTTGAGTATTTTCTGCTTGATTGGTGTTTATGCCTTGTCGATTATTGATGCTTATGTCGATGCAGAACTGTCGAGTTTTGACATCAGCCCCGACCTCAGTATGAAGATTCGTCCATCGATTATCAATGATAATAGCACGGCCCAACGGCTGCCTATGTTAAGAAACCAGTCCTATGGTGTTCAGTGCTCACTTACGTTCTAAAAATTTGAGATTATGAAGATAAAATTACTTAATATCCTTATCCTATCAATTGTTTCGTCAATCACAGCTACAGCACAGAACGATGTTGTGGTTGTTTCTGACAGCAACTCTACCGAACGGTTTGAGTTGCCCGACGGAATGTCTGTGACAGAAGAGGAACTGTTGCGAGAATACACTAACCGTACAAACCTTTCTGCTGGCTCATCAGCAACCCGTACAACATCGTATAACGATCAGATTCTGATTGATCGCCTCTCTCGCATACCTACAATCATAGATATGCCTCTCAACGACATCACTCGCAAGTTCATAGATACTTACAGCAATCGCATGAAACGTTCTGTATCTGTGATGTTGGGCGCATCTAATTTCTATATGCCTTTGTTCGAGGAGGCTCTTGAGCGTTATAACCTTCCACTCGAACTGAAGTACCTGCCTGTGATTGAGTCTGGTCTTCGTCCTGGCGTCACTTCCAGAGCTGGAGCTGCAGGTCTTTGGCAGTTTATGATTGCATCAGGCAAGCAGTATGGTCTGGAGGTAAATACTCTCGTTGATGAACGCCGAGACCCTATCAAGTCAAGTGATGCAGCAGCAAGATACCTTAGCGACCTCTACAAGATGTTCAACGACTGGAGTCTTGCCATCGCAGCATATAACTGCGGACCGTATAATGTGCAGAAAGCATTGCTTCGTGCTGGTGGCAGTAAATCCCTTACTTTCTGGGATGTTTACAATTATCTGCCCAATGAGACTCGTGGTTATGTTCCGGCATTTATCGCTGCAACCTATATCATGAATTTCTATTGCGAGCACGGCATCACACCAATGGATGCAGTTCTTCCGGCAGAGTCTGACACTATAGTCGTAGCTCACGATGCCAAACTTGTTAATATCGCATCCATTTGTAATGTGACAATCGACGAGTTGCGTTCACTTAATCCTCAGTACCGTCGCGATATTGTTCCTCAGAACTATGCTGTCCGTCTCCCGGCACAGGCTATTGAGTCATTCATCACCAAGGAGGATATGATTTACGGAGGACGAATTTCCTCTACTACAAATAATAACAACTCATCTTCTAATAACAACTCATCTTCGTCAGAGAATGAGAATACTGAGAATTCCGAAGTTTCTGTAATGCCTCTGAATACTTCGGAGCTTGCAGCATCCGACAATTCGGATACTTCTGAAAGTACCGAGTCGGTTGTGACGGCAACAACAACCAACAACAACTCCTGGTATTCACGTTCTGGTAGTCAGAATACCCGAAATACTCAGTCTTCACGTTCTTCACGTCGCAACACCCGTTCATCTCGTCAGAACACTACCAAATCTGTATCTGTGCGTAGTGGAGATACCTTGTCCAAAATTGCTGCGCAGAATGGTACAACAGTTGAAAAACTGAGAAAGATGAACGGAATCAAAGGCTCAACTATACGTCCAGGTCAAAAAATTCGTGTAAAATAGCATAGTAGCTTATGGCAGATGAAAAACATGACAATGAAGTGCTGAACCAGGAAGACCTTATGGTCGAAGAGGCTTTTCAACACCTTTTGGAATCGTATTTGGCAAGTCCGCATCGCAAGAAGGTCGAAATCATAACCAAGGCTTTCAACTTTGCCAAACATGCTCATAAAGGTGTGCGCCGTTTGTCGGGCGAACCCTATATCATGCACCCACTCGCGGTCGCACAGATTGTATGCTCGGAGATAGGTCTGGGTAGTACTTCCATATGCTCAGCATTACTTCACGATGTTGTTGAAGATACTGAATACACGGTCGAGGACATAGAGAATATGTTCGGACCGAAAATCGCACAGATTGTTGACGGATTGACAAAAATAGCAGGTGGTATCTTCGGTGCCAATGCTTCTGCTCAGGCGGAGAACTTCAAGAAGCTTCTGCTCACTATGAGCGATGACATCCGTGTGATTCTTATCAAGATTGCCGACCGTCTGCACAATATGCGCACCCTCGGTTCGCAAGCAAAGAACAAACAGTACAAGATTGCTGGAGAAACTCTCTACATCTATGCTCCACTTGCCAACCGTTTGGGACTTAATACCATAAAGACTGAACTCGAAGATCTTAGCTTTAGATATGAGCATCCTGCTGAATATGCTGAAATTGAACAGCGACTCCTTAATTCTGAAACTGAACGTAATGCTGTTTTTGCTGAGTTCACAGCTCCTATCCGTGAGAAACTGGATGAGATGGGAATCGGCTATGAGATTAAGGCTCGTGTCAAGACACCTTATTCCATCTGGCATAAGATGCAGACCAAGCATGTGAACTATGAGGATATTTACGACATTCTGGCTGTACGTATCATCTTCGATGCTAAAAGCAAGAAGACTGAAGTAAAGGAGTGTTTCGATATCTTCCTTATGCTCACGGAAATCTATTCTTATCACCCTGACCGTCTGCGCGACTGGGCGCACCATCCTAAGACAAACGGTTATCAGGCACTTCATGTTACCTTGATGTCTGACCAGGGACGATGGATTGAAGTGCAGATTCGTAGCCGCCGCATGGATGATATCGCAGAGAAGGGATTCGCAGCGCATTGGAAATACAAGGAAGGAGAGCAGGGTCAGCTCGATAGTGAAGACGAACTTAATAAATGGCTTAACACCATTAAGGAAATCCTTGATGATCCTCAGCCGGATGCTATGGATTTCCTCGATACCATAAAACTTAATCTTTTTGCCTCCGAGATATTCGTTTTTACCCCGAAGGGCGAGATGCGCACCATGCCGGCAGGCAGTACCGTGCTTGACTTTGCATTTACCATTCATACATTTGTGGGCAGTCATTGCATTGGCGCGAAGGTCAACCACAAACTCGTCTCCTTGGGACATAAGCTCAATAGTGGAGACCAGGTTGAGGTATTGACATCCAAGTCGTTGAGAGTGGAACGCTCATGGCTCAACATCGCTACTACGGCAAAGGCAACGACTAAGATTCTGGCGATGCTGCGCAAGGAAGACCGCGATGCTCGTATTCAGGGCGACAAACTGCTTGATGAGTTCCTGAAGAAGAATGAACTGTACCGTTCGCCCGACAACCTTGACAAACTTTGTAAGTTACATGGAGTCACTAAACCTGAGGCTTTGAGTATTGGTATCGGTTATGGACAGATCACACTCGACCAGACAGATGTGAACCTGCTCAAGGGTCGTAACAACAGCAGCGGCTGGAAACGTCTCTTCTCATTCGGACGCAAACCCAAGGCACAGGAGAAAACCGATGAGAAACTCGTTGTCGATAAGAATTTCAACCGCAAGCAGACCCTCGAACTGACTGAGGATACAATTCAGAATAAATACACCCTTGCAGATTGCTGCAAACCCATCCCTGGTGATTTGGTGATGGGGTATATTGATGAAAAGAACACCATTACGATTCACAAGCTTCAATGTCCAAATGCCATGAAGCTAAAAGCAAATCGTGGCAACCGCATTCTTGCTGCCCAGTGGAAGATGAACCGTACTATGCTCTTCCCTGTGGATATATTCATTAAGGGATTAGACCGAGTGGGTATGCTCAACGAATTGACTGTGGTGATTTCCACTCAGCTCAATGTGAATATGCACAAACTTACAGTGGAGTGCAACGATGGCATCTTCGAATGTAACATCCAACTCTTTGCACACGACACAAGTGAAGTTGACACCTTGATATCCGAACTTAAGAAAGTTCCCGATGTCAATCAGGTTATTAGAATTTAAAATAAAAAAAGCGTGAAGCGGAAACCGCTTCACGCTTTTTTTTATTTCTTTTAATACAAATGTTCCTCGCCTTGAATTTCCTCGCGAGTAAGTTTCTCCTTGTCCATGCTGCGCCAAGCCTTGACTATGTATAGCAGCACGAACGGTATGAGTAACGACACATAGAACATCGTCCTTAGTGTGAATTCGCTGCTGCATGAATTCTGCATGGTCAGCGAATATGAAGGATCAATGTTTGAAGGATAGTATGCTGTGTTGAACCATGCAGCACACAGAAGCAAAGTTGTCACAACAAATATCGTTCCGATACTTGCAGGCCAGATTCCACGGATGCATGGAGTGCCGTCAGCACGTGTTACTTTAAGTGGGAATAAGCTGCCGAGCAGGACCAATGCCACACCTACAAGGAAAACCACTAATATCACAGGATACTGGAACAGATTGTGCAGGTATTTCTGTGATTCAGTGTATATCTCACCTGTCTTGATATCGAATGACAAGCCATCCTTTGTCAGAACATGGAAGATGAATGCGATGAAAAGAGGGTAGAAGCAGATGTCGTTGATGATGAGCATCTTCTTGTTTCTCATGCTGATTTCGTAGTCCTCGATATTGTTTAGTGTGTACAGATTGCCGAGGATTCGTGACAAGAATACTACTGCAAGACCGAATACAATGTTCCAGATGTTAAACAATGCATCAAGACCGTGACTTCCGTTTGCCCATTTGCTTACGACTGGGTTAGCCAGGTTGTAGATATTGTCGCGTTCAACGATGAAGTTCGCACCAGTGAAGAACGTTGCAACAGCCACACCCAGAAGGAACGGACCGATATAACCGTTAATCACAAGAGCAATTTGGAAAGTACGTGCTCCCAGTTTATTGCCTTGTTTGTTCTGGAATTCATAGCTTACAGCTTGAATCACGAATGAAATCAATATCAATGTCCACAGCCAGTAAGCTCCTCCGAAACTTGTACTGTAGAACAGAGGGTAGGCTGCAAAGAATGCACCGCCAAAAGTAACAAGTGTGGTGAATGTGTATTCCCACTTGCGACCTGTGGAGTTTATCACTATACGGCGTTCTTCGGTGCTTTTTCCTAACTGGAATATCTGTGAATTAGCGCCCTGTACAAACATCAGGAACACGAGAATTGCCGCAAGCAGGGCAATGATAAAACACCAATAGTGTTGTAAGAAAGTATAATCCATGTATATGAATAGTTTATGGGTTAAAGTTGTGGCCCTTTCTTGATTTCCTTGCGCATGATGCTGAATTCTACACAGAGTAGGGTGGTGAAGAGGGCAAGGAAGATGAAGAAGGTTGTGATTACTGAGCCTGATGGCAATTCACTCACTCCTGCCCATGTAGGCAGCATGTCCTGAATAGTCCATGGCTGACGACCGAATTCTGCAACCAGCCATCCACATTCACTTACGATGTATGACAGCGGAATGCACCAGAATGCCGAGTATAGCAGCCAGCGAGGTTTGAGAATGTCCTTGTTCTTGCGCAGATAGAAGAGCAGGAGAGCAAAGAGCAGGATGAACAGACATCCGCCGCCTACCATTATGCGGAAAGCGTAGAAGCAGACAGGAACGTAAGGCACAATCTGATCAGGGCTGCTGATATATCCGTAACCGAAATACTTGATATTGTCTTTGATAATCTCTGCCTCTTGAGCCATCACTTCTTCATCGCCGTGTTTCTTTGCCAGACGGTAGTCCTGAAGTGCTGTGATGGCAGCCTTACCTCTTTGGATTTTTACTTCCAGAGGCAGTTCAACTGTGCCGTCTTCCTTCGTATATCCATTTATGATGTCGTTGATGCCAGGAACAAATCCGTGGAAATCATGAGTTGCGAGATATGACAGCATATTAGGAATGGCAATCTTCATTCCTGGCTCTTCCTCATTAGCATAGTCGGGCTGCTTGAACGGATTCACAGCAGCGAAGATAGTCAGCGACTGATCCTTACCACCATTATAGAGAGCTTCCATCGCAGCCAGTTTCATTGGTTGTGTCTGTCCAACTGTATATGCTGAGTGGTCACCGCTGATGGCTGCCAATACCGATGCCGACAAACCGACGATTGCACCTATCTTGAGACTCGATTTAGCGAACTTTATATGTACTTTCTTAATCAGATACCATGCGCTCACGCCTACAACGAAGATTGCGCCAAGAACCCAAGCGGAGATAACCGTGTGGAAGAATTTGTCCACAGCCACAGGCGACAATGCAATGTCTGCGAAACTAACCATCTCGTTGCGAACGGTGTCAGGATTGAATTCCTGTCCCACGGGATATTGCATCCATGAGTTTGCAACGAGAATCCACCATGCGGAAATCGTAGCACCCAATCCTGTGAGCCATGTGGCGGTGAGGTGGAATCCCTTCGATACTTTCTTCCAACCGAAGAACATAATTGCCACGAATGTCGATTCCATGAAGAAGGCTACAATTCCCTCTATGGCAAGTGGCGCACCGAATACGTCACCCACAAGCCAGGAATAGTTGCTCCAGTTCGTTCCGAATTCAAATTCCAGAATGATACCCGTTGCAATACCCATTGCAAAGTTGATTCCGAAGAGTTTCTGCCAGAACTGAGCCGTTTTCTTCCAGAATTCTTCCCCTGTACGCACGTACATGGTTTCCATGATGCCCATAATCAGGGCAAGACCCAAAGTCAGTGGAACAAACAGCCAGTGGTAAATGGCAGTTAGTGCAAATTGCGCTCTCGACCAGTCAATCATTCCTGTGTCGATGTCAAGAAGATGTGTTATCATATAATATTAGTTAGTTATTTAGTCGTTTGAACTGTCCGGATGGTAGGTAATCACTCCCCGCCCTTGGGAGGGACTAAGGGGAGGGTCTGCTTATCAGCTCTTTTCCTACAAATTCAGATTCTTGTCCTTCATCTGCATTCTCTTTGATGTGGTTGGGGAAGAAGAACAAGCGAAGAACGATGAATATTATGATAAGTTTCACGATAATTATCACCCACAGAGTTTTACCAATTGTCATATTCCGGAAACCATCGTAGTAGAGGTTCCATGCTCTGGTAAAAAATCCTCTTATCTTTCCCATCTTTCATTTTGTATCACAATAGATTGCAAATATAATTAGAAAAAAGTTAATACAAACAAAAAATCAGAAAAAATGCAAAAATATGCTTAAAAAGCCTTCTTGTGTAAAATTTACCTAAATTATTTTGTCAGTTCGTATATATATTGTAATTTTGCGGTGTAAAACTTACACAAGAATATATGGGAGAGAAGAATTTCTGTTACAAGTATCCTCATCCAGCGGTAACTGCTGACTGTGTTATCTTCGGTTTCGATGGCATTAAACTGAAGGTGCTACTCATTGAGAGAGGAATAGAACCCTACAAAGGCAAATGGGCTTTCCCTGGCGGTTTCGTCAACATGAATGAATCGTGCGAGGAAGGTGCTTTGAGGGAACTGAAAGAAGAGACGGGGCTTTCCACAGCTTATATTGAGCAGTTCCATACCTTCAGCGATCCACAACGTGACCCTCGCGAACGGATTATTACTGTCGCTTATTTTGCTTTAGTACGCATACAGGAAGTGAAGGGAGGGGATGACGCTGCTCAGGCTGCTTGGTTTGCGTTGGACGAAGTTCCGCAACTGGCATTTGATCACGACCGCATACTGAGAGAGGCGTTGAAACGTCTTCGCGAACGTATCCACTTTGAGCCAATCGGTTTTGAGCTCCTTCCAGAGAAATTCACAATGCGGGAATTGCAGAATCTCTACGAGGCTATTCTCGATGTGCATTTCGACCGTGCAAACTTTTCCAAGAAAATGTTGCATTTCAATATACTCACACAACTGGAAGAAACCGTATGGCCTACACCCAAGCGCGAGGCAAACCTCTACCGCTTCAATATGGAAAGTTACAACGAACTCAAACAAAAAGGATTCCGCCTGGAATTTTAGTGCAAGTTGAATGCAGAGCTAAAATACATTTGAGCTATGCTGAGACGCCGCCTAAAATAAACAAAGTTAATTTTTTAAAAGAAAGGAAACAACAATGAAGAACATGTTATTAAGTGCCGCCATAGGAGATATAGGCGGTCAGCCCTATGAATTTGGAGGCCGTACAAAGAACTATGATGAAGTGAACCTGCTGCTTCCTACTAACACCTATACAGACGATACCGTCTGCACATTTGCCTGTGCTGATGCACTTCTGCATAATATAGATATGGCCAAATCACTTTGGATACGTTGTCGTGCAGACTTTGACCGTGGTTTCGGAGGCAGATTCGCACAATGGCTCATTGCAAGGGAAATCCGCCCGCCATATAATTCCTTCGGAAACGGTAGCGGAATGCGTGTGTCTGCAGCCGGATTTATGGCAAAGACAAAGGACGAGTGTATAGAACTTGCGACGAGAACTGCCCTTCCCACACACAACCATCCTGAAGGTATCAAAGGAGCAGTGGCTACCGCTCTGGCGATCTTCTATGGCATGCAGGGAAAGGACAAGGACTACATCCGCAAACAAGTACTCAAGGAATACTACCCGTCATGGGCAGAATTGTCATACGAAGAGATAAAACCCGGATATCGATTCGACGAAACCTGCCAGCAAACCATACCAGCCGCACTTATCTGCTTCCTTGAAAGCAAGGACTACGAAGACTGCCTGAAACTCGCCATCTCACTTGGTGGTGATTCCGACACCCTCGGAGCCATTTCCGGCCCTATCGCTTATGCTTTCTACAAGACTATGCCCGAAGAGCTAATAGCCAATGCCAAGGCCAAACTCCCCCAGTGGATGCTTGAAGTCAATGAGGAATTTGACCAAGTAGTGAGCCTGTGAGCCATCTCTTCACCGTTTCTCTTCTTAGCTTTTCTCTTCTTTGTTTTTCCTCTTCTTTGCTTTTTCTCTTCTTTGTTTTTCTCCCGAATGTTATTCGGGTTAATCTCTTCTTAGTTATTCGGGATTATCTCTTCTTAGTCCTTCGTGGTCATCTCTTCTTAGCGCATTGCAGATTTCTTCAGCCATTGAGTTTAGCGCAACGCAGTCAGCACGGCTGATGTGCCTTTTCCCTTCGTCATACGGCCAGGGGCTAAGAATCAGCAAACGACCTTCGGCACAGGCATCGAAAAGAAAATCTGAAGGTTTGTAGTAATCGCGAAAACCATTATCAGTCAGCAAGATAAATGGCCGCTGTTCTTTGAGCAATACATGCATTACTTGTTTTTCATCCGGAGAAATGAACGGCGATACCAGCACAGTTCCTTCTCGAGCTTTAAGAACACATGAATTCTTGTAGTTGCGTAAGCGATTGTTGTCTCCATGTGCAGCCAATTCCACCATCTCGTGCCTTACGTGCACCGTGTCATAATGTTTCTCCATTAGTAAAGCCACATTGCCCACACCATCATAGCTGCGATTGCCTATAGTAATATTCTGCTGAACCCGGAAAAATCCAGGGTTAATCCTTTTAGTGGCCAAGCGTTGCGGGTTCATATCAATATAACGGATGGTATTAGGCAGTTGAGAGTAGCGAGCCATTGGCCGTATGAATGGCATCTCTGTGAATATAGGTGAAAGGCGGTAATAATCATCTTCTCCCATTTTGCCAAGTAGGGAGGCTGCGAGTTCCTGAAGTTTTCGGCTCTCTGCTTTGAGTTGTAGCCTATGGCTTTGGCTCTCTTCTCCGTTATTCTTCCGAATGTCATTCGGGTTAAAGCAAGAAGGTGGAACCATGAAGGACGACGAGGCCGTGCAGGCACGTCCCAGTTTCTTTACTGCCTGCCAGAAACCTCTGGCCAAAGCCCCGATGCCTTTAGGCATAGTGCGGCGCACATACAGCACAGCATGCAGATGATCAGGCATCAGGCAGAAATGCAGCACCTGCACCTCGGGATGAAACTTAGGTATAGACATCAGCACGTCCACCAGTGAATCGCCAAAAGGCGAGCGCATCACCCATGCTTTTGTCGGATCCCCATTAGGTGTAATCAGTTTGCCCAACACAGGTTGTCGATCCGTAACCGTCAATGTGATATGGTATAACCCTGCACCTTTCCACGTAGTGCCCGGCTCTTGCCATTTCCATTTTTCCTGTGTTGACATATCTCCTATTACCGTTTTTTTTGTTATATCTTTAATCCTTGTCCACAAAGATAGCGTTTTTATTTTTATGGGCACCAATGTCTTTTTGTTAAATTTTTTAACCTTTTCTTGGATTTGTGTTAATCTCTGATGATGCCAATTAGTCGTAAAGAATGGATTTTGGCAAAAATGTGCTTTTGAAAGTAATTGATAATCTGCTGGTTATGCTACCACTTAAGTGTTTTCAAAAAATGACTGTGGTGTTTTCAGAAAAACACCACAGTATAATTAAAAAAACACTGTGGTGAAAATATTTTTTCTCCACAGTGTAAATTAGTTACCTCCACAGTGTCCTTTAGTTACTAAAACCGTAATTATAGCGCTTCAGGGCGGTGCTATATGCATGGGAAGATGATGATGTGGATTTGATGGTTCGGCATCAAGAATTTGATGATTAGTCATCAAAAAGTTGATGCTTCGTCATCAATTATTTGATGTCAGCAAATCAATAGTTTGATGCCACGACATCAAACTATTGATGGAACGAGAATATTTTTCATCAAAATTTCTCGCTGACTATCAGGTCTTTGCAGATGGTAACTCTTATGCTAAAAACGTGAATCACATGGCACTTGGGTGCTTGTGGCTGTTTTATTGGTTGTCACGCTGGATTTCCGATGGTTTGACTCCGTAATAGCTTTTATAGCACTTAGTGAAGTAGCTTGGTGTGGAGAAACCGAGTTTTTCTGCAATATCTGTAATTGACATATTGGTAGTTCGCAGCAAGTTGTCGGCTCGCTCCATACGTATTCCATGTATGAATGCTGAAGGCGATTGCTTGATGATTCGTGTGAGGTGACGATAAAGACCGGTGCGCTCCATAGCCATGTCGCGTGCCAGTTCATCTACGTTGTAGCCATGCATGGAGTTGATGTTTTGTTCGACCAATGCTGTGGCTTTCTGGATAAATAATCGGTCGTCTTCGGACAGTGTGTCGGTGTCTTCCTGCTCTTTATTTGCAAGAGATTCGTCGGAAGTGTCCTTTGGTTCTGAAACAGATCTGTCTTCAGTAGTGCTATTGACTGACTGCATCAGTTCGCGAATCCGTTCCATGAGTTGCGCTTCCCGTTGGTTACGCTTGCGGCGGGTGTACCACCAGCCAATCAGAACTATGCAGAGAATGGCTCCCAACAGATACATTATATAATATTGTACGCGCGATGGAATATCCTGCCAGGTGTCGGCATGAAGCAGCCCGTTGCCGTAGGTGCCGAGCCAAAGACCTCCATGTCCGTCATTGGCAACGGCATTAATTCCTGTGTGCAGGGTGTCACCGCCTTGTAGCGGAATATCGGTAGAGAGAGTCATGTTGCCCGACTTCAGGTCTATGAACCACACGCCTGCGCTACAGCCGATTATTGCTGTAGTAGAGTCGGGTAGGCAGAGAGAATGGAACCCTCGTTTGTCGTAGGTGTCGAATATCGTGCTCCAAGTGCGTGTATGAGTATCAAACTTCAGGAATATGCTTCGTCCTTGGTTCTGCAACTGATAGAATGCGCTGTCATGGCCTATTGCAAAAGCTGAGGAAGAAAGTGGCTTTTCCTCTTTCTCTTCCAAAGGGTAGGCTCTTCGCTCGTAAATCAGCTTGCAAGTCTTAGTGTCGTAGCAGCGAATCAGTCCGTCTTCGTCAAAAATGTACAAGAAACAGTCATTGTCAGTCTCTGTGTGACGAATCTCTGAATTCCATCCGTGAACATCGATTTGCAGCTTTCTTCCTGCGTATGTTCCAGTAAGAACGGAGTCTGCCAACTGCCAGCAATTACCGTAATGATCTGTGTAAACATCATCAAGACTGACGGATGACAAATCTACAAATCTCTTTTTGGTTAAGTCGAAACACCAGCACGCTTCCCATTGCTTAATCCATACATGGTTTTCGTTGTCAACATAAGTAAGATAGCCGCCGTGGAAATTCTTAATTTGCTTTGCCTTATCCGATGGACATTTGTATGTGACAATACAACTTCCGTCCTTGAAGATGCTGAAACATGAATCTCCACGCACCAGAGTCTGCCCATAGTTCATCTGAGTTATGGTCAGAATCTGATTATTGAGCAATCCGTCGTCCACAGTCCATTGCTTGAAAAAGGGTAGGGCAGATGAATGAAGAGTGAAAAATGAAGAGTAAAGGATGAAATATATGAAAAAAAGTAATCTGGTCATTGAGTAATATGCGAATTACAAAACTACATTATGAAGTTGTTACAAATTTATGCTAATTACTTCAATTGACCAAAAAAGAAAAACAAAAAAACACTCCCGATGTTCTGTTCATCGGGAGTGTCGTATGGATTAAGACCACACGCAGAGTGTGGAATTGAGTGCGAATCAAATTACTTCTTCAGATAGTCCTTAACTGATTCAGCTGGAACCATCTTCTCTTCGAATGCGTAAGCACCAGTCTTAGGTGACTTGAACATACGAATGACTTTAGTGAAAGAGCGACCGTCCTTGTTCTGGAGAGTAGCGACTGTTTTCTTTGCCATATCTTATTGTTATTACTTGATTTCCTTGTGCACTGTTACGCGCTTGAGGATTGGGTTATATTTCTTAAGCTCCATACGGTCTGGAGTGTTCTTGCGGTTTTTTGTTGTGATGTAACGAGATGTGCCTGGCAGACCGCTCTCCTTCATCTCTGTGCATTCGAGAATTACCTGCACTCTGTTACCTTTAGCTTTCTTAGCCATAATTATAAGTTTTTAAGTTCTTAAGTTTTTAAGTTCTTAAGTTTTGAGTCTTAAAATCTTAAGTTCTTGATTCTTTAATTTGTTAATTAACCAATGATTTCGATGTCTTCCCAAGCTGTGTGACCTTTTGCTACAGCCTGCTTGAGTGCAGCGTCAAGACCGATGCGGTTGATGATACGAAGACCAGCAGCGCTGACCTTGAGTACAATCCAGCAATCCTCTTCTACATAGTAGAATTTCTTGGTGAATAAGTTGACATTGAATGTGCGCTTAGTACGACGCAAAGAGTGGGAAACATTGTTTCCTATCATTGATGTCTTTCCTGTGATTTGACAAGCTTTTGCCATGATTCTATATAGTTGAATGTTGAATGTTGAATGTTGAATGCTTAATGTAAAATGCATTCTTCACTCTTCATTCTTCACTCTTCATTAATTACTTGTTTCTAACTGTGTTATTTATCTCTCTTACTCTGCGATAGGTTCAACGCTTACAGTGCTACGATTCAAACGTCCACGCTTGAATGTAATAGTTCCGTCAACAAGTGCATAGAGTGTGTGGTCGCTACCCATACCGACATTCTTGCCTGCATAGTGCTTAGTTCCACGCTGACGTACGATGATGTTACCTGCTTTTGCGAATTGACCTCCGAAGAGTTTAATACCGAGTCGTTTGCTATGTGACTCGCGACCGTTCTTTGAACTACCTACACCTTTCTTATGTGCCATAATTCTTTCCTTTCTTTACGGGGTTAAGCAATAACTTGTTTGATTGTGAGTTCCGTGAACTGCTGACGGTGACCGTTGAACTTGCGGTAACCTTTGCGACGACGCTTGTGGAATACGAATACCTTGTCGCCCTTCACAAGTGGACATTTCACTTCACATACTACTTTCGCGCCTTCTACTGTAGGCGTTCCTACTTTCACGGAGCCATTGTTGTCAACCAACAAGACTTTTTCGAATTCAACAGTTGCCTGTGCTTCCACATCCTTAATGTGGTGTACGAACAGACGCTTGCCTTCCTCGGCCTTGAACTGTTGTCCGTTAATTTCTACGATAACGTACATTTTTTTGATAATAATTATTAAACGGTTTCGTCCGCGGGGCGGAGCCACACGTGGCTCTCTTTTTAACTTTATTTAGCCTCTACGGCACAATCGGCTGCAAAGTTACGTATTTTATTTGGTTCTACAATTTTATTTTTGATTTTTTTTGCCTTAACTTGCTTTTTAACTGCCTATGCAACAATTCTATCTGGAATTTGCAACGATTTTACGATGGTTATGTAACATATTTGTAATTATTCGTAACAACACATTATTCATTTATATCCTTTTTGCCTAACTTTGCAAAAAGAAATCAAAAAAGTGAAGAATGAAGAATAGCCATCCGGAAGGGTAGTGTGTCCTGCGATTTTCCCGCAGAAAAAACTCAAGAACTTAAAAAAACTCAAGAACTTAAAAACTCAAGAACTTAAAAACTAAATAACTTTATGATGAAAAGACTTTTGGCTATTTTCGTGATAGCTACCGTTGCTTTTAGTGTATCTGCACAGGACTTTAAGTTCAAATGGAGTGCAGACAAAGGTGACGGCACCTTTATCAACCCTATTGTCAATGCCGATTTCCCCGACTGTGACGTAATTCGCGTTAACGACACATTCTATTTTGTCAGTACAACCATGTACCATTTCCCTGGATGTACCTTGCTGAAGTCTAAGGACTTGGTGAACTGGGAATACTGTGCAAACCCGCTGAAGCAGATTCTTGACAACGATGCCTATAATCTGCTTAACGGTAAGCACCATTACTCTCAAGGTATGTGGGCTTCCACACTCAACTACCACGATGGTAAGTTCTATATCTATTTTCCATGCTCTACTTGGTCGTCGGACGCACAGCACATTGTGCTCACAGCTGAAGACCCTGAAGGTGAATGGGAAGTAACCCGCTTGTCGGAAGGCTACCACGATCCGGGATGGCTTTTTGATGACGGCCCTAACGGAGATGGCTATCTTTATGTGGCATGTGGAATCGGTGATATTTGGGTAAACAAACTCAATCCTAAGACATTCGCAAAAATCTCCAGCACAAAGGTTGCAAGCGTGGGCAATGGTTGTGAAGGCAGCCACATGTACCACATAGGTGACTACTATTATATCTATGCTACATACGGTGGAACTGAAGGTTCGCAGACCATCTTCCGAAGCAAAAACCCTATGGGACCTTACGAGGAGCACAATGGACGTGTGTTCGCTAATCAGAAGATTCACCAGGGCGCTCTGGTTGATACTCAGACAGGTGAATGGTGGACCGTTCTCTTCAAGGATGCCGGTGCCATCGGCCGTATTCCATTCCTTGAGCCGGTTGTATGGGAAGACGGATGGCCTATCATCGGCAATAACGGACGTGATGTGAGCGAGGGTGGAAAGAAGTATCCGAAACCTAATGTTGGTGCTACTTACGAGAAGACTTACCTCCCAACCAACGATGCTTTCAACAGCTACACACTCGGTATGCAGTGGGAGTGGAACCACAATCCTCAACCTGATGCATGGAGCCTGAGCGAACGTCCAGGATGGTTGCGCCTGCACTCATGTACTGTAACTGATAACCTGGTTTATGCCCGCGGATCGCTTTCACAGCGCATTTTTGGTTTCTCAGCCGTTGGCACAAGCTCTGATTCTTATGCTCCATCTTATGGTACTGCAGCATTCGATCTCTCAGGAATGCAGGATGGTGATATTGCCGGACTTGCTGTAGTCCAGAACCCATATTCATTTATCGGTGTGAAGATGGTGAATGGTAAGAAATACCTCTATAGTTGTCGTTATAAGTTTGATGGCCAAGTCCCAACGTTGCAGGAGGAGAAGACCGGTGCAGAACTGACTTCCGATCAGATTTACCTGCGTGCTCAGGTTAATTTCGGAAAGAACACATGTTCTTATCTTTACAGCTACCAACCCAAAACAGGCTATAAGTCTTTCGGTGTGAGCATGTCAATGGGTTATACCCTCGACTTCTTTGTGGGACAGCGATTCTATCTGTTCAATTACTCAACTAAAGCTACAGGTGGTCATATTGACGTTGACTGGTTCACTACCGAGTTGTCTGTCCCAGAAGATTATTTCAAGTCATTGGACGAAGCACAGGAAGCATACGCGAATCCAGACGAGCCGGTATTTACCGGTTTCCCGTTCACAGAACCTGAGTTCAGTTCAATTATCGGTAACAACACAGTGAACCTGAAACAGAAGAAGATCCGTACTTCCAAGGATGGAATCGTTGGCTGGCGTTATCGTCAGGGCTGGGATCTCTCAGCGTTCAATTATCTGTGTGTTAAACTCTCCCGCAAGACTACTTGCAATCTTCAGGTAAAGATATACGATGGCACAACTATCTGGTCAGAACCTTATATCCGTACGTTTACAAGTAATGAAAAGGATGTGGCAATCGACTTGCAGAACCTGATTACGGCTTCCGGTCGCAAAATTGACCCTTCACATATATATATTATAGCGTTTGGAAGCGACGGCAGTGCTGATGCATATCTCAAGGAAGTGTTCCTGAGTGATGACGGATCTATACCGTCTGCCATCAATGACGTTGAGGCTGAAAATGTAAACGGTGCAATTTACAACCTTGCCGGACAACGTGTCCTTCATCCTTCGAAAGGCATATATATCCAGAATGGTAATAAAATCCTGATGAAATAACAATCCACAAAAAAAAGCCCCGATGTCGGGGCTTTTTTTGTGGATGGTGGTTACGTTTTATTCGAGTAGTTTAGATAGGCGTTCCATCTGTCTTGGAATACGGATTCGCTGTGGACATTTAGACAGACATTCCTCACAGCCTACACATTGGTCGGCAAGGGCAGCGGTCGGCAAGGCTTTCTTGTATGCCTCCACGAATGCAGCTTTGTTGTCGATGGTGCCTTCGTTTATACCCTCGTTGTAAATGCGGAAATTGCCTGGTATGTCAACACCGTAGGGGCATGGCGTACAGTAACCGCAGGCAGTACAAGGAATGGTCGGGTAGTTGGCAATGATGGTTGCGATGTCTTCCAGCATGGCAAGTTCATCGTTGGTGCATGGGTCGAGAGGACTGTAGGTCTTTACGTTGTCCTCCAGATGTTCCATGTAAGTCATTCCGCTAAGAGCCGTTAACACATTAGGCTGTGTTCCTACGAAGCGGAAAGCCCATGATGCAATGCTGTCGTTCGGACGCTTTGCCTTCAGTCGTTCAGCGTATGCCTTTGGCAGTTTTGCCAGACGGCCACCGAGAAGTGGCTCCATCATCACACACTGAATGCCGTGGTCTTCGCATTGCTTGTACAGGTAATCGGCATTGGTGTTGTTGCCGTTTATGTCGTGAGCATGTTTCCAGTCCACATAGTTCATCTCTATCTGCACGAAATCCCATTTGTATTTGTCGGTGTTTTCAATCAGATAGTCGAATACTTTCACGTCACCATGATAGGAGAATCCCAGATTTCGAATTCTTCCAGCTTTGCGCTCCTCCAGAAGGAAGTCCAGAACGCCGTTGTCAAGGAAACGTGATTTTAGATTGTTCATGCCCCCCATTCCTACACCGTGAAGGAGGTAATAGTCGATGTAATCGGTGTGTATGTACTCCATCGAACGTTTGTACATGGCTTTCGATGCTTCCAACGACCATTCGTTTTCTCCGAAGTTGGACATCTTTGTGGCAATATAGTAACTCTTGCGATCCACACCGCTTGCCACCAAGGCATCACCCAGTGAACTTTCTGATTTGCCGCCTTCGTAGTGTGGAGACGTGTCAAAGTAGTTGACTCCGTGCTCTAAAGCGTAGGCAACTTCTTTGTTAACCATTTCCTGGTCGATTTGACGGCCCTTATGTGGTAAACGCATCATTCCATACCCCAGAAGTGAAACTTTGTCACCAGTGTGGCGGTTTATGCGATAAGTCATTTTACCTTCGTGTGGTCTTGAGGTAGTGGTTTGCTTTCGTTCCGCAAACGATGAAAGTGAACCTAATGAGAAAAGTGCTGCGGCGGAAGCTGTGCCCATTCCCAGTTGCTTTAGGAATCCACGACGGTTGATGTTGTTGTTCATATTTAGTTGAGGTTTTTAGGATTTTTATTTTACGGTGACTCTGACGCCTTGGCTGTGGGCAGAGAACTGTGGTGCATAGCTGCACTGTATGGTTGCGATACCCATGCTGTAGTTACCTGTTCTTGCTACGTAGTATTCGAGGTCGATGGTAGAAGAACCTTTGACATAGCGGTCGAAGAATACGTCAGACATCGAGTCGTGGAGTGAGAGATAACCGCCTCTGCCTCCGAGATTCTGATAGCCTGAGATAACGCGCTTGGACTCGAAGCATGCTGGATGCTGTGCACGGATGGCTACAAAGTCCATGTCACGGTCGGCTGTGATGGTGAGGCGCTGACGAACCTTGTCGCCTACGTGCAGGATATCGCCGTCAGTTACTTCCTTCCATTCTTTGCCATTATCTGTGTTTACTTCAACATAGAGTTTGGTGCTGATACTTAAATCGCCTGATGACTTCTCCACGCGGTCAAGTTCTTCAAGGCATTGTCCGTAGATGCAGCCCCATGCAGGTGTAGCTAATGATGTTGATTCATCAAGGCTTACTGTAACTGTAGACGGTGTGTTGCTGGCAATTAATGCGTCTGGCACAGGAGTGCAGGTATAACCAACTCCTGCTGTCTGTTCATTGAGTGTGAGCGGTTTGTCGCCAATCACTACAGATGGAGTGCGAATATCTCCGCTTGTTGATTCCGGTGCAATGGTGAGCAGGAGGTCAACAGCCTGAAGGGTGTTGATGTTGCTGTCCCATTTCTGTGTCTGCTTCTGACGCAGCAGCCAGAGTTGCATCTGGAGCAGATAGTCATTGCTGTCTGCGAAGTAATCGCCTGTTTGCTGCATAGCCTGCATAGCTGCGATGTGGGTTGGTATGCGGTAGTCACGCCATGAGTAATATGCACGTTCGGTATCGAAGTATCTGCCCATTCCAGGTTTTTCTACCAAATACTCGCGAAGGGATTTGACGAACTTCAAGGCTGCATCGCGACGGTTGTTGTTGAGAAGAATTACAGATACATGGGCACGTCCGTACATTGTAAGTTCGGTGACACGTTTCTGCAGGCGGTTAAGATAGTCTTCCGTCATCTTCTTCACAGCAGACGAAGAATTAGCCTTTTTGCTGATAGACTTTACATACAGGTAGTTAATCGTACTTTCGCTTGGCAGGTATTTAGAGTGCTTGCGATAGTATTTCTTATAGCTGTCCAGTTCTTCTTTGTCAAGGAACTTGATACCTTCTTTCAGCATATCGTCGATCTCATCGTTCTCAATATTCTGTGAAGTGAGATAGTTCTGGAGCATAGAGAGGTGATGAACGCAGAGCAGGGTAGCGTAATAGCTTGGTTTCATGCCTCTCATCCATGACCATCCTCCTTCTGAGTATTGCAGGTCGTTGAGGTGGTTGATGGCTTCTTTGATGCGAGAGTTGAGCAATTTCTCGTCGAAGAGTTCGCAAAGCTGACGCTTCTTCATTGTCTCGTCCTGTGCTTCAAGTACCCATGGTGATTCCTTGAGGAGAATGTCCTTGAGCGATTCGTTCTTCGAGAGTTCGCTGCTGAGAGTGGATGTGGAGTCTGGTTCATCCTGCCATTTGCGGATGAGTGACTGCAGGGCAGGAGTGCGGCTTGCGAGATGCTGTGCCACCATGTTGGTATAGAGTGAGGCAGACCAGTCAATTGCGTTGTCGCTTTCCGGATTGATGGTGCTGTGCATAGCCATAACCGCGTTCCAAGAAGGATTGTCGGTGTATTCCACCGTCATCTTGCGGTTGGTTGCAGTCGCTGAGTTGTTATTGAAGAGTGAGGTTATGTCAACTTCTTTCGAAGATTCACCGATGAGGTAGAACGGTACTGTCTCTGTGAGCTGTTTCTTGTTTGTCAGTACCGGCAGGTAATTGCGCTCACCGTCGGAGTGAGTTTTGCTTTCCGCAACGATTTCGCAGATGAGCATCGGGTATTCATCGCTTGCATCAAAATTGAATTCTACGCTGGTGGTAGTTCCCGCTTCTGTGCTGAATGGGGCAGAAGATGTGAATACAACTTCCTCTGAGTCAGCGTCAATCAGTCGTATGATGGCTGTACCGTTGATGCTTTCCGTACTCTGGTTGATGATGCGTGAAGCAATGCATACCTTATCACCGTCTCTTACGAAACGTGGCATATTTGGCTGAATCATCAACTGCTTGCGTGCAACGGCTGTGGCGCTGATGCTGCCATAGTCCATATTCTTTGTATGAGCAAGTCCGAGGAATCTCCATTCTGTCAGGCTTTCTGGCAGAGTGAAACTGATATCTACTTCACCCTTGGCATTAGTTGCGAGGGTGGGGTAGAAGAAGGCAGTCTCGCTGAGGTTGGTGCGGATAGTTGACTTCTGAGAACTTGATTCTTCAAATTCTTCGCTGTTGTTCTCATTATTCTCGTCATTGGTATCTGCAAGCAAAGCTTCATCTGCAGATACTTCTACACTTGCTTCAACTTCAGCAGCTGTGTCTTCAATAAGAGCAGCTGATTTGAGAACTCTGTTGGAATAGAGTCTGCTTCCAGCACCATAAGAATAATATACATTTACTCTCTGATAATAGGTGTATGGATATAGGTCGTTGAAAGCTCTGGTAGGAGTGGTTAGTCTGTCATGTAAGAAAGGAAGACTCAGGTAGTATGCACTCTTAACCCATTGCTCAACGTGATGGATATAAGGTGACTCCCTATGGAAATAAAGTGATAACGGCAGTGAGTGCTGACCGAAGATGTCAAGAGAGGCATCGTACATAGTGGCAAGGAGTGAGGCGCTCACAATCTTGTCGTTGTGGTCACGGATGGAAAGTGTCCAAGTCTCTTTCTGTCCAGGCTCCAGACGGTCGCGGAATGTCTTCCAAGTCAGTTTCAACTGCTTATCTGGAGTTACGTATGTCCAGCGTTGTGAAGAAGAGGATGTATTGCAGTCCTTGACATATACTTTGTATAGGGTTATTCCATTGTCGTATTTTGAGTTGAATGGAATGCTAAGATGATGAATCTTGTTGTCGGAAAGCAATAACTCACGCTTAATGACAGTGTCTGGAGTCGCTATATATAAATATGTGTATGCATTATTCTCGGCATTGGCATACCAGACTTCGATAGGTGACTGCTGGCTGTAGGTGCTGGATGGTGAGTAAATCCAGTCACTCTTGAGGTTCATCTCTTCAGTACGCTTATCGGACCAAAGCACAAATTCCTGCTTAGCGGTAATTGCGTTGTCCTTGCTGTCAGTGGCCTTTATCTGAATCTGATAGCTGCCTAAAGGTAATTTCTTGATGTTCGCAAGTGTAATTGACTCTCCACTTTTGAATGTGCCTGACTGAATCTCTGTGGAATACTCGTCTGTGATCTTGCTGTAGAACATCAATTTCCATTCGCCTTTTACATCAACTGGTTTCTGTGAGCTGTTCACGGCCTTGACAGTGATGGCCTCTATGGGCGAAGCATCTGCATTGAGCGACTTAGGCATACTGATGCTCAGCGCAAAGTCCTGTTTGCTGACTTTGATAATTTCTTCTGCTTCGTGAGTCTCACCTGCCATGTCTGTCACAGATGCATTGAAACGGAACATCAGCATCTCGGCTGTGGTTTCGCTGGTCAGACGTGTGCGGAGATAGAAATAACCGTCGTTGTCGGTTGTGGTTTCGTCAGTCAGGAGGTTGTTCCATGGAGTGTTTCTGTACCACCATGTCCAGAATGTAGCCTCACGGCTTTGAACTGTATAGCTTACCTTGGCATTCTGAACAGGCACTCCGGAGTAAGTCATTGCGCGACCTCTGATTTCCACGCTGTCGCCCAAGGCATAGGTCTTTTCCAACTCGTCAAACTCGATATTGAAGTTAGGACGCTTGTACTCCTCAACAAGAATGTTGGTGGATGCGTCGTCGAATTTAATGGTGAATGTACCATTGAGGCTTCCTGTGGGCAGAGTAAAGTCGGCAGACGCAACTCCCCATTCATCAGTTTTGACTTCTACTTTGCCAATCTCCTGCCAATTAGCATCTTGCAGGATGAAGGTTGGCTCAAAGTCCTTGACTACCTTAACCTCGTCACCATTCTGTTTGTACACAATACCGGTGACATGAACAGTCTGTCCGGGACGATAGGCATGGCGGTCTGTGTAGACTGCGTATTTGTATTCAAAAGTATCGTTGGATTCTGCTGTGTAGAAGGATGATGTGTTACAAGTATGGCTAACGTCCCAAGTATTGCGCTGTGCATAGAAATCTGAGATCTTCGATGGGAAATACACCAAACCTTGTTCGTTTGTGCGATAGGTTTCAGTACGTTTCTTCCAACCATCTCCGCTGTCGCCGTACCATGAACCGATAACCTCACAGTTGCTGACAGGCTTACCAGTAACGGCATCTACCACACAACCGACTTTATTATTGCCAGGCAGAGATAAGCTCAGCACTTTCATTGAAGTGGTGTGGATGTTCTGTTTGTTTTCAACTCTACCGGATCTGGCGATGGCAAACCAATAGCCGGCAGGGATATCTATCTGAAGGGTGTCAACGTGCGCCTCCTCAGCCTTACCTTCGACATAAGTGTCGAATTTTATAGTCTGCATAGCAGGTACACCGCCGAGAGGTGCTCCAGACATTCCCTTCACTTTGTTGTCAGGGATAATCTGAAAAGTACATTCTGCCACGTTGCGGTGACGGATAAGCATGGTGCATGGTCTGCCTGAATAACTGGCTCCTTTTATGTCGATAGCCAGTTCGGGTTGAAGGCAATCGCTCTTGATATTGCTGAAAAATGCTTTCTTGTTGGTGCCAGCCCATTGTTTTTCTCCCCAGTCAGCCAGGTCGTAACGCTCTTGCTGAGTTAACACTGAGTTACCTCTGAGGTATCTGAGGAGAGCTTCAGCACCAGCTTCAATGTCTGAGTTGTTTGTATAGATACTCTTCAGGGAATCAAGGTAATGATTGTATTTCAGCCTGACCTCGTTGTTTCGGCTTGTTTCCTGATATTTGAGTGCATCCAGTTTCATGAGAACAGCGGCATTGCGCATTCCTTTTGAAGCGTATATCTCGGATGCCTTATTGCAAAGTTGGTAGTTCTGCTCTGTGTTCCTGCCCATATATTTGCAGGCGAAGTCAACTACAAGCGAGAGCACATCGTTTTCGTATAGACGGCTTTCATTGCCTTGTTTATACAGCGGCTCATAGTCCTTTGCTGGGAAGCCGGCAAGGGACTCCAAGTCGTTCAATGCGGCAAGGGCGTGTGATTCTCTTTTTGATTTGAAGTCTGCCTTAACATCATCGTTTGTCCTTGTCAGACGAGAGTAACTCACTGACTCGTAAACAGATGAAAGCAATGAGTGCAATAAAGCCCTCTCTGCTTTGGTCTTGGCATCATCATTTGCTTTGACGTTCTGGAATAGAGGATGTTTTTCCATCCTGTCAACGTCAACCATCACACTGTCGGAACTGATGTCCTGGCGCAGCGCAACCATGGTCAGACCTGACTTTATCGTCCAGGCGAAATGCCCGTTTTTCACAGCTTTATTGTAAAGCTCTTCTGCTTCTTTGAGTGCAGATTTGGGCAGTCCGTCGTCTATATGTTTTTCAATCTTTTTCCAAAGGCTTTCATAGTCATCGTCATTGAAATACATAGTACTATTAAGGTTGTTCGTTTCACGATTCATGCTATACGTATCACGTCCTACTGCTTTTGCATTGAGTGATGCAACTAAGCAGATTGTCATCAGAAATGATGTAGAAAAGATAGTTTTCATGTCAATAGGAATTTAATTTGGGGCAAAAATAAAGAAAATTCGATTTTAATGCGTAAATTTGCAACTTAAAAGATGTGAAAATTACGATTTTATTTATAGATGGATAACTTATTGCATATTACAGATGTGATTAACGAGTATTTATGGGGATGGCCCATGATTATATTGTTGCTCGGCACACATTTGTTTCTGACTATCCGTCTGCGCTTCCCTCAGAGGAAGATGTGGACGGCTCTGAAAATCTCAGTTAAGAAAGACAAGTATTCCGATGGTGACGTGAGTCAGTTTGCTGCTCTTGCCACTTCTTTGGCAGCAACAATCGGTACAGGAAATATTATTGGTGTGGCAACAGCTGTGTCATTAGGAGGACCAGGTGCTGTGTTCTGGTGTTGGCTTACTGGTATCTTCGGTATCGCCACTAAGTACAGTGAAGGCTTGCTTGCCATCAAGTACAGGGTGAAGACATCCGACGGACGAATGCTTGGAGGACCGATGTATGCTCTTGAACGTGGTCTTGGCATGAAGTGGGCTGCCGTCCTTTTCTGTATCTTCACGGCAATAGCTTCATTCGGTATTGGTAATGCTGTTCAGGCGAATGCCATTTCCGAGAATATTGTTCATCTTACTAATGGCTATCTGGATGAGTCCGTCGCACGTGCTATAGTCGGAGTATTTATAGCTGCAATCGTGGGAATCGTGATTATCGGAGGCGTGAAAAGCATAGCAAAGATATGTACCACCTTCGTTCCTGTGATGGCGTTGTTCTATGTCGTAGGATGTATATATATATTATGTGTCAATGCAGAATATCTTGGACGGGCCGTTGAAATGATTTTCTCGGAAGCATTCTCGCTGAAGGCTTCTCTTGGTGGAACGGTCGGTACGGCTATTATGATGGGTGCGCGCTACGGTATAGCCCGTGGTTTGTTCTCCAATGAATCGGGAATGGGTTCTGCTCCGATTGTGGCAGCTGCAGCCCAGACTCGTAATCCAGTCCGTCAGGCGTTAGTAAGCAGTACTGGTACATTCTGGGATACGGTAGTGATCTGTGCACTCACCGGTTTGGTGATTGTAAGCAGTATCATTGCTCACCCTGAGATTGATTACAAGGACGGTGGATTGCTGACCAAGGAAGCGTTTGCCATGATTCCATACGTGGGAACACCTATCCTTACCTTCGGAATCCTCACTTTTGCCTTCTCCACGATTCTCGGCTGGAGCTATTACGGTGAACGGGCAATGGAATATCTTGCAGGTAAACGTAGTATCCTGTATTACAGAATAGCATGGACGGCACTTTGCTTCGTAGGTAGCATGATGAGCCTTAATCTTGTTTGGAATGTCAGCGACCTTATGAACGCACTTATGACTTTGCCCAATCTGCTCTCACTGATACTCCTTTCCAATGTAATTGCTAAAGAAACAAGATACTACCTCTGGAAAAATAATCTGGAGAAAAGTGATATAGAGGAATAGAATATGGTTCAGGATCTTTGTGTAATAATGCTTACTGCCGGCATCACAAGCTTGGTTTTCAAAATGCTGAAACAGCCTGTGGTGCTCGGATATATTGTTGCTGGCATATTGGTCGGCCCTAATGTCTTGGGACAGTCATGGGTAAGCAACGAGGAGAGTGTGGATACATGGGGACAAATCGGAGTCCTGTTCCTCCTTTTTGCACTTGGTCTGGAATTCTCGTTCAAGAAACTTATTCAAGTTGGTAATACAGCATTGATTTCTGCGGGAGTCATCGTCGTAGGCATGATGTCTCTGGGATTCTTGACAGGTCTCTTGTTTGGCTGGAATGAGATGAACTCTCTTTTCCTTGGCGGAATGTTGTGTATGTCGTCAACAACTATTGTGTTTAAGGCACTTGACGACATGGGACTGCGTAATCATCAGTTTGCGAAAATCTGTTTCGGTATTCTGGTGGTTGAGGATTTATTTGCCGTTGTACTCATGGTACTCCTTTCGTCCATAGCAACAACCCGCTCGTTTGACGGGAAGGAGATGCTGATGCAGATAGGTAAGCTGGCTGTGTATCTTGTTCTATGGTTTGTGATGGGTATATACCTTCTACCTTTGTTCTTTCGCAGATTCAAGAAACATCTAAATGACGAGACACTTACAATCTTTTCCGTCGGTCTTTGTCTTGGCATGGTGCTTCTTGCACTTAGAGCCGGATTCAGTTCCGCACTTGGAGCATTCGTGATGGGAAGTGTGCTTGCTGAGACTCTTGAGGCAGAACGTATTGAACATTTAGTTGAACCTGTCAAGAATATCTTCGGTTCAATTTTCTTCGTATCTGTGGGAATGATGATTGTGCCTTCACAACTGGTTGAATACTGGCCTGCAATCTTGATTATCACGATTATGGTGATAGTCGGTCAGATTGTGTTTGCAAGCTGTGGAGCGATACTTTCCGGACAAAACCTGAAAGTGTCTATTCAGACTGGATTCTCGCTTGTGCAAATCGGAGAATTTGCCTTTATTATTGCCACACTGGGACAGTCTCTCGGAGTCACCGACCCGAGTCTTTATCCTATTGTCGTTGCGGTGAGTGTCATAACCACATTCCTTACTCCGTTCATCATGCGTGGTGCTGAACCTATGTACAACTATGTGAACAGCAGACTGAGCGACGGACTGAGATTGGCTTTGGAAAACTATGCCCGCAATAGAAACACTGTATCGATGCAGAGTACGTTCAAGCGATTGCTGAGACGAGTAATTCTGTCGCTGTTCGTAAATGGTGTGATTGTAGCTTTCATCTATCTTATTTATTTCCGCTATGCCGCTCCGTTCCTGAATAATATGATGGATGGATTTTTCCCTCAGTGGCTAGTACATACTATAGTACTTGTGATTCTTCTGACTGCCACTTCGCCTTTCATTTACGTTATGGCAACAACCAACAGAAATAGTGCAGAGGCAACGGAGTTGTGGAATTCGGGTACGTTCCAACGAGCTAAGTTGATTGGAATCACACTGCTTAGGGCGTTTGTCAGCCTTCAGTTTGTGGCGTATGCCGTTGGAAGGATATTCTCCATTACATCGGGAATGATTTTTGCCATAGCTACGTTGGTAGTATTGATTTTGACTTTCTCACAACGAGTGCGCAAGCGCAGCAAATCGATGCTGACTCAGTTTAATATGAATCTGTCAGCTCGTGAGAAATCGGCAGAAGCGAAACGTGTGGTCAGCAGTGGATTTACTAATTCTCTGTTGAACTATGATGTGCATCTGGCAGATTTCGTATTGCCTACGAATTCCCGCTTCTGCGGAAAGACGCTTATGCAACTCGATGTCCGCAATATGTCAGGAGTGAGTATCGTGCGAATCGTCCGTGGAGGAATGAATATAAATATCCCAGGCGGAGGAACTACTATCTATCCTTCAGATCAGATTGTGGTTGCGGGAAGTGACCAGCAGATAGAGAAGTTCAAACAGATGCTTGACGGAAGTGTTGTGGAAGTGAAGAATCAACCGGCACGCACTCATGTCACTTTGGAACGTTTCCTCATTGAAGCGGGACATCATCTAATTGGAGTCACCATTAAGGACAGTCATATACGTGAGAAGGCTCAATGCATTGTGATTGGAATAGAACGTGATGAACAACTCATAACCAATCCCGACCCTACGATTGATTTCAGAGAAAACGACATAGTGATTGTGGCTGGTGAGACTGAGCGCATTAAGGACTTCCTGATAAGAGTTGATGAATTGTCTAACCAATCTTAGTTTTTTAAGAGATACATGGCAGTTGGTTTGTTGAGAAGTAAAAACGAGGTTGTAGTCTTCCTTATCAATTTCTTTCTGTTGGAATTGGCAGGACGGGTCCTCACTATTTCAGTGATATGGCTGTTTCGCTGGTTCGGAATGCCGTTTCTCTACAATTACTACTATTCACACCCTGTTGTGTACAAGATAATCTTCACCGTAATTCTGATGGTTGCTGTAATAATCAGTGTCTACAGAATCCTTCACAAGAATAAACAATAAATAACATCGTACGAATCAACACCATGTTACACTGTCTTAACGCAATTGTGGATACAGTCCCGGAGAAGTTCACCAATCCTTTTGGATATGAACCGCATCCTCTGTGCATTGCTGCTGCGGAGCAGGTGAAACAGGCTGTTGACTCTCATCCCGACTGGAAGAAGGATGCTGCGTTGGGTAAGATGTTCGGTGTTCTCGTCGTGCAAGTTCCTAATGCACCATTAGGGGAGGAGATTCAGTTTGTAGCCGCATATTCAGGTTTTCTTTGTGGTCGCAACGACATCGACTATTTTGTTCCTCCAATCTATGATTTGCTGTTGCCGCAGGGACGCTTCCAGATTGAACAGGCTGAGATTTCTCATATCAATGAACAGATAAGAGATCTGGAAGTTCATGGTAATGCAGATACATTTACCCAGGCTTACTCGGAGAGTGAACGTTCCTATATATGTCAGCTGAAGCGCCTGCGTAAACAAAAGTCGGAAGAACTGCAGGATTGGCTCTTTGAACAGTATATCTGTTTGAATGCGAGAGGGGAGGAGAGAAGTGTGATGCAGATATTCCTGGATTTCTACCGAACTACGATGCTGAACCTGAAAAACTTTGAGAAGAACGCAAAGAAACACCATATTCCTTCAGGAAGCGGAGAGTGCTGTGCTCCGAAACTGTTGCAATATGTTTTTGCTCATCATCTCAAACCTCTTTGTATGGCGGAATTCTGGATTGGTGCTTCTCCTCGTGAAGAGGTGCGTCACGAAGGACAGTTCTATCCTGCCTGCCGCAAGAAGTGCCGTCCTATCCTGAAATTCATGCTTCAGGGACTGGATGTGGAAGAAAGCAAGTATGAGCAGTATAATGCCCAACTTCTCAAAGAGATTGAGATTATCTACGAGGATGAGTATATGCTTGCCATCAACAAACCTAGTGGCTTGCTCTCAGTCCCGAGCAGGGAAAGCAATGTGAGTGTGGTTGACTGGCTACAGAGACGCTACACCAATATGGAGGAGTGTTATACTCCTGCGCATAGGCTTGATCAGGGAACATCCGGAATCCTTCTAATTGCAAAGAACGTGAAAGTGCTCAGCCGACTGAACAAGGCTTTTGCACAGCATAAAGTTCACAAACAATATATCGCTGTTTTGGAAAAACCTCTCGCTGTTACTGAAGGCGTCATTGATTTGCCTCTGACCAAAGACTCCAACGACCCACCGCGCCAGATGGTTGACAGAGTTCGTGGCAAACAGGCTGTTACCCGTTATGAAGTAGTGGGCAGGATTAATGACAGTACAGGCGCAGAACATCCTGTCGTGGCCTTCTATCCTGAAACAGGACGTACACATCAGTTGCGTATGCACAGCGCTCACGAGGAAGGACTTCATAGCCCCATCTGTGGTGATGAACTGTATGGCAATAAGGAGATATGTAATATCTTCCCCCGCCTTATGCTTCACGCCTCTTCAATCGAATTCAATCATCCCATTACCGGGCAACCACTCACAATCACCTGCCCACCGCCCTTCAATCCGTGTTCTTCGTCTCCCATTTAGCATTCCGTGTTATGCGGTTCTCCCGCAGAAATTCTTCACTCTTCACTTTCCATGTCCAAATCTCTAAAAATATATAAAGCATCTGCAGGAAGCGGAAAGACTTTCCGCCTGGCAGTGGAGTATATCAAGCTCTTGATTGCTAATCCTTTGTGCTATAGCAATATACTTGCTGTGACTTTTACCAACAAAGCTACAGCGGAAATGAAACTTCGTATCCTCAGCCAGCTTTATGGAATAGCCAATGGATTAAGTAATTCGGAAGACTATTTTCATGCGATTTCCAACGATGCTCAGATAAAAGCGCTGAAACTGAGTGATGCTGAGATTCGTCAACGTGCATCGGAGGCTTTGGCGGCAATGATGAATGACTACAGCCGCTTCCGTATAGAGACGATTGACGCTTTCTTCCAGTCTATCATTCGTCAGCTTGCTCATGAATTGCATCTCTCCAATAACATCAGGCTTGAGATTAAGAATGACAAAGTTCTTGCTGATGCAGTCAAGAGCCTTCTCGATGATTTGGTAACTGATAAGGCTTTGTTGCAGTCTGTTCTGGGTATAGTTGAAGATAAAATCAACGATAGCAAGAATTGGATGATAGAACAGGAGTTGGAGGATTTTGGTAAAAATCTCTTCAACGAAACTTACCTCGAACTATGTAATTCAGAATCCCTGCACGGGGAACAGACTCAAGCTGAGAATTCAGCCGATAGCTCATTAAGCAAATTCCAGACTAAGGAAATAGAACGTTTCAAACGTTCGATATACGGACTGAAAAATGATGTCTTGCAGCAACTCAAAGCCGACGGAACAAAATTCTTGGAGCATTGTGAAGACAATGGTTTGGAGGCTGCCCATTTCCGAGGGGGTGGGGGAAACACCGGAATATGGGGCTTTATGGAGAAAACATCCAAAGGCGAACGTAACTCCAAGGGTGAATTGCCAAATCTTTCAAAGTCTGTCCGTTCGTTTCTTGAAGCTCCATCTGCATGGCTCTCAAAGCAAAGTCCAAAAAATACGGAGTCTGTAGTGAAAGAGCATCTTCTGCCTGTTCTGAAGGATATATTCCAATTGCGCAAACTGCTCAATACCGTTGATGCAACACTAACCCACATCAATCAGCTGCTGCTTATCTTTGCGCTGGATGCCAAAGTACGTGCAATCAATTCCGAGGAAAACCGCTTTCTTCTTGCCGATACAGCATACTTGCTCAACAGCATAATTCAGGGACAGGATGTTCCGTTTATATACGAAAAGGCTGGTGTGAGGTTCAAGCATATTATGATTGACGAGTTTCAGGATACTTCTTCGTTGCAATGGAAGAACTTTATTCCTCTGCTCCTCAACAGCATGGCTACGGCCAGTCAGTGTCTTATAGTTGGTGACGTCAAACAAAGTATTTACCGCTGGCGCAACAGTGACTGGAGCATACTCAAGGATATTGAGCAAAATCCTGTGTTTGGCTCTATGGCTGACGTCCAGCCGATGAAGAAGAATTTTCGCAGTAGTGGGAATGTAATCAGTTTCAACAACTCTTTCTTTACGGCTGCAGCTAATTCTTTGCAGGACACCTATAAAAATACCACTAACCTCACCACTGATATCATTGCCGATGCCTATAAAGATGTGGAGCAGGAAATCCTTCCGAAGAAAGAAGGTAAAGGGTATGTGAGAGTTGAGTTCGTTGAGAAGAATAAAGATGAGGATGTGGATGTGGCAACAGTGAAACTGAACCGCATCGTGGATAATGTGCGTATGCTCATTGACCAAGGTGTGAATCAGAACGACATTTGTATATTGGTTCGCTATAATAGGGTAATAGCTGATATTCAGACAGCCTTTGCCCAACAGATGCCGCAAGTGAATATCGTCAGTGATGAGGCTTTCCGGCTGGACAGCTCGCAACTGATAAATTTCATCATAGACATTCTTCGCTATATCTCCAATCCTGCAGAACGCTATCTTAAAGTTCTCGTTGCATACAAGTACGCAGTGCTGATAAACGGCTGTGATGGCGATGCCGGTTCGGTATTTATGATGGAAGACCGTCAACTTGACCAACTGCTGCCAAAGTCCTTTACCGACAACATCGAACGTCTGACCATTACGCCTCTCTACGAACTGGTGGAACATCTCTACGATATGTTTGGCATGAATCGTATGGAGAATCAAGATGCCTATATTTTCACATTCCTTGACCAACTCCTCAGTTTTGTTAGCGAGCAGACATCGAATATAGATACTTTCCTAAAGTACTGGGAGGAAGTGCTTTGCTCGGTGACTATACCTGTCGGTGAGATAGAAGGTATTCGCATAATGAGTATTCATAAGTCGAAGGGGCTTGAGTTCCATAGCGTGATTGTTCCATATTGCGAATGGCAGTTTGTCGGTACGCATAAACCTCTCATCTGGTGCAAACCGTCCGTGGAACCATTTTCAGATATGCCTATTCTGCCGATAACAGCACACGGCTATTGCAAGGATTCGTATTATTCGAAAGAATATGCTGAGGAGAAACTCAAACTCTATGTCGACAACCTTAATCTTATATATGTGGCATTCACCCGTGCTAAGAACAATCTCATAATCATATCTTCAGAGGCATCAAAATCCGATATCGACGGGGAGAATGTTTCTGCATTGCTCAAGAGTAATATCCCTGCTTTGATGACCGAAGATCCTGCAGCTTTGTGTAAGTCGTATTCATTCGGTGAGGTTGTTCCTACAAAGAAGGATGATTCTGAGAAAGAAAAAGATCCGAATGTGTTAACTCAGACTCCTTCTTCAGAACAAATCGAGTTTACCACTCAGTCAGCGAAACTTCAGTTCCGACAGTCCAACCAGTCTTTGCAGTTCCTGCATCATCTCGACGATAGTGACGACGCATCCAACCGCCAGCGATATATTGACGAGGGTGTGATGTTCCACCTCCTGCTGTCAAGGATAAATACTCTTGATGACGTCCCCTCAGCCTTGAAGCAGATGGATTCAGAGGGTTATTTCACAGATAAGGCTTACATGAATGAGGTCACACGGTTGCTTGAGAAGTCGCTAACCAACACGCAGGCACGGGAGTGGTTTCTGCCTTGTTGGACAGTAATCAATGAATGTAATATTGTTAGTCGCGACAAGGATGGTATAGTGCATCAGCAACGCCCCGATCGGGTAATAACTGACGGCAAGCAGACCATCGTCATAGATTTTAAGACGGGACGTCAGGATGACGGACATCGCAATCAGGTAAAGAGTTACATGAATCTGCTTTCCGCTATGGGCTATCCCGATGTCAAGGGCTTTGTGTGGTATCTTCGCCGTGGTGATATAGTAAAAGTGTAACCTCAAGATAATCCCAATATATGACAACACCATTCCTGAAAATAGTTGCAAAAGATTTATATGCGAAGTTTGGCGAACAGTTGCGTAACGTGACTATTCTCTTCCCAAACAAGCGAGCTGGCTTGTTCTTCAATCAGTATCTGTTTGAAATAACCAACCAACCGACTTGGGCACCGCAATATCTTACTATCAGCGACCTCTTCCAGCAACTCTCTCCGCTGACGGTTGCCGATCCCATACAGCTTATCTGTATGCTCTATAAGTCTTACACTCTTTCGTCCAACCAGTTGGCACAGGCTGTTTATGGCGACAACTCACACGACAGCATAGAGACTCTTGATCAGTTCTATAGTTGGGGACAGGTGCTGCTGGCTGATTATCAGGATATAGATAACAATCTTGTTGATGCACGTAAACTGTTTGAGAATATATCTGACCTCAACGATCTCACTTCGCTGGATTATCTTACACAGGAACAGATTGATGCCATAAAACATTTCTTCCCGGATTTCACTCAACCTACAGAACTACAACGCCGTTTCTTTAATGTCTGGAAACTTCTGCTGCCTACTTATGAGGCATTCAGGAGTTCTCTAGCTTCAAATCGAATCGCCTATGAATCGATGCTGAAACGTAATGTTGTAAACCGTTTGCAGGCATACAGCTCTCAGAACTCGCTGCCTGCAGAGGAACTGTTCGGGGATGATGTGCTTGAACAGACGGCTAGTGATTTTATTCAGCGGTTTGTTGATAACCTCTCCTCACGCACATTCGTGATGATAGGCTTCAATGTGTTGAGTAAGTCGGAGCAACTTTTCTTCAAGTACCTGAAGCAGAATGCAAATGCATTATTCTATTGGGACTACGATGATTTCTACAAGACGGATGATGCGTTCCATTTCATAGAAGAGAATATCCTGCTGTTTGGCAACGAACTGGCTGAACCACTGGTATATAGCAATTTCCTTGAACCGAAAAACATCACTTTCACCTCTGTTCCGCAGGAAATTATGCAGACTCGTGTGGCACATGATATTCTCATGCAGTGGAAAGCTCCTGAAAAGACCGACAACCGCACTGCTGTGGTTATGTGCAACGAGGCGATGCTGGCACCAATGCTGCACTCTCTCCCCGAGGGACAGATGGTGAACATCACAATGGGTTATCCGTTGGCACACACGCCTATAGCTAATTTCTTAACTCAGCTTGTTCTGCTTCAGACCAAAGGTTCTGCATCATCGTCTTCATGGCGTTACACTTATGTTTGCAACGTGCTGAAACATCCTTATGCAGCACTGATAACAGATGATGAAAGTCTTCGTGTGATTGACCTTATAAAGAAGAAACACCAACTCTTCCCAAGCGATAAAACGCTGCATACTAATAATCAGATGGCAGCTATTTTTACACGGAACTCTTCAACGGCTGATCTGCTGGCATATCTTTCCAACATAATCGAGATGGTAGGGAAGGCGTTTACGCCAGTGACGGCTTCAGATAATGATGAGTCGAACGAAAACGAGGAATTACAACTGATTCACGAGTCCGTATTCAGAGTGTATGCTGTTATCAACCGGCTTTGCCGTATCTGTGAGGAGGGTCTGCTCGACATCCAGATTCCTACACTCCAGCGCATGATGCAACAGATTATCCAGGGTACATCCATTCCTTTCCATGGTGAACCGGCTGTGGGTATGCAGATTATGGGAATACTCGAAACCCGCAATATCGATTTCCGCAATCTGATAATCCTTTCGGCAAACGAAGGGAACCTTCCTAAGAATCCACAGTCTTCGTCATTCATTCCTTATAATCTGCGTGAAGCTTTCGGCATGACTACTCTTGAGCATAAGGGCAGTATGTATGCATATTATTTCTATCGTTTGTTGCAGAGAGCTGAAAACATACATGTCCTTTATACTTTGCCGGGGGCTTCGTCAACGGGTACGGAAATGTCCCGCTACCTCATGCAGATGCTTGTTAATCCGAAACTGCGAAACATTCGTCAGACTACGGTTCATGCAACCTATTCTCCTCGCTCTATCGCTCCAGTTGCGATTAACAAGACCGATGAAACTATCCGCCGACTCTTCATGCGATTCGGTGAGAAACCTCTCTCTCCGAGTGCTATCAATACTTATCTCAATTGTCAGCTTCAGTTCTATTTCAAATACGCTGCAGGCTTCTTCCCCGAGGAGGATGTGACTGAGGAAGTGGGTAACGATGTCTTTGGTAATATCTTCCACTATGTGATGGAACAGATTTATAAATCTGCCATAGGCCTGAACAGGGAGATACAAGCCAGTACTCTTGTCTCTCTTGCCAAAGACAAACAATTTGTATCGAAGCTTGTGGATCAGGCTTTCAACAAACTGTTCTTCAAGAATGATTCAGCATCAGAAACTGTTCCTCAATACAATGGTGAACAGCTTCTTAACCGTGAGGTGGTGATAACTTATGTCTGTGATCAGCTTCGTCATGACGCTGCTCTCTGTCCTCTTTCTGTCATCGACGTGGAGGAGAAGGTCGGAACGAAACTTGTGGTGCCAGGCTCTGGAGGACGGACAATCGTTCTTGGAGGAACTATCGACCGCATCGACTGCATAACCATAAACGGAAGACGCGTCAAACGTATCGTGGACTATAAGACCAGTGCCAGTCGCAAGACAGCCAACACAGTGGAGGAACTCTTTGATTCTGCAAAGTCTAACCGTTCGGGACATATCTTCCAGACATTTTGCTATGCGGATATTTATACTGATGTTCATCCTGAAGTGAAGCCTCTGGCACCAGCACTTCAATATGTGAAACTGGTTCGAAGTGACCTCAACGCTGTTGCTAAGTCTGCTGCATCTCAGGAGGAAAAGGCTTCATTGCCGCTGTCCACTCTCATGGTTCATCTTAAGGATGGGAAAGAGGAATATCCTGTAGACGATTTTGCGGAACAGGTAAAGGAAGAATATCACGAGCGCCTCATTTCATGCATTTCCGATATTTTTGACAAAAACACTCCTTTTGCACCGCCTTCATCAAATCATCATTGCCAATGGTGCCCGTTTACAGCAATCTGCAACAAGTAACTACGATTTCAATAAAAAAATACAGATTTTTTTTGCCATATTACCAATTCTTCGTACCTTTGCAAGCCTAAATTGTGCTCAGACGTGATTTGGGTGGCAATAAACAAGAATACGTGAAATGAAAGATTTTCAAATTGATTTGTTCGACGCCAATCTGCAAGGAAAGACCTTTCAGTATAGTCTTACAGACAGTTTCTTTCAGGAAATTGACGGACTGATACATCGAGGAACATTGACTACAGAATGTCGTTGCCTTAGAGCTACGAGCATGGAATTTGAATTTCAGATTCACTCTTGTGGAACTGTCTTCGCTCCTTGCGATCGCTGCTTGTCCGACGTAGAATTGCGGATAGATACTACAGACAAGCTGGTTGTTAAGTTAGGTGAAGAATATGGCGACGATGGTGACGTACTGATTGTGCCTGAAGATGAAGGCATAGTGGATATGTCACAGCCTATTTATGAGTTCATAGCGTTGGCATTGCCATTGAGGTTGATTCACGAACCTGGTGAGTGTGATGAGACTATGATGCGAACATTGGAATCGTATCAATCTGCCCGAAGCAGTGATGACAATGAAGACGCCGATGATTCAAGCAGTTCCGATTCGGACGCTGAACCCGCTGAATGTGATGAGCGGTGGAGCGCATTAAAGAAACTATTGACATAATAATAACCATTAAAATTAAAGAACAATGGCACATCCTAAAAGAAGACAATCAAAAACTCGTACACGTAAGAGAAGAACACATGATGGAGCAGTAGCACCAACATTGGCAGTATGTCCAAACTGCGGTGAATTCTACGTTTACCACACTGTATGCTCAGCTTGTGGCTACTATCGTGGAAAAGTTGCTATCGAGAAAGAAGCTGCAATCTAAGTTATAGGAAGACTCTTTCCTCCTTGCAGTGGGGGAATGGGTCTTTTTTCTTTTTTTGAAACTACCTTTATAATATTATGGAAAAAATAAATGCAGTTATCACTGGCGTAGGCGGATATGTTCCTAAGTACATCCTTGACAATGACGAGATGTCTCGCATCGTCGATACTACCGATGAATGGATTATGGAACGTATTGGCGTTAAGACTCGCCACATATTGAAGGATGACGAACGTAATGGAGCTGGTACATCATACATGATGACTAAGGCAGTAGAGGAACTGATGGCTAAGACTGGTGTTGATCCAGACACCGTTGAGGCTGTAATCTGTGCCACCACCACTCCTGACTATCACTTCCCGTCAACCGCTTCGCTCGTAATCGGTAATCTCGGATTCAAGAATGCGTTCGGATTCGACATGGAGGCTGCATGTGCCGGTTTCCTCTATGCGATGGATGTAGGTGCAGGATTCGTAAGAAGCGGACGCTGCAAGCGCATCATTGTCTGCGGAGGAGACTTCATGTCTTCTATGACTAATTATGAGGACCGCACTACCTGTCCTATCTTTGGTGACGGTGCAGCTTGCGTCATGATGGAGGCTACAACAGAGGACTTCGGACTTATGGACAGCTACCTGCGCACTGACAGCCACTACGAACCGCTGCACATGGCAGCCGGTGGCTCGGCTAATATGCCAAGCCATGAGACTGTTGATGCTCGCCAGCACTTCGTTTACCAGGAAGGACGTACAGTGTTCAAATATGCCGTAACCAACATGTCAGATGCTGTTGAGACTATCGCTAAGCGCAATAACCTCACTAAGGACGACATCGCTTGGATTGTTCCTCATCAGGCAAACGTTCGTATCGAAACTGCTGTTGCACGCCGTATCGGTGTTACTGAGGACAAGGTGATGATTAACATCGACCACATGGCAAATACATCAGGCGGAACTCTGCCTCTCTGCTTGTGGGAATACGAACCAAAACTGAAGAAGGGCGATAACCTCATCTTCACAGCCTTCGGAGCAGGCTTCACTTGGGGTGCTTCCTACATGAAGTGGGGCTACGACGGAAGTAAGTTCAGCAAATAAATACAGACCCTCCCCCTTGCCCCTCCCTGTGAGTGAGGGGAGTAGAATGATTTCCGTACATGAATATGTAATGGCTTTTCTAACTACTCCCCGCCCTTACAGGAAGGGGCAGGGGGGAGGGTCTTTTATCATTCCTCGTTCTGCGGTTTTCCCGCAGAAATTCTTTACTCAAAGTTCTTGGGAGCGTTGCCCCAAGCGTCGGCAAGCCGAACGATTACACTCTTCACTTTCCATGCATAAATCAGGATTTGTAAATATCGTAGGTAACCCCAATGTGGGAAAGTCTACTCTGATGAATCTCTTCGTCGGAGAGCGCATCAGTATTGCCACATTCAAGGCACAGACTACTCGTCATCGCATCATGGGAATCATCAACGACGACGATGTGCAGATTGTATTCAGCGACACTCCAGGTGTGCTCAAACCAAACTATAAGCTGCAGGAGTCGATGCTGGCTTTTAGCGAAAGCGCGCTTACTGACGCTGATGTCCTGCTTTATGTTACCGACCCTGTGGAGAAGATAGACAAAAACAGCGATTTTCTCAGCAAGGTAAAGACCATGCAGGTGCCTGTGCTTGTTCTTATTAACAAGATTGACCTTACCGACGAGAAATCTCTGATTAAACTCGTTGAAGAGTGGCATGAGGTGCTTCCTAATGCAGAGATTATCCCAGTGTCGGCAATTGCGAAGTTCAATATCGACGCTGTGATGAATCGCATCAAGGCATTGCTGCCTGACAGCCCTCCTTATTTCGACAAGGACCAGCTTACCGACAAACCCGCCCGTTTCTTCGTCAGCGAGATTGTACGTGAGAAGATTCTCCTCTTCTACGACAAGGAGATTCCTTACTCTGTGGAAGTTGGTATAGAGAGCTTCAAGGAAGATGAGAAGCATATTCACATCAATGTGGTGATTTACGTGGAGCGTGACTCGCAGAAGGGTATTATCATCGGACACCGCGGCAGGGCATTGAAAAAAGTGATGACTGAATCGCGCAAGGCTCTCGAGAAATTCTTCGGAAAGACCATCTACATTGAATCCTTTGTCAAAGTCGACAAGGATTGGCGCAACAGCGAACGTGAACTCAACCTCTTCGGGTATAATCCAGAATAAAATAATATGGGAAATTTAGTAGCAATTGTGGGACGTCCCAATGTGGGCAAATCTACACTCTTTAACCGCTTGACCAAGACCCGTCACGCCATTGTTAGTGACGAGGCTGGTACTACTCGTGACCGTCAGTACGGTAAGTGCGAGTGGGGTAATAAGGAATTTTCTGTTGTCGACACAGGCGGTTGGGTGGTTAATAGTGATGATGTGTTTGAGGAGGAAATCCGCAAGCAGGTAAAGATAGCAATTGAGGAATGTGATGTCATTCTCTTCCTCGTCGATATAAAGACAGGTGTTACAGACTTGGATGTCGCTGTGGCTGATATTCTCCGTCGTTCCAAAGTGCCTACGTTCCTTGTCTGCAACAAGGTCGATTCCAACGAACAGCGTTACGAGTCTGCTGAGTTCTACTCGTTGGGCTTGGGCGATCCTTATTGCATCTCGTCGCTGACGGGAAGCGGTACGGGTGAACTGCTCGACGACGTGCTGAAGGCATTCACTAAGGAATTGTCAGAAGTGATAGAGGAAGATATTCCTCGTATCGCCGTTGTGGGACGTCCAAACGCAGGAAAATCCTCGTTGGTTAATGCTTTCCTCAACGATGACCGCAACGTGGTGACAGATATCGCCGGTACTACCCGCGACTCAATCTATACCAAGTACGAGAAGTTCGGATTCAATTTCTACCTTGTTGATACAGCGGGAATCCGTAAGAAGAACAAGGTGAACGAGGATCTGGAATACTATAGTGTGATGCGTTCCATCCGTGCCATTGAGAACAGCGATGTCTGTGTGCTGATGATTGACGGTACTCGAGGCATTGAGGGGCAGGACATTAATATCTTCCAGCTTATTCAGAAGAACCAGAAGGGTATGATTGTAGTTGTGAACAAATGGGACCTTGTGGAAGACAAGAGCAACGAGGCTATCCGTTTCTTCGAGAATACCATCCGTCAGCGTATGGCTCCGTTCACCGACTTCCCGATTATCTTCGCAAGCGCAGTTACCAAGCAGCGTATCTTCAAGGTACTCGAAGAAGTGCAGAAGGTATATGACAGCCGCACAACCAAGGTGTCAACAGCACGTCTGAACGAAACGATGCTTCCAATTATCGAGGCAACTCCGCCACCATCAATCAAGGGCAAGTATATCAAGATCAAGTATTGCATGCAGCTCCCTGGTGTCCGTGTCCCCTCGTTCGTGTTCTATGCCAACCTTCCCCAATACGTGAAGGATCCATACAAGCGATTCCTGGAAAACCAGATCCGCGAACACTGGAACTTCACTGGCACCCCCATCAACATTTATGTAAGGCAAAAGTAAAAATATGTCTCGCTTCACTCTTTCATTGCTTGTAGTATTCCTGCTCGTCAGTTGTTCGAAACCTAAGGCGGTTCCGGAGGATGAGATGTGTCTGCGTACGTCGTTCAGTGCGTTGCAGCGTGGAGATTACAAGACTTACGTGCAGACGCTGTATTCCAGCGAGGGACGTCTGGACTCCACTATGCTACAGTGGCGCATAATGGCGGCAAGCCACTATGCTGAGTCCCTGCGCCATAAGTACGGCAGCTTTATAGATATCAAGATAAAAGAACGCAAACAGCTTTCCGATAGCACTACCATGCTATATTATTATATGTATATGGCTAATGGCGACTCCGTTGCCCTCTCGCAACGAATGCGCCTCACTCCCGACGGCTGGCGGCTGGATCAATAATAAGCAGACCCCCTCCCTTGCCTCCCACTGTATGGGGAGGAGTGGTTACCCCCTCAGCTGGTTATAATTTCCCGATCCCGTGTTCTGCGGTTCTCCTGCAGAAATACTCTTGACTATTAATTAATTCTAAATAACTACCCCTTGATATTTGAATCCTCCCCCTTGGGGTGAGTTAGAGGGGGCTTCCTTCTTGCTTATGAACTGTATCGGTGTTATGACATCAGGCAATGATGCGCCTGGAATGAATTGTGCAATACGTGCCGTCACACGTAGCGCCATCTACAACGGATTCAAGGTTAAGGCTATCCGTCGTGGATACAAAGGTCTTATTGACGGTGAGATAGTAGATTTCGAGACTCAGAATGTGAGCAACATCCTGCAGTTCGGTGGTACCATCCTCAAGTCTTCGCCAAGTAAGGAATTCCTCACTCCCGAGGGACGCAAGCAGGCGTTTGAGAACGTGCAGAACGCAGGTATCGATGCGCTGGTTGTGATTGGTGGAGTAGGTACCATCCACGGTGCGAGAATCTTCGCACAGGAATACGACATTCCTTGTATCGCCATCCCTGCAACTATCGACAATAATCTCTGCGGTACCGACACCACCATTGGTTACGACACGGCTCTCAATACCATCATGCAGAGCGTGGATAAGATTCGCGACACTGCCACGAGCCACGAACGTCTTTTCTTCGTTGAGGTGGTCGGTGACGATGCCGGATTCCTTGCTCTCAACGGTGCAATCGCCTCTGGTTGCGAGGAAGCTATCATACCTTCAGTACAGGTTGAAGAGGATCAGCTTAAACAATTCATACAGAAAGGTTTCCGCAAGACAAAATCGAGTAGCATTGTACTTGTTGCTGCCAGCGAAACAACTGGTGGCGCACTCCATTATGCCGATCGTGCGAAGAAGGAATATCCTGACATTGATGTCCGCATATCCATCCTCGGTCACCTCCAGCGAGGAGGTAACCCAACTGCTCACGACCGCATCATCGCCAGCCGCATGGGTAGTGCCAGCATCGAGGCGCTGAAGAAAGGTCTTCGCAATGTGATGATAGGAATCGACAACGATGAGATTGTCTATGTTCCCTTCTCCCGCGCTGTCCGCGAAAACCGCAAAATCGATCATGCCCTCCTCGACATCCTCCATGATGTCTCAATCTAGAGTTTCTAAAGGTTTCTTTTATTGTCAAGAATTAGAGATTTTTAATAGTTTTTGCATCGCAAAAACTATTCTGTAATTCTTGATTAAAAAACATCTATAATCAAAGGTTAAGTACTTGAAGTTACTTGTACTTCCCCTTTTAAAACATAAAAGCCTCGCTCATCGAGCGAGGCTTTTGTGTTTTAAATACTTTCAAATTTAGAATGGGAACACAACTCCTACGTTGAGAAAGCTTGATCCGTCCCACTGAGTCTTGTAGATGTATTCAGCCTTGATAGCGAATGAGCTGACAGGAACCTCTACACCTGCACCCAGGTTAAAGCCTACCTTTGAGTCGTCACCGCCGCCGTCCCATTTGCAGCCGAGTACGTTAAGACCTACGATTGGATAGAGTGCCACCTTGTTTCCACCAAGACGGAAGAGGTATTCTGCATTAAAGTTCAAACCCCAGTAGCTAACATTGTCCTTCTTGAAATAGTAGTCGAAGCCTGCAACAGCGCGAACGTTGTCAAGGAATTCATAACCAACGTTTACACCAGCACCGAGGTTGTGTGGTGAGTCAATGATGTAGTTGAACTGTGCGCCAACTGTAGCTGTACCTTTCTGTGCGAATGAAGCAGTGCTAATGCACATCATGCAGAGAACGAATAATAGTTTCTTCATAGTTTGTTGTTTTTAAAATGTTAATAAATGAGAATGAAACTTAATTCAATGCAAAAGTATACATTTTTTTTAACATCCAAGCTTTTTTTCTGTTTTTTTTGACGAAGAGCCACAAAAACATTCCAAAAGTGTGATTTGGGTTTTGGTTCAAAAAAAATATTAATGGAAATATATGAGTCATTAATGGTAATTACATGTTTTAATCAAAATTATTCAAAGTCAATACATTTTTCTTCGAAAAACCTGCTTAATTGTTAAAAAATCAGGGCAAAAACTGTGAAATTGTCAATTTTCTCTTAGAATTATTTGTTTTGTATTAAAAAATATCTCACTTTTGTAATTTTGAGCATAGATTAACCAAAGTTTTCAGCTCATAATTATCAAATTAAACTATAGTCGCTCTTACAAACTAACCAAACATCGTGCTCTGCACTATGATGTAAATGATTAAAACTTAATTACTCACCTTGATTCGCAGATTAATCTACATATTGTTGTTCATGTTGGCACCCTTTGCTTCCAAGGCACAGGTTGTAGATTCATTGTTGCAGGAGTTCCTGCGCGAATACATGCACCAGAAACCTCAAGTTCCTGAGACAGCGACTGTTGCCGTTAAGACCAATCTGCTCTATGACCTCTTTGCTGTAGGAAATATCGGAGTTGAGGTGGATCTCGGTAAGCGTTGGTCTGCAGAAGCTGACTGGTTTGGTACGTGGTTCCAGGCACGTGTCTCCAACAAGTTCTGGCAAGGCTATGGAGGATATCTCACTGTTCGCCGTTATTTCGGTCGAAACGGAAAATCAGAGATCAATCCTGTTACCGATGGACTTCGCGGACACCACATCGGTGCCTACGGACTTGGTATGACGTACGATGTGGAGTGGGGAGGAAGAGGTTATCAGGCCAAGCGCTTCGGATTCGGAGGCGGTATTGAGTATGGTTACTCCACTTACGTTTTCAAGGATTTGATGCTGGATTTCACTATCGGCGTGGGATTCCAGGATGGAGAATACAAGGAATATCTTCCGACTTATGATGGCTCAGGCCACTACGTCTGGCAGGTAACCCGACTCCGCCACTGGTGGGGACCAACCAAGGCTGAAGTCACCCTCAAGTGGATTATAGGCAAGAAGAAGAAAGGAGGTGCAAGATGAAGCACTTCACCCTTCACATTTTAGCAGCCCTGCTGCTCCTCACCTCTTGTGAATACAAAGACCTCTGCTACGATCACAACCATGGAGATGGATACAATGTGATTCTGAAGCTCATACTGAAACTTGACCTCGGGCTTGACCTTGAGATTGACCCGCAGTCAAATTCCCAGATAGAAATGCCTGACTACATGAAGGTGTGTTTCTATGGTCCAGAGGACGGAATATTGAAGAATACAGAGTTTGTGACGGGTGAAGGCGGACCTTTGTACACCGCTCCTGGCATCTACAACATGGTGGTTTACTCCTTCGGAACCGAGTACGTGCAGATACGAGGCGAAGGCGACATCAACACACTCGAAGCATTTACCAGCGACATCACTGCAACCAAGGGACGATTGTTGGCAGGATTTACCCGCAGCGGCGAGTATGAAGCCCCAGGTCCTATCATCTATACCCCCGACCACCTCCTGGTAGCACGTAAGGAGATTGAGATTCCAAGCCATGCGACTGGCGAGACGGTAATCACGGTGACAGCCACCGCTTCCACCATAGTCGAGACCTACGGGTTCGAGGTACGCAACATCCAGGGACTGGAATACATCTCCAGCGTAGAGGCGTTCGTCACCAATCAGGCGCGAAGCAGTTTCTTCGGACGCGGAGAGGTCAGCAACGAACCGGCAACCTTGTACTTCCCCGTTGATGTGGATCTGAAGAAGGGAGTCCTCTACACCACCTTCAACACCTTCGGAAAGCTGCCGGGCGAAAGCCATAGCTACCTACACATCCTGCTTGTCGATACAGAGGGTCAGGAATACCGCATCTCCACTGACATCACCGACCAGTTTGAGAAGGAGGACCACGAGATTATCATCGAAGACGAGATAGACATCCCTCAACCTACTGGCGGCGGCGGAGGTATAGCGCCAACGGTGGATCCGTGGGACGAAACCATACATGATGTACCGATAGGATAAAAAAGCCTACCCCCGGCTTTTCCACCTTCCCTACGGTCACCAACCGCTTGAGCGACTATACGCGCGGTTGCCCAAAAGGAGGGGAGAACGGAATCATCTGGCGGATGATGAATTATTTCTTTCTAAAAAATAATTAATAATCAAAATAAAGTTTAACTCCAAAAAAACAGAGAAAAAAAAGAAAACTAATAACTAAAACAAAAACAAAAAACAAATTAATTAATCAATTAAAAAGTTTCAATTATGAAAAAGAATTTATTTTTCATGGCAGCAGCTTTAGCATTCTGCTTCTCCTGCTCCAACGACGCAACAGTTGAAGAAAATTCAGTTGCAAAACAACCTAAGGAAATTGCATTTAAGGCTATCGCTACTCCTAGCACACGTGCAGCCGTTCAGACAACAACTTTCCCTAATCAATCAATGGAAGTAACTGCTTACCAGACAGATCCAAATGCAGAAAATTATTTTGCAAAAACAACTTTTTCACAGGATGGTAGTACTGGAATTTGGAAAGGTACCACTAAGCGTTATTGGCCTTTGAGTGCAGCCAAACTTAATTTCTTTGCAGTTACTGGAGCAAGTGTTAATGTTGCTGATATCACAATTGATAACGCATTGAATAAGGATGCTCTTGCCAATGTAAATTACAAGAAGGCAACAGGTGGTGGCAGCGACCCCACAGGCACCTATAATAATGCAACTCAGAGTGATATCATGTACGCTTTTGGCAGAGGATATGTAAAACAGACTGGCAATGCTTTTTATTTTAATCGTGATGATGCAGGTGCAGATGTTCCTGTAACTATGGTATTCAAGCATGCAATGTCTTTGATTAAATTCCAGGTTAAGGCTAATGATGCTGCTTCTTGCGCAATCCAGATTAACAACATTAAGTTGAATGGTGCAAGTTATACTGGTGCTCTTGCACTTACAAGCGACGCAACTATTACCGCGAATACAGGAGACCCCACCATTACTCCTACCTGGACTCCTGACGCTGCAGAAGACAATGTTACTGTTCCTAATATAACGAACTATCCTTTGACACAGACTTACGCTCCTGCTGATGGTGGTGCTGAAGGAACTTGGGCAAGCCTCATTGTCGTTCCAAATGCAACTAAAGGCTTTGACAGCTTTACAGTGAATTACACTTATGCTGGCCATACTTACGACTATACTTACACTCCATCCCCTGTTGTTCCTGTTGCTGCGGGCAATGTGTACACTTATCAGCTCAATTTCCGTCTGCATGAAATTACTATCAGCCCGTCTGTTACACTGTGGAATCCTGTTTCTCCTACTGAGTTGAATATTTACTAATCATTAAGCTGGGTCAATTCTTCTGACCCACATCTATCTTTATAACATTAAAAACGGCAGCCGATTGGCTGCTGTTTTTTTATTTATTTCTACTTGCATTCCCCATACCTGAATACCGCTTAAACACAGGACTCCCGGATATGGTCTATTCCCCAAAATTGTGAATTGAAATAAATTGCTTATTATACTTCTCCTCTTTTGAGTTTTTACTTCCTCTCATTTGATTACCTACTTCCTCTCATTTAACTTTTTACATCATAGCTTTTGAGAAGATGTTGAAAAAAGACATAAACCTTAACGAAAGTGTTTTGTTTGTTTTTTTTCAAAATATTGATTCAAGTTTCTCAAATTGTTTTTAACCACGAATTACACGAATTGAACGAATTTATTGCTGCACACAATAACCGAATTTATAACAAATCACACGAACAGGAATCGTCAGCGATTCCTTACTGAGCCAGCCAATTCGTTTAATTCGTTGCATCTACGATGCATAGTTTTCAAGTCGTTCTGCATAGAAATATTCGTGAAATTCGTGAAATTCGTGGTCGTTATATACATGCGAAAGTTGTAATATTGATTTTTATGAGATTTTGAGATGGATTTTGTGTGAGATTTTGTGTCCTGAAGTCAGTATCCTTTAATCATAGATTAAAAAGTCCTGAAAAAGTGATGAATTTGTTTGGCTATTTCGTGAATTTGCGTTATTTTTGTAGTTTGATAGTAAAACTATAGTTGGGAATAAATGCTAATTACCATTAATGTTCCACTAATAGAACATAAAGAATCTAATTAGATGGTCAATTATATGGCAATTACATGTTTATTATAACACGAATTCCCACGAATTAATCATATAATACATACTGATAATTAGATGGTCAATTATATGGCAATTACATGTTTATTACAACACGAATTTCCACGAATTAATCATATAATACTTACAGAGCATACATGGCAATTATAAGTTTGAAATAAATCTTTAATTGATGATTATTTAATGAAACGTACTGACAAATATATATGGATGTGTTCATTGCTGTCAATCCTGTTGTTGGCAGCTTGTTCCGATGAGGATGGAAACGGCAAGGTGAAGGCAAAGATTCAGGAGATTGCCGTGAAGACCAACGTGGCAGGCATGTTAACCCGCACCACCACCATCGACAACAGCACCGCTCTGCAAGGCTACGACATCAAGATTGATGCGTACTTCCACGACACTGAGACTGCATACCTGAACGGCGAGAAATTGCATTACACGGGCGGCGATCCTTCATGGTCGTTCTGGGACGGCTCTGCAGCCCTCCACTACTACTGGCCTATCGCGGGTTCAGTATATGAACCGGCATCCGATAACATCGACGATACTTCCCTTGATTTTATAGGCTATTGTCCATATACTGCGCCAAGTTACATTACTCCCGTGGAATACGATGCTTCGAACGGAGCTTCTTTCACCTGCGATTTAAGCAGTTATATGACCTTAGCCAGTCAGGCATCATTGCAGGAATACCTGATAGCAGTGCTTAAATCTCAGACTTACACCACACAGACAGCCGCCGGCGGTGCTTTGCCGCTGCAGTTCAAGCACCCATTCGCCCTCGTTAAGTTCGTCATCACGGCTGCCAGCGGAACGCACGTCCAAATCAACAGCATCAGCATCGCCGACCTGAAGACCAGCGGAACTTGCACCTACGACGGCGCCACGATGAGCTGGGGTTCCTATTCCGGCAGCGCTACAATGACACTTACCCAAACGCTGAAAAACGGCGGAACGACAGAGGGAACATCTTTCCTTGTCATTCCCAAAAACTACGGTTCGAAGTACCTCACCGTCAATGCCACATGGGACGACTGGAGCAATGTGACGATAAGCGACTATGGCACCAACGTGACTTTCGACTGGGAGGAGCCAGGATACATCTACACCTACAACCTTACCCTCGACAAGTACGGCTTAAAGGTGGATGCTGCTAAGTACACCGAACAGTGGTAGATGATGGATGATGGAAGATGGAAGATGTAAGATGTAAGAGGGAAGATGTAAGAGGGAAGAAGTTAGAAGTAAGAATGAAGAGATAATAGACAATATATATATATGAGCATAAAGAGACTACTGATATTACGATTATTCGCATTCCTGCTCCTGTTGATGACAGGAGGAGTTGCCAATGAAGTGTGGGCGGCGAAAGTGACGTATCATATCCTTACGCTGCCGATAGATTCGACTTCGCGTTACAATTACCACATGAAGGCCGCAATCCATGGCCATCGCCTGGAGGCCATTAAAATCGTTGTGGATAATCAGACCACCGTCGAGTTGCCTGCACACTACAAGAGTCCGTTGGCTACGAACTTCAAGTACTATAAACCTGAAGATATTACTATCGGTGCTGTCACGAAACTCTTCGATAACCCAAACAACCCCAACAAAGGCATTATTTATGATATCAAAGCCGGTTCAGAAGAGAAAAATGTTGCAGAAGGTACGGTGATTGCAGGAACCACTGCCGAATATTATGTCGTTTATACCTATAATGAAAGTAATACCATTGCCAAGCTTGACGGTTCGGTGAGCTACAACATCGCAACCATGAACAAAGACAAAGGTGTGTATAAGGACAAGGGTTTCTTCGCTTACAACCGAGGCCGAAACAACCGCCCTGCTGTCGTTCCTACAGCCAAAGTCGATCCTGAGATGCTGGCAAGTCCTGACTTTATGAAGGTGGAAAGTCCAGGTGCAGGCATTTCAACCTATTGGGCGAATGGCGACAATAAGAACAAGAAGGAAGAAGTGGAGTCGCAGTTCCACTTCATTTTCCGGTTTGAAGGTCTGGACCCTTACAACATCATCATCCGTAACACCTATGACAGTGATCTTACCTACATCGAGAAGAATGACGACGGAGACAAGAAATTCGTCTATAAGTGGTATAAGGGTGGTCAGTTGTTCTCTGTGGGAACTGCCAACTCTTACATTGCCAGCGATATACATAAAAGATACCTAAAGGAATACGACAGTGCAATTCCGAACCCGACAGATCTTATTGAAGGCACAGATTATATCAACAGAAACGGTCAGTTCCACGGACAAGGTAATGCTATATGGAGTTCTTATGCAATTCTCAACAACAATGATAATAACGGTTATGTCTTCATGGGTACCAGGACGGTTGACGGAAATGGAGCCACTCCGGATGCGCCTTATTACCTGAAAGAGGCTAATAACTTAAACAATCTTGTCCTTAATAAAGTGACTGCCGAGAATGCTTCGAACAACCTTTCTATTAAGGGCCTCTATCCCATCAAGAAGCTTACATTTAAGGTGCCGACATCGTTCTATGACCCTGAATCCCCTTCTGATGCACACATTGTCTCTGTAGCAGACTGGGTCAGCCAATATACAGTAGAAAATGACCCTATCGAGACTAAATACCTGCCTGCTGCGCTGAAACGTAAGTATTGTACGTTCAACGGTAAGTTCTACAGCGACGCTGCACGCACCCATGAGATTACCTATTTCTCGCAGGCTACCGAGGACCCTATAGAGGGATATCAGGTCTATCTCGGCTATGATGTGTCCGCTTCCATCCCCTTCAAGGCGATTACGCCGTCTGCCAGCTACACCACAGCTACCTGGTACGAACTGACCGATGCAGGAAGTACACAGGAGTATGGCCGCAAGATTAAGAACAACGCCGGCACCTACAAGAACAATGGTGGGAACGGAGAGTATGCTAAGGAGAGCGAGTTTGCCTTTGTCGGCGACCCGTATGAGCTGAAAGTGCTCTATCGCAAAGGCTCTGAAGATGCAAGCGCAAATACCTACGTCACCCTAAGCACCTACGACACATGGCAAATTCCTGTGGAAGCAGTGTCAGGTAGTTTCCTGTTGCAAAAATACAAGGGCACAGGCTATTGGAACTGGGATGTGGGACAGCCGACAGGTTCTGTTACCTATCAGTCAAACCTTGCATACTCGGCAGGTAAAGACGCTCAGACCATCACGTTCACCGTCAGCGGGTTGAATGGCAGTAAGTATCTCAAGGTCACCACGGGTGGAACAGGAACAGACGTGGCACAGATTGTTTCCGTGACCCCCACCGTCGGTTCCGTAGTCGCTGAAACAGGAACGACTGCCACCGTTACCGTGAGCTTGGCGGAAAACACGGGTGCCGCAAAGACGATGACCGTTACTATTCAGGAATATAATGATAATGAAGGATCTTCGGCATCAGGAACAGCTTCTGTCATCACTATCACTCAAGGCACATCGCCTTCGTCATTTGCCGGTAATACCGTAGATTACCATGCGACCAACTCCACCTACGTCAAGCCATTGGAATTGCCGAAAAAGACCTTTACCTACAAAATTGTGGATAGAACGGGCCGCATTGCGGTGACGGCATCTGCCAGTCAGACCATCTTCTCGCCGCTCTCGCTGGCCAGCATACCAAGTATCATCGTCAGCCCGTTTATCGTGGACGAGATCATCACCTTCTACTCATCGTTCGACAGCGGCAGCGGTGCCGGTACGGGAACAAGTCGTACACATCTGTCAACGGAGATTAAAGAGACCCCACCTGCTAACGCTGCGATTTACGTGAAATATGAGACGGCCAGATTGAACGCGAAGCCCTTTAAATTGAACGAAGACCAGGAGATTTTTGTTCGATTGAACGGTCAGTATATTTATTATGATGCTGGCACACTCAAGAGTTCTGCAGAATCTGTGAATGATGATAGATACAAGTGGAAACTGAGAAACCGCGACCCTTACGCCATGCTGATTGACAATATGGGGGCACGAACTCATCTGGGAGTGACAGGTAACGAGACTATTTCCATGCCTATTGATGATAACGGTACAATGGATTCCCAGTCCAGACAAAAAGGTGCCTGGGTGGATGTGGCAACAATTGAAAATGCAGGAGCACTGAGTTTTACCACTACCAGAGCCTACGCCCAGCAATTTATTGCCAAGAGTAGTGCACGAACAGGTGTCTATGAGGTAATGGTTGCCACAGGCGATGGTGTGGATGCCAGCTCTACCTATTACAATATCGGTCGTCCGGAAGAGAATACGATTAAAATTTATAGCAATGCAACCTATCAGGCTACTGATGACGATGAAATCAAGTTCCGCCTGGAGGAAAATGTAACTTATATCTATCATCTCATTGATAAAGCCAATCATGAACTGCTGACACTAGAGAGCAAGAGTCCTGAGCTAGTGTTGCCGGCAGAGTATCAGAGTCCGTTGGTGGGTGCTGCGAACTACAGCTACTATTCGCGCGACCTGATGACCATCGATACTTCTAAGGATCCGGATGAATACACGCCAACGAATCCTGCAGTCAAACTTACCGCTATTACTGATCTTGATGCGCAATTCCCAGGGGGTGTTGTCGCGAGCGACGGATCAGAGTATACAGCGGCTGCGACCGAAAATAAGCATGAGGTAGGAAGCGAATCAGACATTGAGAATGAAGCCAAAAAACTGACGACGACAGGATACCACTATTACAATGTCAATAATGGAACATCATATAAGAAAGTCAACATAACCAGAGCTTATCGTGGAACTGACATATACGTCACCTACACCGTGAACGATCTCATAGGATTCAACAATACCGGTAAAGTGAATGACCATCCTTATCTGCTAAAATTCCTCGAGCCATTTGCAGGTGGTTACTATCTGGAGGACGGTGCCGATAAACTGACAACCGAGAAGATTGAGGCCATCTATCCCTACTGTAATGGTGACGGAAACATGAATATCTATGGTGAGGTGATGCGTGACGAGCAGATGGGCGGTGGTTCCAGTACCCGTCCACGCTGGGTGTGGTTCTTCGAGAGTGCTAACAACGACCCATATCACGTGAGAATACACTCCAGAAGTACAATTTCATACAAGAATGTCAGTCACCCCACCTATCTGCAGACATACGCCGTACATTTCAACCAAGATTCAGATCCTGATACAGAACATGTAGTTTCCGGTGGCGGGCTGCCTGGTGTTGCATCCGAAACACCAACGGAATACATGATTCTTGGACTACCAGGAGCATATAAGCTGCTAACTACCCAAGAGATTAGTGCCGACGAGGACGGTGACGGAGAAATTACTATCAGTGAGACAAAACGCCGTGAGGTAAGGTCTCTGGAGCAGTATTGGAAGACCTATAACATGTTGAAACTGCATGTACTGGGCATCTCAGCAAGCACCGACGAATACAGCACCGACGAATCAACATGGAAGGTGCCTGAAGACCTGCGAGATGACTTGGAAACAGCACTCGTAGCCAAGGGCATCGGAGCGGGTCAATGGCACAGCTATGATGCATACGCCAACGCCACCCGTTGGAATGGATACAATGACAAGGCAGAAGGTCACGAGAAGAAGGTGGTGGAGAAGTTGGAACACTGGTTCCAAACCTTCGATATGGGCAATGGTACGTTCAACGTGGAGGATGCGGATATTCCTCCTGTGCTCGTGTTGCTCGACCAGCATGGATGGGAGATTATGCGTAAACCGCTGCCGGTTACCAACTATCCGCTTGGCGATGAAGAACTGGCGGCTTTGAGGGCTTACGACAGCCCGATGGTGGAGAGCTACTATTTCTACTCCAATGCCACAAAGGCGACTGGCTGCCATAAATACACGCTCCGTATGCAGAATGGCGCAGAACGTGACCAAATCAAAGTTAACGGAGTTCGCTACAGTTCCACATCACTGGGCAACTTACCACCAGCTAATGCCTCAGGTGTGAAGAGCAGCGGTGTGCTGAACGACCAGTTCGTAATCTACACTGTCAAGGAGGAGTACGCAGGCAACTACGACTACAACTTGGATTATTCCGGCAATGAAGATGACGGCTATACCATCACTTCAGAAACAGGCACGTCCCAGCCATATATCATGCTGCAACACGGACGTTTCTACAAAACACAAAACAGCAAAAGCGATAACACAAGTTATTTCACCAAGCCTATCTCTGAGCATACCACTCCGGAAGGTGGTAATGTGTATGATATGATTATCAGTCCACATAATCATGGTGCCAACAATGATAATATCATTAACGGTTCAGGAAATTTCATCGGTAACAACTTCTGGTATCTCAAGCCTAACTTGAACATAGACCAGGAGATGGGTATAAAGTGGGGTTCGGCAAACTCGGGATCAGAGCCTTTGTCGAAAGCTGCGACTCAAGTAACATACGAGAACAAGAGCGGCTTCGACCCGTACAATGTTCAGTTGCAACTGGTGAACAATAACGACGGAACTCCTGCCAATAAATTCCTGACAACGCACATGACTTCCGCCCGTTTGGAAAATGGTATCATGGTGGGTGATTATTCAGGAAGCGGTGGTACCACGAAGATTACTCTGGAGGATGCGTACAGTTATGCGTCTTATGACCCAATGGATGATTCTGGAGGCAGCACGGGCTATGACCACACGAACCTGCATATCTCAAACCAGACCTTCATGGTGGTTCAGGACGCCAACGGTAATATGCAGCTGATGCCACGCTTCGACCATACCAAGCGTGTTTCTCTGGATAATGTCAGTCCTTGGGAAACCCAGCTTAGCAATCCAGAGGATCATGCCAAGGCAAGTGCAGACGACAATAGTTCACAAGGTTCGCAGACCACCTTCTTCGTGCGTCCGCAGCGCTTTATCTATCACATCATAGACAACAAAGGTCGTGAGGCACTGCGCTATACGCGAGGTGGCGACAACTATCCTACCATCACCGAACATTTCAAAAGTCCATTGGCTACGGACTTTACGTATTACACAGGATTGGCAACGTATGAAACTCCGGTAAGCAGCAGTGTCGGAGAGTGGAATAATGCAAATGAGTTCCAGAGATCCGTTACAACAGAAGCTCTGATGAACAGTCAGATAAAGTTGCTGCCGAATGCAGGTACTTACTATTATCGAATAGGTACTCGAGGTGTTTTCACATATAAGAGCGTTGTCGTAACTAAGGGTCTCTTGGAACAGCAAATCACTGGCTCATTTGCTGCATTGGAGAATTTCAGCAGTGTCGAAAATGAAGTCTATGTACGCTACAACTATGATGAAGATGCCGACCGCGAAGCCGACCGCATCCTGCTGGGCCAGTGGTTTACCGTGAAATTGGCGGGTAAGGATTTACAGGCTGACGGCACTGTCGTTACGACTGTTGGTTCCACACAGGGAACAGGAGTAAATCTCTATGCAGGAGAGGCTTCTTCCCGCTCACTTACGGCAGTGGATAATACAGAATATGGAACGAAGAGAGATGCGCTGACTGCAACAGGTGATTACTACTTTAGAGTAGGAACAAATCCTTCATATACCTATAATAAAGTCACAGTAACAACAGTTCCAATAAGTAGTGCTTCGGATTACACTGAAACTTTAGATGGTTCTTATGCCACAGAGTGGTCCAATTCTAAGCCGCTCGTCGTAGATGCTGATGGCAAGAAGTGGCAATGGAAATTCCTCCAAGCACCTACTGACCCGTCATCTGACTACTATGAGGTTCCCGACCCGTATGCCGTTCAGATATATAATCGTATGTCTAATTATACGACAGACCCCTCGATGGAGCCAAGTCCTATGGGTGTAGCCATCAAGGTGCCTAATGGGGAAAGTGGTGCAGACCGCTTCGCCCTGCTATCTCACCCCAATGGTGGATATGCTCTTGCTGTAGCAAAAACCTATGGAAGTGATCCATATTTATTCCTCAATGGAGCTAATATGTCAACCAGTGTGGCTGCTACGACATTTACAGAAAATCGTCATAAAATTACAGTGGCAAATGAATCAAAATATACCGAAGAGAAGGATGCACTGAATATTGATGGAGAGTATTACTATAAATATGGTGAAACATACAAGAAAGTAACAGTAACAGGCGGTGGTGTATCAAAAGCAGAAGAAAATATTTCTAAGACAATATGGGATGCAGGTGACACCTATAATTTCACATATAAAACCAATGCTCTAAGTCCGGGCACACAGGTGCTTGTTGAAGATGATGTGGTGTATCACTACACCTACTACGTTATCAACAACTCTTCGAAGTTGGCAATCACTGCTGAGCAGAACAACGCAGAGGCGCTTTCTCACGACTTCTACCCATATCTGCCGCAGAGCGCACAAACGCCACTGCTGAATATGGATGACTATAAGTATTATGGTTTCTCCCGTCCTGCAGGCCTGGATACTTATGCCGTGATTCCACAAACGATATTGTACACCCTTTACGGCCTTTATGATGATAATGTGTGGGTACGCTACGATGCATACGACGTGGATAAGACAAACTTCAAGGTTCCAAACAGAAAGACAATAGTTGCTAGTCATGTAGCCCGTGATCCCGAGTCTGTCGATGCTTCTTTGAATATCAATGGAGGCTTGCCATATAATATCATCTGGTATAATGACAAAATGATGAAGTCGACAGGTGGTACAACTATTAGCGATGGTGGAAGCCAGAGCCTTACTGGTACTGAAGACTACGTTTGGTATATTACAGGTAACGATCCGTATGCTCTTAAGATTAAGCATAAGGCTGGCAAATTTGTTGATGGAACAAGCACATTGGTTGCAGATTCGACCAGTGCTATGCGATTCATGCTGCTGAAAAAGACGGGATTTGATTATGGTGTATTGCAAGTGACAGGAACGACAGGTGACAATGCCGGAAAGAAACTGACTGGATATGGAAATGAATTGACTGCAGACGCCAGCACAGATCCAACAAAGTTCATCATCTTCGGTCTTTCTGTGCACGACCTGATATATCGTCTGATCATAGCAAAGACCTGTCCGGATAAAAAACATCCCAACGTTGGTGAATATGTGGAAATCCCATATCGTGATGGTGACGATGATGATTATACAGTATCCTATAAGTGGCAAGGTAATGAAAAAAAGAACATTTTCGGTACATCCCAGCGTAACCTAACTGCGGTAAATGAAGGCGAAGGTGACCATATTGCTGGTGAGAAATACCAGTTGGGCGAAACAATCTCTTGGGGAGGAACGAAGCATGTTTACTGCTATAATGCAGGCCCGGTAAGTATCGGTGATGACCTTTGGGTGCCCAATGTGTTCTATCGTCCTAACTGTACTTTTGATTTTTATGTTGAAGGTATTTACGACTCAGACAGAACAACTGCCCAAGAAGAATTGAATAACAGGTTCAAGGGCTTAAAGCTCAGCAAACTGATGTCGGCATCCGAACTCATTGATAAGACAGTGGTTGTTAATATCGTATATTCGTTCAATAAGGAATTGACAACGAACAGCGGATTGGACTTCGTGACTAGTAAAGAACAGAATCTGTGGTACACATTCGAAACTCCAGAGGGCGAAACGCCCTATCTGGCTCAATATACCAATGCCTGGGGATTGCAGGCAAAGCCGGGACGCGCTACCCGCTACACCAACGACTACCTGTGGACCCCGCTGGGCGATGTCTATGGCTTCAAGATGTTCAACCGCTACATGATTAAGAATAGCAATAGTGAAACTAAGGTGATGACATATCCTGGAGAAGCAAGTGACGAGCTGAATTTATTGATAGCGGAACCAGGTACCGGAAGTTATACAGCTGGCAACGAAGTCTTCGAATTGCTACCCGGTGACATGGATGGTTACTTCCGTGTGCATCCTGTGGCAAATACAGGGGAACCAAAGTATTACGTCAGGAGAGGTGCATCCGACTATGCAGTCCTCAGTACAACTCCTTCCGACTGGACATTCGGTCTGGATATGACCCTGCTGGAGCCATACTACGAACGTGCAGGTTATATTGGCGGTTTGAATGAAGCGGGCAAGACAGCCTATGAGACCGCACTTGCAAAGGATACGATTAAGATTATTGATCTTCAGGAGGTGGTATATAACGATGCCAATATTGTGCATTACACTCCAGGCTACTACCGTATGCACTCACAGCCCGGTGTGTCTGGCATAGCTCCCGTACGCTATGCCAGCGGATATTTGCATGAGACGGAGAAAACGGCTGTTAGCGGTGGTACCCCAATGCACTTCTATAGCAAGGCTGGTGTCTCCACTACCTTTGCAGGAGAGGACGGTTTGAGTTCTGGATTTACGGTCACACCTGCTACACGAGGCGAAATTCCCGTGGATTCTACTGAAGATGACCCCTCGACCATCTTCTATTTCTCAGGGAACGGGACTACCGATACATATGGGAATCCAACATCGATCATACAGACACAGGGACTATATGTTGCTGCCAATCCGAATGGAGACGGCGATAATGGAACTAAGACTGGAAAGCTGCAAAGAGCTGTGATGTCGGATAATTCCGAAAATGCCATAAACTTCTCTGTAATGGATATCGGTGGCGCCGTACTGCTGATTCACGACGGCTCTGCACCGGCAACAAGACGCTATCTCAATTTTGACCAGTCTGTTGCTGATAGTATCTACGATCTGAGATACTACCATGAATCGCCTACAGATGATGCCAAGTGGTGTTTGAAACCTGTGCAGAAGACCAGGACTGCCGGAAATGGCGAAATGCCACTGAGAATTAAGACTCACAATGGCGGTGACGGCTACTATTACAGTACATTCTACGCTCCATTTGATGTGTTACTGCCTGCCGATGCCGGTGGTCACACATATAATGCCTACATCTGTAAGAAGTGGCACAACGAGGGTGTCAATCCTGTTGCAGTTCCTGCTTTTACCGTTAATGAGACAAATTTTGAAGAAGGCAAGTTTGTACCGGCTGCAACGCCAGTAATAATCCGAACCAACGATGAGAGCGAATATGTGACACTGACTTTACCAACAACCTTGCCATCATCGCCACTGTCCTCCTGTATCTTCACGGGTTCTTATCTGGAGACATTGCTTTTGGCTTCAGATCCTGCACGCGATGTCTATACACTTGGTCTGCCGATGACCAGCGAGGTGTCAAAAGACGGTGACTATGTGACAAGTGGTGGTATCACGGCACCTCTGCCTGAGTTTGCCAACAACGGTGTGGGCTTCTATATCAATGCTACTCCTAATAAGGAGGACGATGCTTTGCAGTCCCTCTGGAAACGCAACAACCTTTATGTACAGCACAACAAGATTTACTATCGTTATCCAGGTGGTGTAAGCGCCCCCAAACGTAATGACCCTCTGTATGTTCCTGTTCTCTTCGGTGATGTTCTTGAATTCGGAAACGAGGACGAGGCAGGAAAAGAGGAACAGTTCAACAGCAATGCTGTATATGACCTGCAAGGCCGTCGTGTCGTTAGCGGACAGTCTGTAATTGACGGTACTTGGCGCGAATCAGTCACTCCAGGCATATATATCTATAGGGGCAAGAAACTCTACATCAAATAAATCCTTGTGATGCTAAAGATCCTTGATGATAAAGACTGAAGGCATAAAGTATACGGGATCGAAACTGAAGATACTGCCGTATATACTTGAGATGGTGCATCCATTGCAGATAAAGACTGCATTGGATGCATTCTCTGGTACTACCCGTGTGGCTCAAGCGTTTGCTCAAAGTGGGTACGACACCACTGCCAACGATATTGCCGAATGGTCGAAAGTGTTTGCTACTTGTTTTCTTAAGGCAAACAAACCTGATTCGTTCTACATGCCTCTTGTTGACCATTTGAATGGGCTTGAAGGAAAGTTTGGCTGGTTTTCTGTGAATTATGGAGGAAAAGGGGAGAACGGCAAACGTCCGTTCCAGATGAAGAATGCTATGCGACTTGATGCGATACGTGAGGAGATTGACAATCTGAATCTGGAATGGGAGGATAAGTGTGTGCTGCTCACCAGTCTTATCTTTGCCCTTGATTCAGTTGACAATACTATTGGTCATTATGCTTCGTATCTGCATGGCTGGTCTTCACGTTCGTATAAGGACTTGAAGCTACGTCTTCCCCGTCGGTTCTCGATTACTACAAAGAATGAGGTGCTGCAAGGTGATGCCTTCGATGCTGTGAAGACTTATCATGACTTGGTGTATCTTGATCCGCCGTATGGTTCAAACAATGAGAAGATGCCTCCGAGCCGTGTACGTTATGCTGCTTATTATCATCTTTGGAAAACCATTGTTCTGAACGATCGTCCTCGGATTTTTGGAAAAGTTGGACGGCGTGAGGATTCTCGTGACAGGGTAGCTCCATCGGTGTTCGAGGAATACAGGAAGAATGATGACGGAAACTTTATTGCTATGCAGGCGATAAAGGATCTCATAGCCCAGACGCAGGCTCATTATATTCTGTTGTCATACAGTTCGGGAGGAAGGGCTTCGAAACAGGAACTCTACGACATCATCAATACCTATGGCAATCTTATAGATGCCCGTGAGATTGACTACAGACAGAACGTGATGAGCCACATGCGCTGGACCAACGACTGGATCAATTCCGACACTCCTTACAAGGAATTCCTTTTCCTAATGGAGAAATAAGAGTGTTAATTCCTTATGCTTACGCCACCGAACATGTTGCTGGCAATGACGTGTATGTATGGTGCATTCTCATTTGGAGCCTGCACGGTTTCGTTGCCTACGCCGCCGATGAAACTGCGGCTCTTGACAAGGATGTTGACTGTTGGTGGAACAAGAAGTTCTATGCCTCCCATAAAGGTGTGAATGTCGATTTCTTCATCAGCGCTGATCTTTGCATCTCGAAGGTCAAGACGGATGCCTCCACAGAAAGCGTCGAGTCTGGCTCCACTGAACTTCTCTCCTCTGAAAACATACTGGTCGCCTCCGAAGCTGACTGCACAACTGATTCGCTTGCCATCCTCTGCTTCAGGAATGGGACGCTGAAGCCATTGGTCGGGATCACGACGGTAACTGTTTACAATGAGCTTTGCTCCAACATAGACGAGTAGGGCAGGGGCTATGTATTCGGTCCAAGGCTGACTCCACAACCAATCGTTCTCAATGATGCCCCACATGTTTGCAAGTTTCCATAAACCTGCTAAAAGGAAAATGATTCCTAATACTGTTCTTCTTTTCATAATGATTGTTTATTTTGAATTGATTTTGACTTGTTCGTTTTTTTTTGAATCCGCTGCAAAGTTATTCTATTCTTATAATACAGGCAAATAAGTGGGATATTCTGCAGGGTTATGTGATAAATGGTATACTTTTTCTTGTTATTCTATTAAAGTGTGATGAAAAAGATGTAACTTTGTCAATCATTCTAAATAATTCAGTTTATGCAAATAAAACCCGCTGTCCCAAAATCATGGCGCAAATTCAAATTCGCCAATTTCTCAAGGGAGTTATTGATGACAACCATCGCTACTACAATCTCCATTATTCTTACCTTCGGAACTGCTCACGTTCTTGAAGTGAGACAGAAGAAGGCTGAAGGCAAGCAAATGGTGATGATGGTGATTCACGATATTGATAATGCAGAGGAGTCCTTCCGCAAGATGGCAAAGGAGGAAGAGTCAAGTTTTTTGTGTGCTCAGTTGGCTTTGCAGAATATCGATAGCCTTGCAAAAATGAGTACAGACTCATTATCTATGGTAATATCGTATATTGTCAATCCTGAACACATTTTGCATTATATTGATGATTCGAACGAACGGATTTTCCTAAGCAGTCAGGATGCATGGAAAACAATTGATAACGCTCCGTTCCTGGACTGTATTCAGGATTTCTACTCATGGCGCCGTATGACTTATGATAGAATGAATGATAACTCATACTGGGTTAAACCGGTTTCTCATACGGAGTTTATGGAATATCAAGTTGAATCATACAAATTAGATTATGCTTATTTCCTTTCACAAAGATTAAGTGAAAAGAAAGTCCTGGATTATCTGGACCTTTCTCCTTCGCGTCAGTTTTTTTACAATGAATGTGTTGACTACTGTAAGAGGATGAGCCAGAAATGTAAATTCATGATGGGTATTACTGACGAGGAAATGACTGAGTATGTGGCACAGCACTCCCGTGCTGGTCAACGAATGGAAGAGAGTGATTTGATTGGCAAATGGGTGGAGTTGTCGAATGCTGATGTTTACCAGGGATATGAGTTCTCAAAGGACCACAAATTCAAGAATGTCACAAAGCAGCATTTAATGAATACCATTTATTCCGGTCGTGTTGATTTTATTTATGAGGTTTCTGGTTCATGGCAGTTGCAGAAAGACTCCCTTGTCTTGAAAGTCAATCCCAACATAAGTTATAAAGTTGATGACAGCCATATTACCTACAAACCGGAATTGAGAGACTCTGTTAAGGCAATGGTCAACTATTGGAACATGACAATCAAGACACGAGTTGAGCAATTCATGAAAAATGTGACACGCGCAGCTTTCTTTGCCTCTATCAATAATGTGGGAAATAGAATCCAGCTCATATCCTCAGAAGAGAACAAGCAGGAAGGTAACAACGAAAACTATTTGACAAGAGAAGAATAAGAAGCAATGAAAAAAGGTCCTAAGGAAACTATGATGATTCGCGCTGTCAGTGCATTATTCGTGATAATAGCATTGGCGGTGTTTAAGCCCTTTGGGCTGGATACGTGGCAGTGGCATGTATACGTACATCTTTTGGTGCTGTGGGTTATAGGTTTCTCTGTATGTATGTTGTCAGACTTGATTGTTAAGTATGTTGTCAGAAAACCAAGATCGTATGATCATGGCGTAAGCTATATTATTCGCCGAAACTTATGGTTCCAGATTGTCAACACTCCGCTTATAGCACTGGCAATATGTTTGTATCGACATTTTGTCCTTAGTGACCTCGTTGAGAGCAATTATTTCTCTTTGGCAAATTACCTTGAGACTCTGGCTATCATCGCCTTCTGCTCTTTTGCCATTGGACTTTATTGGCGTTTTAAGTTCAGAAGCAGATTCCTCGCTGCGGAACTGGAGGAAACACGTCTGTTGAATGAACAGCTTAAGAGAATGCAGGAAGAGAAGAAGACTGTTAAAACGACAAATGTAACTGATAGTACAGAGCAACCTTCTTCTGCAATCACGCTTACAGGTACTACAAACGAAACGGTTTCACTCATGATAGAAAACCTCCTGTATGTGGAGGCTGTAGGAAACTATGTAAAAGTATGCCACTTGCTCAATGATAAAGTACAAACAGATATGCTTCGTGCTACTTCAAAACAAATTGAAGACGAATTGAATGCGTATTCTATGATTGTAAGAAGCCATCGCGCCTTCCTCGTAAATCTGAAGCAGGTAGAGAAAATCCATTCTCAGGCTGGGGCAATGCAACTGCTTGTCAAGCATTGTCATGAGTATATCCCTGTCTCCCGAAGCAATATGGCACAGGTTAAGGAAGCCATTAAAAGTATGTAATCCCTCGCGCGTATATATACGCGTATATATATAATAATATATATTTGTAAAAACAGGCTTTAAAACGCCGCTTTTTTTAAAAATATTCGCAATTTATTCAAAAAAGTTGTTGAAAGA
>DEFM01000017.1 GCA_002350855.1 Prevotellaceae bacterium UBA2852
GACCACACCGGACTTGGTAGTCCCTGAGCCTGGCAGGCATCAACTATCCGATGTATGCCGGAACCCCAACTCTCAAGGAAGGTGGTTTTGAACAGTACGTTGGCAATGATGGGATTATAGGGGAAAGAGCCATGAGGGTCTTTGATGTTCTCTGGCGTCATCCCGTGGGGAAGTGCTCCTGGATTAAGAACCTCTATTCGGTCATCATAAATGGCGATACCGACAAAGGCATTGTATTCTTCCCAATGACGGTGACAAAGCGCATTGATCAGAGCCTCACGTAATGCTGCCACAGGGACTTCCAAATGCTCCTCTCGTCGAATGCCTGCTATCTTCCCACTCAACGACAGATGCTTGAAACAAAACGCCATGCCAGCGTCCAACAAGTCAAAGAAATTGCCGTAAGCACGTTGGTTGTCTATGAATTCGTTCTTGTCAGTTCCTCTGAACCTTGCCATCTGAATGGTGAACTGCGGATAATAACCTTTCTCGTTCTTCGTAAAAAGCATTGCCGCTGCATTATTGGGCTGACCGTCAGAAGAGAGTAGCTGAAGTTTGTCAAGGACACTCTTCAAAGGTTCTGTCAAAACTGAATTTGGCACACGTCCGCCTTCTGCACCTAACCGAAGCGCGCCGCGGATGCGGTCTTCATTAAGATCACTCATGCCTATCCCATCAGCCTTCCGCCGCTCCCACGCATAGAAGTCTGGATGATGGGCACGTAACCGTTCCTCAAACAACTCACGAGGCATTTGCTTTGTCGTACTTTCCACTCTGTAGTACGGTTTGCCGGCATAAGTATAGGGCTCATGACCCCAGACGAAGGCATCGAAATAGATGGCTATCAATTTCTTCCCATCGCTGTCGGGCACATCGTAGTAGTTGACCTTCACCTCTACAGCTGGTTCAAGGCCACTTAGCGCCTGTGAAATCTCACGCTGTGTGTTGTCGTTGACGTCCTGACCAAGAATTCTGCGTGATGTGGGAGTTACACCAAAAATCAGCCAACCGCCATCAGTGTTAAGAAAAGCACATGCCGTATGCATTGCATCTTTCAGCTCTCCGGTGCTTTTCTTGAGTTCCAATGTGACGGACTCGTCCTGGTCTATCAATTTTTGTATGTCGTCGATGGTCATAATATTCATTTTTAGAGTACAAAAATACGAAGATTCTTTCAAAGAATTCTATTTGTTGCTCATCATTTTTATAAGTAGCGCCTGCATCTGCTCCTTTGTCATATTGGGTATGTCGTCTATCGTCGGCTCATCCTCCAGACGAAGCAGACGACGGTTATACTCAAATTGCTTGTTCAGGGGATAGGAGGACAGATAAAGCTGGGTGACTGTCTTTTGTGTAGAATGTCCCATACTCTCAGAAATATACTGCATGTCAACACCAGCATTGCGCAGGTTAGTGGCAAAAGAATGGCGTGCCCATGTGCCAGAGATTCGCTCTTCCCATCCAAAGATGTCCTTACAGATCATGTGCAGCCGTTTGCGAACATTCTGGTTTTCCTGTTGAATGCGTCGATGCTTCTCCTCTGTGGTCTCAGCTCCTTTAAGAATCTCAGGAAAGACCAGCGCCCCTTTCTCAGGCTTGGCACCAATATCATTAATGATATTCTGCAATGGCTCAATGATAGGGATGATTACCTCTGCTCCATCCTCACTGCGTTCTGTAGTCTTCTTGCGTTTGAAACGGAATGCCTTGCCACCGGTGGAATAGTAATAATCATCATAGGTGAGAAAGGCCTCATCGGCAAGGTTGAAGCCGTTGCAAAGATACTGAGCCAGAAACAGTCCAAGGGAGAAGTGGACGTTCGGTGTAACATCACACGGCCATTGCTCTGGATAGTCCTTCTCCATAAACAAATCATAGAGTTGAGTCATCTTGTCAACGTTGAGAAACTCACCCTTGCGTGTTGCCCCTCGTGGAATGGAAATGGTGTCTCTGCCGCGCTTGTTCGAGAACGGATACTCTACGTTTAGCATATAGCCGCGTCTAATGCATTCATTCCAAATCACCCTACACACACGGAGATAGATACCACGTGTGGTATCTGAGATCTTGCCAATCCGCTTTCTGCCACGTTTCACTCCATTCAACATGCCTTCATTCCATTCCGAGAGCAGTTCCTTGTCTATTTTGAAGCCTTTGATATTGTCCTCTCCAAGAATCTTCTTGAACGAGTTCAAACCACACTGATAACTCTCGGCAGTGCCATATCTATCCTCCTTCTTCAGATTATCAATAACCTCCTGCCACACCGTTAGAAAGTTGACATTCGAAACAAGGCCATTGCCTGTAATCGCATTCCTAATGAGTTCCAGCGATAGCTCGTGTCCAACATTCAGCCGGGCCAACATATCGCCATATTCGCCGAGTATGGAAATCCACTGTCGCTTAATCTCGAATTTAGGCGACCGACTGGTCTGCACATTACATATCTCAGAGAAATCCTTCTCCGAGTAACTGCCGCCCACATGATGGTACCATCGTTTACGGCTGATGGTAAAGCGAACTGACAAAGGATATACCTTCACGTCTTTTCGTGAAGTGCGTTTGTCGAGGGTAATTGATACGGTACAGTTCCGTTCAATATAGTTACCGTAAGAGGT
>DEFM01000011.1 GCA_002350855.1 Prevotellaceae bacterium UBA2852
TGCAGCTTATGGCGATGCATAGGTCCATAGGCAGCCATATACGCACAACACTGTTCTTCTGTCTCCAACACAGCTGTTCCGTGTTCCAAGGTTCGGCCTTCACTGTCTCTATATGCCCACGGACAAGTTTTATAGGCTACAGGGACATAACTCGACGAAACTCTTATGATGTCACTGATAGACAGGTCATTTATCCTTTGAATATCGTTTAAATAGCTCATACGATTGTCAATAGAGTTCTTTACCGGTTATTGTCTCTCCCCGCAGCTTCGCTTTATGGCATTCCCAATTTTGTAATGCCAACTGCTTAGTAGTATTAGCGTAACAATACTCACATAGATGTGGGCAAGTGTTATACTCCCCAATATCCTTGCTCACAATACACCCACAGAATAATCGTTGACCTTTGTCGCGATTATCGCCATGAGTGGCGTAAGTATTATTGGGAAGAATAATTGCATCCTCAGGCAAAGAATCTGATTCGCCAAAAAGATTTGGTACAGGCATTGGGAACGTCTTGACTTTAAGGAAGTTCATCAGTTCTTTGTCTTCGTATGCAAAACGAATAATGAGCGCATCGTCAACACAATGGTTGTGTTCTATACCAAATTGCTGTAAGTCCACTTTCTCACCACAAGTAGCAAGAGTATAACCCCATTTCTTATTCAGTTCAGCAAGACGTTTAGCAAATTCCAGCATCTGCGGCTCAGTCCATTCATGGTATGGAATATGGCTCTTTTCAAGATTGGCTTTCACCTTTCGGTAGCTTAGAATGTCAGCATAACTAAAGACCAATTTCTCTGTGTAGCCTTGTAATTGGTCTCCAATACGATCAATTTTGGAAAGCAAGGTATCAATAGAAATAGCATCAGTCAATATCAATGGGTCAAAACGCCAAATCACTCGTCCTTTTCCTAATTTATCTACTAGTTGCTTGAATGTGTCTATACGTTCTGATAGTTTTGGTACGCCACGCTCTAAACTTTCCTCTTCGTAATCATTAAGTGTATACTGGATATAGCAACCAATATTTCGTTCTTTTAGATAGTCGAGATAAGGTAAGAGCGGACGTGGATTTTTCGACCAAAACACGATGAAGCGTGTGTCCTGATATGACACATAACTCTTAACCCCATTAAACGGATTCGTCCATGCAGAATAGCCTACTTTTAGTCGATGGAAGAACCAATCAACATAAAAGGCAGGAATATCTGTGCTTCTACTTGCGGAGACAATCATAGGAGATTGAGCTTCCACAATCTCACCATTTTCTCTTATTATTTGAATTTTATTCCAAACAGCCATAAGAAAAATTCATTGTAAATTAAGAATGAGAGTTATTTGTCAGATTTTCGGCTAAGTTACACATTATTATAAATTAACACAAAATATTATTCAAAATATTTTTTTCCGCAAGCCTTGTGAAGGGGTTTGCTTTTGTCGATTGCAAACAAATCTTGTACATTTGCAACAGAAAACAAAAAACAGAAGACTATGGCAACACAGAAACAAATTGAGAAATTGAGAATCGATGAGAATGTATTCGAACTCACAGAAGACACTGAACTGGAATACCTAATTCATTACGCGGCTCCTTTTACTGGTGGCGACAAGTGCATAGTTCCCAAAGGTACGGCATTTGCACCATACGGGCCAATGAGAGATGATGCACTATACATGAAACCTGTTGGTGAAGACACGGAAGAACTGATTAAAGGAATGAAAGAACAGGTAAAGGTGAAATACGAAAAATTAGCTCCTCGTCTACAAGGCTTCTCGTTCTTCATCACCGAAGAACAAATAAAAACTCTACCTCTAAAATTCCGAAGCGGTAGCGCTGAACGTTTACTCGATATACTCCATCTATTGAATAGTCCTCATCTTTTAGAACTCTTTGAGTCCTTTGGAACGCTATAGATGAATTAAAGATAAAGGATTGGTTGAAGTAGATTGCTAAGGTATAATATTAGCGTTTTCTATTATCCAGATAATCAAGGCGATAGCATTTTGACGTAAATGTTAATTAGAGATTTAACATTTGCATTTCAAGGGAAAATGTATTATCTTTGCTTTAGCAGAGAAAGGATGCATAATCGTTCGAGCGATTATGCATTTTTTATTTTTATGTATTTTGACAAAATGGAAGTTCACCGGAATTTCAACTCTGGCGAACATTTGTTCCCACGGAAGTTAACTTTGCAAAATGTCAAAGTTAAGTTTTGTTGCAACGGAAGTTAAGTATAGTTTTTAAAATGCTTAAGTTTTAGCGAAAAACGAAAGCGGCGGTTTTTACACTTTGGTGGGTTGTCGGGGTAAAATCCCGACAACTTGCAACTAAAATACGCAAACAACAAACCAAACGACAAAACACATAAAAATGCGCGAAATGAAAGAGAATGCATATTTATGCATAAAAAAAATGCTGACTGGTAAGCGGATGCTCTCCAGTCAGCATTTTAAAGTGTTAAAAATGATGCTTTTGATTATTTAAAATGATTCTAAATAGCAACAACGCACTTCGTGCTAAGATTAACATGATTACAATGATTTATTGAAACTTGTTAATAAAGTATCAATTGGATTTCTTGTAGAATTTCAGTGGACGCTGTGCTGAAGAACGGATACTAAGGACGGACAACTTACGAGTGTTGTAGCGATAAATAACGGTGAAGCCCATCATATAGAAAAAACGTACGTCAGAACGTGTGGACGGACTGCCGATTAACGGCATCTGAGCTATGCGTTGCAAATCTTCCAACAGGGTTTGCAGCAGGCGGCGACTATATAGATTGTCGCCGTTACGCTCGTCATAGAATGTAAATATCTTCTGCAACTGTTGAGTACTACGGCGACTGAATTCAATCGTTAGAGCCATTTAGAAAACATGGTTTTGAATTCAGACATCGATACAACTTCACCTTTATCAACAGTAGATATTTCGGCCTCTATGTCGGGACTTACTTGCAGTACACCATCAGAAACATGTGCGTATGCAACATCATCAGGCATCGCAGTTTCCTCATATGTATACCCTACAGCAGCAGCTGGCTCCTGTGCCATAATACAGCCGTTGTCATCTTCATTCAAAGGATATGGGTTACCTTCTTTCATAGTAAATTACATTTATTCCCTGCAAAGATAGCTTTTTTTTAACAAACTAAAAATTGCAGAGGAATTATTTCTCAAACACGGATTGAGATCTGACAAACAAAAAGCCTACATGGAGGCTTTTTGTATTGAAAAATAAATCAAATCAGAACGTCAAGTTCACGCCTGCCATGAAGGTGGCGCGGGGCATGGGCTGACCGAGGATGATTTCGTATTTCTGCGCAAGGAGATTGTCGCCGCGGAGCCAGAAGGCGAGGTTGCGGTTGAGTGCGTAGTTGACCGAAGCGTTGAGGAGGCAGAAGTTCTCTTTCTTCTCATTCTGACCTACTTCGGTGAAGAGGCTGTTGATGTACTGAAGTCCTGCTATCACGGTCCATCTGCATTGCTGGAACTTGGCACCGAGATACCCCATGTATTCCGGTGCTGCAATGACATGATTCTCCATGTGCAGCAAAGAGTGGTTGGTAGAGAGACTCCAGTGGCTGTTGAAACGGTACTGTGCCTCAAGTTCCAGTCCATAGTTCTCTATCTCACCTGTATTCACGTTCTTTCGGTTGACAGTCTGAATCATGTTGTCACCCTTGATGTAATAGAGGTTGGCTCCATAGGAGAGACTACCGAGGCGCTGACGCCAAGAGAGTTCGTAGTTCCAGAGACGTTCTGGTTCCAGATCTTCGTTTGATGGCGGATAGAGATACATCTCTCGCATGGTTGGATTACGGAAGCCTTTGCTTGCCATCAACTTGATTTCGCCAGTTGATACTGGACGTACCACTATACCTGCCTGGGGAATCCATTCGGAACCTGTAACGCTATGATGGTCGAGACGGATTCCTGCATCGGCTGTGAGCCATGAGGTGATGTCCTGACGGAAATCCACATAACCTGCTACTTCGTTGCGGACGGAACGCGCACTTTGTTTGTTAGGCGTGTCAAGTATCTCTCCTGTTTCCTTGGATGTGTAATAGGCGTTGCCGTGGATGTTCTGGTAGTCAAATCCTACGGTGATGCGGTTGCCTTCGAACAGACGTGCACTCTGATACCAGGAAATGCCTGTTAGGGCATCCTTCGAGCGGAAATAGCGTGTAGTAGGCTGTGAAGGATCAGAGGTTCCGTCATCAATCTTATGACGTCCGAAATTGGAATACACACTCAGTGCACCGCTTGTCCATCCGTAGTTGTTCTGAATACCTGCAGAGACTACACCTCGTGTAATCCACTGGTCGGCATCGTACATAGGCTGCATGGTAGTGCCAGGATAGGATGCGTTGAAATGAGTGATGTTTGCATCAATGAATGCATCCCAATTCTCAGACAGGTCGTAACCAAGTCTCAGATAACCTCCAAACTGCTCAAATCCCATACGTGGACGATGGTTGTCGGTGCGTCCGTACTGAGCTGCAACGGTGCTGCTGAACCGTCCGCTTCTGAACTGATTGGAAGCTTCGGTCTGTACGGTTCCCCAACTGCCGGCACCAAGATTGATCTGGGTGTTACAGTGATTATTAGTAGCTGAATAAGGAAGGTCCTTACGTGTTACGATATTGATAACACCACCCATGGCATTGCTACCATAAAGCACAGAGGCAGGTCCACGAAGGACTTCCACACGATTGGCAATCATAGTCTGATAGCTGTCGGCGATGGGATGTCCGTAGATGCCCTGATACTGGGGATGTCCATCGATAAGCACGAGCAACTGCCCTGCCCCACCAGTGATACCACGCAGGTTGATACCGCCTGCTGCTCCTGTTGACACACCATAGCCCATCATCGAACGGGAAGTGACGAAGAACCCGGGGACTTCCTGCATCACAGTCGGGAGGATGTTCGTCTGGTGCTGCTCGGTGAGGGTTTCACGGTCGATGACAGTGACGGTCATTGGCAGATGGCGCACGTCAACGGCATTGCGTGTTCCGGTGACAACGACTTCTTTCAACTGCAGGGTGTCGGTCTGGGCTGAACAGAGGGTGGTTGCTGCAATGGCAGCAAGGAGGAAAAAGAATTTTTTCATAAAAGTTAGGTTATTCATCGCACTGAAGCGCTAGGATTAAATGATTAAAAGGATTCGCTAACGCGAAGAAAATATAAGAAAATTATTCAAAAAATTAATCAAAATAATCATATAAATCTTATAAATCATAGTGCGAAGCACGTTGTTGAAATAATCATCGCGCTGAAGCGCTAGGATTAAAAGGATTAAAACATGTTGCTAAAGCAACAATTACGAATAAACAGCGCACTGAAGCGCT
>DEFM01000025.1:0-3186 GCA_002350855.1 Prevotellaceae bacterium UBA2852
GCATTAACAAGCCGTTTCCCTAACTCGGGGTCATGGGGACACTTGACCCACTAAGTTATAGATTGAACTGGGTCAAGTGCCCCGTGTTCTTTAAAAATTCACACAATTATTTTCTTTTTCAAAATAATTGTGTATCTTTGTAGCCGAAAGGCTGCGAAAACGAACGAAGCAGCAAGAGGCAATATGCTTGCATGGATTGAAAATTGTGTGTAACATTTATCAATAACTCATTATTATTAACATCTAAACTCAAACAATTATGCAAAAGAATTTTGTCCATTGGATGTTTGCCGCTATCCTCGTTTGCGGCGCAAGTGTGTTCACATCGTGTTCGTCGAACAACGATAACCCCACACAGCCCGACCTGAATGTGGCCGAAAAGATTATAGGTAAGTGGATGGTGGAAGAACTGGACGGTCAGGCATGTCCTACCAACCTGAAAGCTGTCATCACATTCCTGTCACCGACAAAAGCATACGGTAGTCTTTCTGATTACTATAGCGAATCGTGGAACAACCATACCTCAGCCGATGTCATTATCAATGGCAATGATGTGACGCTCACTGCATTCGAAAATGAGCACATCAAACATGTAACGGTGGCTAACATTTCCTCAATTACAGCCAATGACATGATGTTGAAATCTGACTGGAAAGTCTTTGTTGATGGCGACCAGGTTATCAATGAAGTATATGACAAGGAGCGTTATATCCGCATATCCGACAACTACGAAAACGACATCATTGGTACTTGGGAGGGCAAGGTAACCAGCGGCGAAGACGAACACACCGATGGCGAACTGCACCGCTGGGAGTACAAAGCCAACGGCACCTACGTATATTATAGCAAGGAGAACGACGAGTGGAAGGCTAGTAACGATGTCATGTCGGACTATTTCGTTGATGGCATTCTGCTCTGCACCCGTTGGAAGAAGACCATCGACAGCAATGAACTGCGCGAATGGTGGGAGATTGAGAGCATCAAGGACGGTGTGATGAAGTGGAAGGCCCTGCGTATGCGTGAGGATGGCACCACCTATACCGCCACCTTCGAGATGACCAAGGTACAGTAATCACTGAGTGGGATCATGGGGTCCTCAAACTATAAATATTGTACTTATGAATAAGAATGAGCAATTTGTCATTACGATTAATCGTGAGTTAGGTAGTGGCGGTCGCACCGTTGGCGAGATCTTAGCCAAGAAACTGGGCGTTAGCTTCTACGACAAGGCCCTGATAAAGGCATTGGAAGAGAAGTTTAACCTCACAGCCGATGAAATAGAGAAGCTGAAGGGCCGCAAGACCAGATGGTGGGAAGACTTCAAGCGCGTAGCCGATATCGGTAATGGATTGGTCGATAGCAGATCCTGTATTGCAAAATACGGTAAGGAGTCCGATGTGCTGACCACTGAAAACGTGTTTAAGGCAGAGACCGAGATCCTGCATGAGATTGCAGCGGAAGAGTCGTGTGTTATTGCAGGCCGTTGCGGATTCTTTCTGTTCCGCAACCATCCTAACCATTTGAGCGTCCTCATTCAGGCACCGCCATCTTTCCGTGTGGCACGTGTCGCCGCCAAACAGCATATCTCAGAGGAAGAGGCCCGTAAGATCATCGAGAAGGTGGATAAGATGCGCGAGAACTATGTGAAGCGCTTCACAGGTACCACGCGCTACGACACCCGTAACTACGACCTCGTCTTCAATGCCGCAGGCAAGACCGAAGAACAGATTGCCGATCAGATCCTGTCATATGTGGAGTAACGCTTAAAAACGCATAAGATGTTTTAGACATTTCAAAGAAGAATCCTCGGCCATCGGTCGAGGATTCTCTCTCTCGACCCCCAAGTGAGACAGGTACCTCTGTCCCCGTGTCCGCTACAGACTTCTCAAAATCCACTCCGTGAAGAATGGATCTTCTATCTCGTATCGGTTGGAGTATATCACATATCCATCTTTCTGTAATCGCTTCAATGCACTATAAATGGTACTTGTCGGATACTCACCAGTCTGAAGCACGGCTTTTGATGCAAGACGTTGGAGGATCCATTTGCTTGTTCTGTTCAAGTTCATCCAGATGCGCTCATAATCAAGTCCGTGTGTGGTGACGATATGGTTGACAGCGGCATTGATAGGATCATCTGTTTCTGGTTGAAGCATACCTATCTGCCATACGTTAGCAGCCAATTGCTGTGAGTAGTATGGATGGCAATCTGTATAATCCAGTATGTTATTTGACAAATCCACGTAGTTTTCTGCAAAACAGTTTTTTAAGCGTTCAGACAGATAATTGTAGAAATCCTCACGTGGCAATTTCCCCAAACGCATCATTTCCCCAAAATGGTAGAACGGAGACTTCTTTCTCTCGAAAATCTCAGTCATCATACTCTCCTGACTTCCCAATAGAATGTAATTAATATGTTTTTGTTCTTGCATGATGGCTCGAAGTTTCTTGTCCAATCGAGGACCAAGGTCAAGAATTTCTTGAAATTCATCGAAAACCACAATCATTCTGTCTTCTTCAGAGTGAGCCTTTTCAATCAGGTCCATGACGTCTTCAAGCAGGATAGAAGCATCGACTCCCGGTTGGAATCCGACATCCATAGAACCCGTTATGGGATTACTGGTGATAGTTGGTATGATACGGAAGTGTGTTATAAGATGGCGAACCCGTTCCATCGGATGGACCTTGAAAAACTCACGTAGTAGTTTGGCGGAGAAATCAGCAACAGATGTCACTTGCTGCAGATTTACCGTAATGCTTTTCCGCCTACTTTGTTTAAGGGCTTTGGCTACTACACTACTCTTGCCAAAGCGTCGAGGACTGATGAGGACAAGATGGTTAGCACTCTCAACGAAATGGCTGATATATGCAACTTCTTCTATTCTGTCAGTGAAGTATTCAGCCTCTACAATTGTTCCGAACTTAAAGGGATTCTCCATATTACGATTTTTTTCGTTACGACTTTTTTCGTAGTCCGCTGCAAAGGTACGAATAAGCGAGCAAATAACCAAGGGAAAACTTGTTTTTCTTAGGATCATGGGGTCTCTGTTAAAGTCTGTCATTCCTACTCTACTTTGATGAAAATTCAGTAACTTTGCAGCGCAAAGTTTGTAATACGGTAGACAATATGGCAAAGATAACAGTACAGAATACGCAGATAACGGTCATAAAGCAGAATGAAGATGA
>DEFM01000025.1:3250-6888 GCA_002350855.1 Prevotellaceae bacterium UBA2852
CTTGGAATATGGGAGCGGTTGATAAATCCGAATTTTAATTGTACCGAATTCGACATAATTAAAAGTCAGGCTGGATTGAACCGTTTTCGTCTCAGCGCGAAAGAGTGGACGGAGAAGACTAATCAATGACGGAGTGCCACAGGGAGAACGTCTTGTCAAACTCAATCAGATAGCCATTCAGCAGATGCAGGTGCTGGAAGGGAATGAAGATAGGAAACTGTTGAAATAAAACAATCATGTACGATCAGATACGGGAAGATATTTTCTTTATTATGTTTTACGCGGGAGTGACAGTGATGGCCTTGATAGCCAGCTGTTATCTGTTGCTGCGTCGGGGTAATGCTTTCGCTCCTGACATCACGCCACCTGTCCGTCTGCGCCGTTGGGTTGCTGTGTTCTTTGCCTGCATAGCCTTGGGTCATGTTTGGTATTTGCCGACTTATTTCCTGTCTTCAAGCGATGACGTCGTGTTATTCGGTCTTATTGGCAGTTTGCTCGACTGTCTGACGTTTTTCCCCTTGGAGATTGTCGTATTGTTGGCAATGCTGCAAGACCGTCATCGACCGCTATGGCCTGTTTCCTTAATGTTAGCTCCACCCATTGCCGGAATGGCATGGGGTGTTATCAGCCGTAGCGATGCCTTGATGCCGTTGATACGTATCTATTTCCTTCTATTGAGTATAGGCTTGATTATATATATGGTACGTGAGGTCAGACGATACAGACGTTGGCTGCGCGACAACTATGCCGACCTGGAGCATAAGGAGGTGTGGCAGAGCTTCCTGGTGTTGGCCGTTATTTTTATTGCGTCCGACTTTTATGTGGGTGGCTACGGGCTGCCTGTTTACGAATATGTCTCTCAGGCGCTTGCCATTGTTCTCATCTGCTACCTCCTGTGGCGCGTGGAAACGCTGAGCGACCTGAGCATGTCCACTAATGATGAGGAAGAGGAATTTGTCACCACAGAAAATGTGGAAGACAACGACCTTCCATTATCCATTCGCAACAGCATTGAATTATTGCTACAACAGCATTGCATCGACAAACAGCTCTACCTACAGCACGAACTTAACCTTCTCAAACTTGCAAAAGCTATTGGTACCAACCGTTCCTATCTCAGCCAATATTTTTCCAGTATAGGCATTAACTACAATGCCTATATTAACGATTTACGAATCAATCATTTCGTCAGTCTCTATCACGAGGCTGTTGCTTCCCAGCGTTCCATCACCGCCCGGCAGTTGGCTCTGGAGAGTGGCTACCGAAGTTACAACACCTTCCGTGAAGCTTTCAAGCGCAAGACAGGACAGTCAGTGACTGTCTGGATGAAGGCTGCGAGTGAGCAAGAGCAGAGCCAAGCTCGCTTGGACTCTGCCGAGCGTGAGCAGTCTCGCTAGGAAGGCAAGGCTGCGAGTGAGCAAGAGCGAGCTTAACTCTTCCGAGCGAGAGCAGGCTCGCCCGGAGGGCAAGGTTCAACTAGAAGGGCATGGCAAGCCCTCAAGTGACGAAATCTTCAAAAAAAGTGACGTAATCATCAAAAATCACGGCTCAGGGCATGGGCCGTGATGTTTTTTTAGGGGGATATTACTAATTTTGCAATACTTTTCTATGTAATATTAACCCCAAAATTATTGTAATCATGAGAAAATTGAAAAAAAGTATGCTTGCCGCCACACTCGTCTGCGGCACAATAATGGGACTCACTTCATGCAGTGACAAAAAGGACAACCCTGCTCCTACAGAAGCCGAGACAGAGTATCCCAACAAGAAGATTACGAACGGCAACTACGACAAGGCGTTGGCCGTCAAGTGTGTCAACGGCACCTTCGTCGGCAAGAAGGCGGAGAACATTATTTCCTATAAGGGCATTCCGTTTGTCGGTCAGCAGCCTGTCGGTAACCTGCGCTGGAAGGCACCTGTGGACGTGACTCCGAGCAACGACGTTTATGAGGCCTATAACTATAGTAAGGCCCCAGTTCAGGCGCCAGGCGACCCTGCTGTCGAGAATGGAATGGACGAGAATTGCCTGTACCTGAACATCTGGAAGGCTGACGAAACCACGACAGAGAAGAAGCCAGTCATCGTGTGGATTTATGGTGGCGGATTTGAGGTAGGCGGAGCAACCGACCCGCAGTACGACTGCACCAACCTCGTGAAAGAGAACCCAGAGGTCATCATCGTCACCATCAATTACAGGGTCAGCTTCCTCGGATTCCTGCATCTGTCGCACCTGTCTGACGGAAAAGAATATCAAGACGCAGCGAATCTGGGACTCATGGACCAGTTGATGGCATTGAAATGGGTAAATGAGAATATTGCTGGCTTTGGCGGCGACCCCGACAATGTGACCATCTGGGGCGAGTCTGCTGGCGGTGCCAGCTGTACCCTGCTTCCACTGGTCAAAGGCTCCCATAAGTATTTCAAGCGTGTCATCGCGCAGAGTGGAGCCCCCACACAGACAAGGTCTGAGGAGCAGGCCATTGAAATCACGAACAAGTTTATGGAGGAACTCGGCTGCAAGACCGTTGCTGACCTGCAGAAGCTCAGCGCTGAGAAACTCGCGGAGACGTGGGCCAAGTTGTACGGCTTCTACCAAGTACTCGGCATACGTACATTCCCAGAGAGGGACGGAAAATTCCTGCCTCTGAATACGTGGGAGGCTTACGCCAACGGCGCTGCCAAGGACATTGAGTTCCTTCAGGGCTGCAACAAGGACGAAATGAACACCTTCCTGGGCTCTATCGGAGTGGACCATTGGAATGAGTGGGCCCCTGGGCGCAAGGCTGAGAAACTCGCCAAGCATTCGGAAGAAGAAAGAGCATTGGTAGAGAGCTACTGCAGCGAGATCACAGGAGAGAGTTACGAACCTACCGTCCGTCTCCTTAGTCAATATATGTTCATCGCACCGCAAATCAGACTTTCGGAGGAGCAGACCAAAGGCGGTGGAAAGTCGTACACCTACTACTACACAGTGGAATCTGCAGTGCCATTGATAAAAGCCGGACATGCATCAGAACTGTCGGTGGTGTTCAACCATCCGGAGATGAACGGCTTCACGGGTAGAAAATACGACGCAACCTTCTGCAAGACCGTGCGCAAAATGTGGATTCAGTTCGCCAAGACCGGTAATCCGTCGCTCACTGCAGACATGTCTCCTGATGGCAAGGCCAAGGAGTGGCCACTCTATGACACAGGGAAAAAGAAAGTAATGGTCTTAGATGAGTTCGACATCCATCCGGCCAAGGAGTCCGACTTGAAGATAGTTGACTGGGAGCGCACCTACTTCCTGACCAACACTTATTTCAACTGACCGTTTTTATGATATTACTAGGTCTAGGAGGATGTGCCTTCAGTTAGGCACATCCTCTTTTTTGGTACGTTTGGATCATGGGGTCGGTGTGACCTAAACTATAGTAGAAACCATATAAAAATGTTAAATATCAAGTATTTTATATTAGAAATGATGTAGTTTAAGAATATTTTCAGGCAGATCAGATAATGATATTATATTTTATTCCATACTATAGTCGTTACATTCATGGAGAACATGTAGCGGTAGGTGGCAGAGCGGGCGCCTACTGATGCGGCATCCATACCATTGTGTACCGGGTCGTAGGGACGGCCGCAGTCTTTGATGG
>DEFM01000025.1:6993-7178 GCA_002350855.1 Prevotellaceae bacterium UBA2852
GATGTCAAGATATTTAAGATGACGACTTCTGCGCTCCTGGGCATTGTCTAAGAGCGTCTGGATAGTAGAGAACATCTTAGAACTCATCTCGTCGCTCATCTCGCAGATGACGGCAAATAACTTGATCATCTTCTTCATCTCTTCAAGATTATGTTGCTCGTAATCTATCGAACATTCGAACTTAA
>DEFM01000002.1:0-1112 GCA_002350855.1 Prevotellaceae bacterium UBA2852
TATCAGGAATGGGGCAAGGCTCCAGTCGCCCTCACCCCCGGCACCGTCATCGACATCCCCGAGGGCGTGAAACACTGGCACGGTGCACAGCGTGACTCTTGGTTCCAGCACTACACCACCCATGTGGCCACGAGTGGCGAACAGAGTAATGAGTGGTTAGAGCCTGTGACGGACGAAGTGTATGACAAACTGAAGTAAACAGGAATAAGACACCTGGGTAAAAGGATTGTTCCAAATGAAACGACCATGTCATAAAAGAATGGCAAGGGTGTTTTTACTTGTTATTTGGTCAAAGGAGGGGATAAATTGCTCCTTCTTCAGTAAAAAGAAAAATGTGAATTTTGGGAAACATCAAGTCGTTTCATTCTGCAAAGTTTAGGTTTACGTTTACTCATGTATTATACATGCACCTCTAAACTTAAAGATTAAACCTACAATCATCTGCTTCAGGTTTACTATACCTTATTATATATATAAGCATATCTAAACTTAAACCTAAACTTATGGCATTGAATTCCATCCATTTTTCTTTTAATCGAAACAAAAATTTGGTAACAGAATGTCGTTTCCACCTTAATATATATTAATAACATTAAAATGAAAATTCTGCTCCCAAAACACGTTGCGAGCGTGTACAAACGCGCAGAATATGTCGGATTTAAGGTGCCAGTACTTTACACTAAACCCGTAAGTAGCTGATTATCAACACCTGTTAACCGCTGCGCAGGCAGAAGTTGAAGAGTAATCCACTACTCTAAGATAATTATCAAAGGGATCTGTCCACATGGGCAGGTCTCTTTTCATTATTAGTATTCTCATTAAGCTACAGTAAAACAATGGGAAAGAGAACTAAGATTTAAAATAAAATCACCACAGTGAAAATATATAAAAAACTTAAGTATGAGAAGAATAAAACTTCGGTGAAAATATTTTTATGCTACGGTGAATTTGTCGAACTTCACCTAATTCAAAATAGCCTTTGTAGCTTAGTAGTGGGTAAAGACAAAAAAACTCGGAGCAGGAAATCCTGTTCCGAGTTCATTGTTATGGTTGCAGAGAGTTGATTAAAGTTCTGCGAAGTACTTGATTGTACGAACCATCTGAGAAGTGTA
>DEFM01000002.1:1203-1367 GCA_002350855.1 Prevotellaceae bacterium UBA2852
ATGTCGCTAGAAACGAGCTTCTCTTCAGTGTAACCGAATGATTCGTTTGTAGCAGCCTTCATTGCAGCGTTGATGCCTTCAACAGTAACGTCACCCTTAACAACAGCGTGAAGGATAGTAGTTGAACCTGTTGGAGTTGGAACACGCTGAGCAGCGCCGATGAG
>DEFM01000002.1:1515-136466 GCA_002350855.1 Prevotellaceae bacterium UBA2852
GTAGTCATGATACCGCTCTGGATTGGAGCGTAGTCATTGAGAGCCTTAGTCATAGGAGCAAGGCAGTTAGTAGTACAAGAAGCTGCAGAGATAACTGTGTCAGCCTTAGTAAGAGTCTTGTGGTTTACGTTGAATACGATAGTTGGAAGGTCGTTACCTGCAGGAGCAGAGATAACAACTTTCTTTGCACCAGCTGTGAGGTGTGCAGATGCCTTATCCTTAGAAGTGTAGAAACCTGTGCACTCGAGAACTACGTCTACGTCGAGCTTACCCCAAGGAAGTTCAGCTGCGTTAGGAATAGCATAGATAGTGATCTTCTTGCCGTCTACTACGATGAAGTCTTCACCTGCTTCAACAGTGTGCTTGTTTTCACCGAACTTGCCGCAGAAACCACCCTGAGCTGTGTCATACTTGAGAAGGTGTGCAAGCATCTTTGGGCTTGTGAGGTCGTTGATAGCGACTACTTCATAACCTTCAGCCTCGAACATCTGACGGAAAGCGAGGCGACCGATACGGCCGAAACCGTTAATAGCTACTTTTACGTTTGCCATTTCTTTTCTTTTTTTAAGGGTTAATAATATAGAAATTGTCTTTGATTTTTAATTTTTATCCACAATTACATCTTTCTGCTGTACTGCAAGCAAAAAACAGGAATGTGCTTGCCAAAATGACTGTCCAAAAGATGTATTTTTTCATGAATTTGCTCTCTAAATACATTTTTTTCTTTTCAGTCTGCAAATTTACGTTTTTTTCTATATCTTTGCAACAGCAAACCATTATTTTTTAACAAAACAATTTGATTATGGCTAAATTTGTCAAAGAATTCAAGGAATTTGCAACCCGTGGTAACGTAATGGACATGGCTGTCGGTGTTATCATCGGTGGTGCTTTCGGAAAGATTATCTCTTCCGTAGTTGACGACCTCATCATGCCTCTCGTAGGTAAGTTGCTGGGCAATGTGAACTTCACAGACCTCTACTGCGTGCTCGACAGCTCTGCTGAAGTGCCAGAAGGATCTGCTCTCTCTGCTGTTCGCGAAGCTGGTATTCCAGTATTCGCTTACGGTAATTTTATCCAGAACGTGGTTGACTTCCTCATCATCGCATTGTGTATCTTCATGATGGTGAAGGCTGTGAACAAACTGAACCGCAAGAAGGAAGAACCTGCTCCTGAAGCTCCAGCTGAACCAAGCAACGAAGAGAAGCTGCTTGCTGAGATCAGAGATTTGCTGAAAGAGAAGAAATAGAAAAGTCCCCCTTGCCCCCTCCCTGCGAGGGCGGGGAGTAAATAGAAAAGGATGTGAAATGATTCACATCCTTTTTTATGTTAATAATTATATGTATCTACGGGGTGATGGTAGGTTGTGGTGTCGAAGACGAATTTGGTAGGGTGAGGAGCGCCTTGGAATTTGATCCATACATCAAAAATATGGGGTTCGGGCTGCGACTTGAGGAAGTCTTCGAGTTCTGCTTCTGTGATGCGGTCGGGATGGAAGGTCAGATCTAAAGAACTTTCACCTTCGGTAATGTATTTCTTAGCGAATTCCATTGATGTGCCATAACTGTCGTAGTCAGCCATCACTAAATAGTTGTTAACCTTATGTCCGATGCGGCACCAAGAATCGCGTGACGGTGAACCAAGGAAATAGGTGCCGATAAGGTAGCCCTTTCCGCCTTTCACTTCCCCACCCTCATCGTAGAACTCGAATTCGTTGACTCCGGACATGGATTCTGCAGGATAGGCTTCGGTGCAGAATTCTTTCATGACATAGAATTCAAACGATTCGGATAGACTGCCGTAGCTATAGTTGCCGAAGTATAGGCAGTACCACTCGTCGGTCTCGTTAAGCACTGGGAGAATTGTTCCTGACGGAAAATGGAAAGGCTCAAAACCATCAATTTGAGTCCACGAGAATTCCAGATAATCAAAACCCCTATAGTAAAGTCGCGGTGTGTCGGTAGATGGTCCCTTGCGCAGATTGAGGTCGGAAGGACGTATTCGGACGAACTTCTCCCAACGTGGCACCTTGAGCGTCATCACGGGCTTCTCCTTCACTTCCTGCTTCTCAACAACAGTCTCTTCCTCGGTAGTAGCTACCGGTGAAGAGGGCTTATTCAGATTGTCTTTAAGAAGGAAAATGAAAACCACTACGAGGGCGGCAATCACTATCAGAAAAGCAGAGATGATAATAGCTTTCTTCGTCTTACCGCTTTTCTGCGGTCTGCCTACATCTTTAAGTATATCGGCATAGGGTGAAGAAGCAAAGGGATTGTTAGGATTGGGAGAAGAGGATTGGTTGTTGAATAGTTGGGTGTTATTATCCATATTGGTGCGTATTTAGCTATTGGAAATCATGCATAAGTTCATAACTTCTGGCAAAAATACAACCATTTTGTCATTAACGCAAATAAAACAATAAAAAAGAAAAGGATGAGAAATAAATCACATCCTTTCCTATTAAAGTTATAGAGGATTCTGCGGGAACCGCAGAACACGGGGAACTACGACAAGAACGCTATAAGCACACCAGCTGCGACTGCAGAACCAATGACACCGGAGATGTTAGAGGACATGCAGTAGTTGAGCACGTGGTTCTTTGGGTCGTACTTGGTAGCGATGTCGTTGCAGACACGGCTTGCCATAGGTACGGCTGAAAGTCCTGTTGCACCGATGAGCGGATTGATCTTCTTCTTTGTGAAGAGGTTGAACAGCTTCACAAGCATGATACCCGCTGTAATAGAGAGGGCGAATGCGAGGAATCCACCGACTACGATACCGATTGTTGTCCAGTTGAGGAATGCAGCAACAGTCATTGTAGCTCCGACACAGAGTCCGAGGAATACGGTTGCGGTGTTCATGATACCGTTGCTGATAGTGTTGAAGAGGCGGCTGGTGTCGCTTCCGATTTCCTTCAGCAGGTTACCGAACATAAGCATACCGATAAGTGCTACGGCTGTAGGAACGAATATTGCAACTACTGTAGTTACGGCGATTGGGAAGATAATCTTCACCACGCGCATGTTCTTAATTTCGTTTTTTGGTGGGAACTTCTTATCCTGCTCCTTCATGTTGATCATGAGTTCCTTGCGTGTGCAAGTGAGTTTGACAACAAGAGGAATAATCACCGGCACGAGAGCCATGTAGCTGTAGGCAGCGATGGCGATAGGACCGAGGAGGTGCGGAGCCAGCTTGATGGTAGTAAAGATGGCTGTAGGTCCGTCAGCTCCACCGATGATACCGAGTGATGCTGCTTCCTGCATAGTGAAACCCATGAGTACGGCACAAGTAAGAACCATGAAGATACCGAACTGTGCAGCAGCACCGAAGATACTCAGACGCAGGTTACGGAGCATAGGTCCGAAGTCAGTCAAGGCACCGACACCCATGAATATTACCGGTGGCAGGAATCCTGTCTTGATAAGAGCATAATAGAGGAAGTTCATAAGTCCGAGGTCGTGAGCAATCTCGGGCAGAGACATCTCGTAGATGTTCTTCTTCACCTCAATGCCATTCTTAAGATATGTGACCATTCCCTCTCCGTCAGCCTGAAGCACACCCATGTCGCCGCCTGGGAAGTTAGCGATAAGCACACCGAAGGCGATTGGCACGAGAAGGAGCGGCTCATAGTGCTTCACGATGCCCAGATAGAGCAGCACGAAGGCTATGGCGTACATGATGAGGTAGGACGGATCAGCGATAAGGTCGCTGAGTGCCGTCATCTCGTATAAATTGTTAAATATATCACCCATAATAAGTACAAAGTTTTAAGTACAGATCAAGTAACCACTCCCCTTCCCTGTGAAGAGTAAGGGGGAGGTTCTTTATCCTATCTTCATGATTACATCGTCTTCTTCAACAGAGTTGCCTGAGTTGACGAGGATGGCTGTGATGACACCGTCGCGGTCTGCCTTGATGGCGTTGAAGGTCTTCATTGCCTCTATATAACCGACTGTATCACCTTCCTTTACAGCGTCACCAACCTTAACAGGTGTCTCAGAGTTATCCTTGACGAGATAGAACTTACCTTCGAGTGGAGCAAGAAGATCAGAACCTTCGCCGGCTGTAGCTGCAGGGGGAGCAGGAGCAGCACTTGCAGCAGGTACTTCGCCACCGTAAGCGATATCTACCTTGTAGTTCTGACCACCAACGTTGACTGTGATGCTCTTTGGAAGTTCTGCACCGGCAGTAGGAGCGTTCTTGGCAGCCTTGCGCTTAGCGAGGTCTTCGAGGAAGTCTGCCTTAGCCTTGCCGCTCTTGTAAGCACGATACTGTTCTGGGTGCATAGCGAGTTCGAAGAGTTCTTCGTCGTCCTCACCAAGTTCCCAACCGTTTTCCTCCATTTCCTTGCGGAACTCATCGAGTTTGTCTGGGAAGTAAGACTGTGGATCTTGAGTCTCAAACTCACGACCCTGGTCTTTTGCCATCTTCACGAGTTCTGGAGCTACAGGACCAGGCAGCTGACCTGCCTTGCCGAGAATCATATCCCAGATAGTGTCGGCAATCATTGACCAACGATCCTTACCCTTCTCCATCTGCATGACGTTCATGAGGGCGAGGTTCTTGACATACTGAGAGAATGGAGTTACGAGGCATGGATAACCAACCTTTGGCCAAACGTAAGCAACTTCGTCGAAGAGCTTAATGAGAAGGTCGTCGGTAGTAAGCTCTGGCTGACCGTTCTTAACCTTCCACTTGTTGAGTGACTTAAGGTTATCCTCAAGGTCTGTCATCAAAGAACCCATCATACCGCCTGGAAGACCTGGTTTAACGAGCAGCGAGTTGTTGATGTGGTTGAGGTCTGGAATATAGTATCCGAGGAAGTCGTCGCACATCTCCTGAATCATGGTACGTGCTTCCATATAAGCAGCCATATTGATTTCCTTCACCTTGAAGCCAGCGTCCTTGAGCATCTCCTGAACGGCGATGATGTCAGCATGACCTGTACCCCAAGAGAGTGGAGACATACCAGTGTCGACGTAGTCACAACCTGCGTTGCAGACTTCAAGGATAGAAGCCATGTTGAAGCCAGGACCGGCGTGAGAGTGATACTGGATAATGATATTCTTCTTGTAAGCCTTGATTCCGGCAACAATCTTACCGAGAGATACAGGACGTCCGATACCAGCCATGTCCTTCAGACAGATTTCGTCAGCGCCAGCGTCGATAAGTGTCTTGGCAAGGTCTACATAGTATTCAACTGTATGGATTGGAGAGTGAGTGATGCAAAGGCTTGCCTGTGCAATCATACCTGCTTCCTTGGCATAGATGATTGAAGGGATGATGTTGCGAGCGTCGTTGAGTCCGCAGAAAATACGAGTGATGTCTGTTCCCTGAGCCTTCTTAACCTTATAGAAAAGCTTACGAACGTCCTTTGGAACAGGACTCATGCGGAGAGCGTTGAGTGCACGGTCGAGCATGTGTGTCTGGATTCCAGCCTCATGGAAAGGCTTTGTCCATTCACGAACAGACTTGTTTGGGTTTTCTCCGTAGAGGAGGTTAACTTGTTCGAAGCCACCACCGTTAGTCTCTACACGGTCGAAGCATCCCATTTTGATGATAGCTGGAGCTATCTTTACGAGTTGGTCAACACGTGGCTGATACTTACCAGCACTCTGCCACATATCACGGAAGACCAAGCTGAACTTTACTTCTTTCATCTTATGATTTACGAATTAACTGATTTACAATGTAGGTTTTTACAATTTTGTGATTTTTGTCACTTGACCCTTACCGCCAGTGAGCTGGTCAACGGCAGCCTTGATGATGCTTTGTGTCTGGGCATCTACGGCTACTGGGGCAGCGGCAGTCTTAACAGCCTTCTTTACCTCCTCTGCAGGAGCAATCTTGTTGACAATCGCAATAAGCAGTTTGCCAAGATTGATTACGATAAGCAGAATGGCGAAAACGGTGAGCATACCCACAGCAAGAAGTCCAAATGCTTGATTCAGATTTTCCATAAATAGAGAATATGTTTATAGATAATAAAAAACAACCTTAAAAACTTACATGTACTATATCCAACGATTATACCATATATTATTTATTGGCCATCCTAAATCCAATTGGCATAATACAAAAAGCAACACTTTCTTCTCAAAAAGTGTTGCAAATATACATAAATTTTCGCGAAAGCTAAAGAAAAAGCGCCCACAATTACATTTTTATGCAAAAATTCATCTTATATGCAAAAAATATACTGCTGAATTGAAAAATTTTCAACAAGACAAATTACAATTTCTTTGGTGGAGTGACAACAAAGAAAGTGTCCCAGATCTTCTTGACCGATGAGAAATTGTGCATAATAATCTCTGCAGAGCGGGTAAAATTCTTGTATTCACGTTGACGCGACTTGTCAATATGCTTCATCACGTTCTTGTCTGTAACCTCAAAGATATCCATGTCGTAGATGAAATAGAAGGTGTCGAGGACAGGCAGGGGACGCTCTTCTGGATTTCCAACATAAGAACCAATCAGATTGAGAGACAGAGATCCAAAGTCTCCCTGAATGGTTACAGCTCCCAAGCTACTGACATCCTGACCATTACGCTTGTGCTGCTCGATATCAACCGTACGCACTCTAAGGATTTTGCCAAAAGCGTCTTCGTGAACGATTTTTGCAAAGTTCTTGCCACCGATAGCCATGTAGCGATCACCGTTTCTGAAAGTCACCAATCCTACATTTGATGGATCAGCCTGCATGAGAGTGTCTTTATTGACATAATAGAGGCATTGGTTGCCGATATGGATATTGCATGGCACAATCGTACGTTTCTTATTGAAAAAGCCGGTAACGACCTCTGCTGTGCGGAAACGGCGGTTAAGGAACGGCCACGCTCCTGTTGGTTCCCATTCCTTATCTTCATTTGCCAACAACACAGAGTCGTTCTCTTCCTCCACAGTTAAGGGGGAAAGAATCTGAGCCGATGCCGGCATGGTCCGCATTGACATCAGAACAAGGCTAAGTGTAATGATTTTCTTCATAAAATTTACTTTTTACTTCACTCTTACAACGAGATACTTGGATACACTCCAGAATTTGTAAGTATCGGTGATATGGAGAGTATATTCGCCCTTGGCATCCTTCATGAGAGTGTATGAACCGCTTGGGTGATTAGTAAGCAGTTTAGCATACTTTGAACCGAAAGGAATGACAGTGGTTTCGCGAATATCGATTTTGATGAAATAGTCTTTGTCATAATCACCGTTCTTGAGCACATCGCCAGAATCGAGAATCTTGTGTTCCTTCAGTTCCTTGCTGGTGCCATAGACATACCAGGCAGTATTGAGCTGAGCATCCTGATTCTCAACAATCTGAGTCTTATTCTTATTTTCCTCCACGAGATTGGTGTTCTGACGGTTCAGATGAACAATTGAAGAGTCGAGTTTCTCAATCTTAAGGTCTTTTTCGGCAAGACTACTACGAAGTTCTGCGATTTCCTTCTTGTGTTCCTCAAGTTGAGCGGTAAGAGTAGTAAGTTTGGCTTTCAACTGAGCGCCTGCAGAAGAACTGTTCTTCAACTGGCGTTCAAGTTCAGCAATCTTCTTGCGGTTCGAAGCCATTGTCTCCTCAATGAAGAGAAGGTTTTCACGGATACTTTCCTCAGAGTTATTGCCTTCCACGTCGTTACCGAGCAATGTGATACGTCCCTCAGCCTCGTTGATTTGAGCAAAACCTGTCTCAACATCGTTTATAAGACCAAGCAGACGATCCTGCTGATTTCGCTGAATCTTCAGTTCACGTTCCAAAGAATCTGCACGCATTTTCTCACGGTTAACTTCTTGTTTGTCAGAATTATTGCATGAGAACATCAATGCAGCAATACTAATCAAAAAAATAGTCTTTTTCATAACTTGTTATTTTGTTAAATTAAGTCTCGGATGTATGTATAAATATTTATCTCGAATTAGTCTTCATCGAGGTTTTCTTTCTTATATTTATTCTTGGATTTGTTAATTTCCTTAACGGGCTTCTCTGCGTTCTGGTTGCCAGCAACTACAATCACGATTTCTCCACGTGGTTCAGTCTCTGTGAAATGCTGAACCAATTCCTGTAAAGTGCCTCTTACCGTCTCTTCGTGAATCTTGCTGATTTCTCTGCTAACACTTGCAAGACGTTCTGAGCCAAAGACTTCGCAGAACTGAGCCAATGTCTTCAAAAGACGGTAAGGTGATTCGTAGAAAATGATAGTTCGTTCCTCATCCTTCAGTGTTTCAAGGCGCGACTGACGTCCTTTCTTCTGTGGAAGGAAACCTTCGAAACAGAATTTGTCGACAGGCAATCCAGAAGAAACTATCGCAGGAACGAAAGCGGTAGGTCCAGGTAAAGTGATAACTTCTATTTCATTGCGAACACACTCACGAACAAGGAGGAAGCCCGGATCGCTGATGGCAGGAGTTCCCGCATCGCTAATGAGAGCAACATTCTCACCGGCTTTGATGCGATTGACTACAGAATCAGTAGTTTGGTGTTCGTTAAACTTATGATGAGAGAGCAATTCCTTGTGTATATCATAATGCTTCAGCAACACACTTGACGTGCGTGTATCTTCAGCAAGAATAAGGTCAACACTCTTGAGTGTGTTGATTGCCCTGAAGGTGAAGTCCTCCATATTGCCTACCGGAGTCGGTACAACAAATAGTGTTCCCATTTATTCGTTTAATGTTTAACGATTTAAAGTTTAGCGATAGTACCGGATATGTTTATGTAAGAATTATGTAGTTTTGGGGAGTTCGATGCGGAAGGTTGTACCCTTGCCTATTTCTGACCACTTCACGAAAATGCGGCCTTTATGGTACTCTTCCACAATTCGCTTGGCTAAGGAGAGGCCTAAGCCCCACCCTCTTTCCTTTGTGGTGAAGCCTGGCTTGAACACATCCTTGAAATTGGACTTAGCCATACCCTTGCCTGTATCGGTAAACTCAAAAGCAACGACATTGCGGTTTTCCTCCATATAAATATCAATACGTCCGTGTCCCGACATGGCGTCAACGGCATTCTTACAGAGATTCTCAGCAACCCACTCGAACAGCGAGGAGACAAGATTGATGATAACCGGTTCCTCTGGTAGATGACACACTATATTCACCTTGTGGGAAGTGCGATGATCCATATACTCCGCCACACGCTTGATAACCTCACACACATCCTCCGGTTTTGGTTCAGGTATTGAACCGATTTTGGAGAAACGCTCTGCGATGCGTTCAAGTCGGTTTATATCCTTCGACATCTCAGGCAGAAGCTGGTCGTTAGGATAGGTTTCACGCAAAACTGTCAACCACGCCATAAGCGAAGATATTGGCGTTCCCAACTGATGGGCTGTTTCTTTAGAAAGTCCCACCCACACCTTGTTCTGTTCCGAACGCATGGATGCAAAGAGTGCAAAGATGGCGACTGTGACGAAGATGATTACTACAAGAAGCTGAATATATGGGAAAGTAGCAAGACGTTTCACCATAACAGATTCATCATAGCAAATCTCAATATACTCGTTTGAGTTGTAGGAATTGTCAGGGTAGATTCTTATGGATTGACCAGACTTAATCATCGTCTTAGCCAAATTGCTGATAATGCCCACAGAATCTTCGTCAGAAGAGAATTTCATGTCCAGATTGCGATATGTCTGAACATTACCTTCGTTATCGACAACAATAACTGGAATGGTGTTGTTACCGTTTATGACTTTGAGAACGAGGTTGAGGTCGGTATTCTCGTCTGCAGCATTAAGCGAACGCATTGCCTCTGCCCATACTTCCATGCGGTTGCGCTCCTCTTTCTGCAAGTCGCGGATAAGCACACTTGAAGTCAAAAGAGAGCCAATTGCAATGATTATCGCAAAGACAATCAGAAAAATCTTGATATTTCTAATTCGCTTAAACAAAGGGAGAATGTTTAACGGTTAAATATAGTACTTAAATAAAATGAAGAATGAAGAACGCAACAAATCACATTCTTCATTCTCCACCCATTACACAATATTATTTATTATTGCTGTACTTCTTGAACTGATTAGCCTTAGTAACGTTGTTTGTATTGTTGTAGCAAACATAGAGCTGGTAGCCCCAGATATCTGAACGGTCAGGATACTTAGTGCGGCACTCTTCATAGAGCTTGATAGCCTCACCATACCATTTCTTAGAAACAGCAGCATTGGTAGCATTCTGAGTTGCAAGCATAGCACAACAGTTTGCTGCACCGCTGAGGTTATCGATATTCTCATTGATTTCGTTAGCCTTCAAGAAAGCATTGTAAGCTTCCTCACGCTTTCCCTGATTGTAGAGAGCTGCAGCCTTGAAGTAATATGGCCACTTGTTTGACTCAATCTTTTCGCCCTTCTCATTTTCAGATGGAGCAACACCTGTTTCGATCCGTTCGATAGCATTGTTACAGAGTTCAATACACTTGTCATAGTGAGCATCCTGGAACTCCATCTGGATAAGGTTAACACCAAAAACTATTACTGATGGGAATTTCTCGAAACCGTATTCCAACATCTTACGCTCGTTGACAACATCCTTCTTTTCCTTGTAGAATGTAATCAAATCCTGACAAGCGATAGGACCTTGATCTGTAGTAAGAGATTTCTCAAGATACTTCACATAAGTAGCTTCGTCACCACCTGTCTGCTTCAGAGCAACTGCATAGATATAGTAGCCGAGAGGCATATTGGGGTCAGTTTCTTTGAGGTTAAGACCTTCGAAGAGAGGATTATCAGCTGACTCATAATAAAGGTCAAGATACTTCTTTGCAGCAGCAGGATCAGTATAAACCACATTGCTGGCAGCGATAAGAAGGTTTCCGCGTGCACCCTTTGCAGCGAGCTGTGAAGTAGTGATTTCCTTAGCCATTTCCTCTTCCTTGTATGGAAGCTTACCCTTAGCATCAGGAGTCTTCATCATCTTAACGTATGTTTCGTAGTAACTAACCACGTCATACTGGTTTTGGAAAAACGCATTAGGATCTGGGAAAGTGTTGTTGTTTGCCTGATACTGCTTAAGCAACTGGTTCATTTCCCATACTTTAAGACGGCAGGCATACTTCCATGTATCAGCCATATCCTTCGATTCAGGATTGGTCAGCGCAGGTTCGATAAGTTCACGTAATTCAGCAACTTTATCTGCCTCGAGATTTGAGAAATCGTAAGCAATTGGAGTTGAAGAATACTCTACCTTATTCTTTACTTTCTTTACATTTGCTTTCTGAGCAAAAGCTGATGCAGACACCATCATGACTGCACAAATAATTAACAAGCGTTTCATAAATACAAGTTTATTAGGTTATTTAGTTATTGTTCTTGATTATCTTCTTCTGTTGCTTCAACCGCTTCCTCTAGCTCTTCATCCACATGTTCTACGATGCAGACGCTGCTGATAGTGTCGTTGCGACGCTTAAGATTGATAAGACTCACACCCTGGGTGTTGCGTCCCTGAACTCGAACCTCGCTAAGAGCAAGACGAATTGCCACACCGCTCATGTTGATAATCATGAGGTCGTCAGCATCAGTAACACTCTTGATGGCAACAAGCTTACCAGTCTTGTCGGTTACGTTGAGTGTCTTGACACCCTTACCGCCACGTTTGGTTATTCTGTATTCAGCAAGATTTGAGCGCTTGCCAAATCCGTTCTCACTAACAACCAGGACATCCTCAGCGAAGTCAGAATCTGCAACATCTTCACCCTGAGCATCAGCAGTTTCAACATCTGTTGCTGAATCTTCAGTTTCAGTAACTTCTTCTGCTGCATCTTCATTCTGAGCATCGAGCAATGCCCACTGTTCATCAGTAAGAGTTTCGTTGCACTGCATTACCAACATACCTACAGCCTCATCTTCATCATTGTCGAGACGAATGCCGCGTACACCAGTAGCTGTTCTACCCATAACACGAACATCGTTTTCGTTGAAGCGGATAGCACGTCCGTTACGATTAGCGATGATGATATCGTCGTTACCGCTGGTGAGCTTAACTTCAATCACTTCATCTCCCTCGATGAGGTTGATGGCGATAAGTCCGTTTGAACGTGGGTGAGAATAAGACTCGAAGCGTGACTTCTTAACCTTACCAGTCTTAGTACAGAACATAAGGTTGTGCTTACGTACGAAGTCAGCATCGTTGATATTTTCAATACAGATGAATGCTGTAGCACGGTCATCGCTGTCAATATTGAGAAGGTTCTGAACTGCACGACCCTTGAATGTCTTGTTTCCCTCTGGAATATCGTAAACCTTCATCCAGAAGCAACGTCCCTTGCGGGTGAAGAACATCATGGTGTTGTGTGTAGTTGCAGGATAGATGTGCTCGATGAAGTCTGCATCACGTGCGCTACCACCTTTTGAACCAACACCGCCACGTCCCTGTGTACGGAACTCGCTCAGAGGAGTACGCTTGATGTATCCAAGGTGGCTGACTGTGATAACTACAGGTTCGTTTGGATAGAAGTCTTCAGGGTTGAAGCTTTCGCTTGCTGAGTAGTCAATTGTAGTCTTACGCTCGTCGCCAAACTTAGCCTTAACCTCAAGCAGCTCATCCTTCATGACCTTCTTGCAGAGTTCAGGATCATTCAGAATCTGGTCAAGGTACTGAATCAGTTTCTCAAGTTCCGCATACTCGGCACGAAGCTTATCCTGCTCAAGACCTGTGAGCTGACGAAGACGCATTTCTACAATTGCACGAGCCTGGATGTCATCGAGTTCGAAGCGCAGCTTCAAGTTATCGATTGCCTCCTGTGGAGATTTGGCAGCACGGATGATACGTACAACTTCGTCGATATTGTCGGAAGCGATGATAAGTCCTTCGAGGATGTGTGCACGTTCCTCTGCCTTGCGCTTGTCATACATGGTACGACGGATTGTCACATCGTGTCTGTGGTCAACGAAGTACTTGATGCACTCACGCAGAGAGAGAAGTTTTGGACGTCCGCTGTTGCGTTCGTTAGCACCGACAAGAGCAATACAGTTAACGCTGAAGCTTGACTGCAGCTCAGTCATCTTATAGAGTTTATTCAGGATGACATTTGCGTTGGCGTCACGCTTCACGTCAATCACGATACGCATACCTTCACGGTCACTCTCATCATTCACGTTGGAAATACCGTCAATACGCTTTTCGTTTACAAGGTCGGCAATCTTCTTGATAAGTTCAGCCTTGTTTACGTTATAAGGAATCTCATGGACAATGATTTTGTCATGCAGATCATCAGTTTCAATATCAGTCTTTGAACGGATTACGATACGTCCACGACCAGTCTCGTAAGCTTCCTTAACTCCGTCAAGACCACAGATAATACCGCCGGTTGGGAAATCAGGAGCCTTAATGTACTGCATCAGGCCTTCTGTATCAATCTCAGGATTGTCAATCATAGCCACACATCCGTCAATCACCTCACCGAGGTTGTGAGTCGGGATGTTGGTTGCCATACCTACAGCGATACCAGTAGCACCATTGACGAGGAGGTTAGGAATACGAGTTGAGAGCACCTTCGGTTCTTGTGTTGAACCGTCGAAGTTGTCAACGAAATCCACAGTATCCTTGTACAGGTCATCCATCATGGCCTGACCGATGCGTGAAAGGCGTGCCTCTGTATAACGGTAAGCAGCAGGACCGTCGCCGTCAATTGAGCCGAAGTTACCCTGGCCGTCAACCAGTGTGTAGCGCATCGCCCAATCTTGAGCCAGACGCACAAGAGCACCGTAAACTGAAGAGTCACCGTGTGGGTGGTACTTACCGAGCACGTCACCCACAGTCTTTGCACACTTTCTGTAAGGTTTGTCGTAGGTGTTGCCCTGCTCCATCATATCGAAAAGAATACGACGGTGAACGGGCTTGAATCCGTCCCTAACATCAGGAAGAGCACGCGCAACAATAACAGACATCGAATAGTCGATATACGACTTGCGCATGCTTTCGTTGATGTCTATTTTGATAATTCTGTCTTGATCTAACATATCTGAATTTTATATTTTTATTCCTTAAGTTAACTTACACCCCAAAAACTTTGTAAAGTTAGCAAGAAAGCACGAAATCAACAAATTTTCAACTAAAAATCACTCTTAAAAAAAATTAAACACAACGCTACTATAAGAAACAAAAAAACTCTCCCTTTGCAATGGGAGAGCTATTCTATGAGGAATTTAGTTGGAAGTTTAGAGATTAATCGTCAGATCAACTCCGAACTGTATAGGACGGCAAGGCTGTGCAAATCCTTGCTGCATTGACACAAAATAGAATGGAACATAACTGCAATCCGTAAGGTTTTTACCCCAAAAGTTAAGGGTAAACTGCTTGTATGTAGCTCCTACATGAGCACCAAGAAGCAGGTAGAACGGTTCGGAAGCTGAGTTGTCCTCTGTCCAGTATGTACGTCCAGCACCTTTGATGTTTGCACCCATGTTGAGCACAACGTTCTTTACAGGCACTTCCAGTTCAGCTGCTGCGGAGAGAGTGTATCGAGGTGCGAAAGGCACATAATTGCCGCTATAGTCTTCCTCGCCTACATAGTCATCAAACTTCGCATGGGTAAATCCGTAAGCGGCATTGAGCAAGAGAGTATTCTTGCCAAGAGGCATCCATGCGTTTGCGCTGAGGTCGAATCCGTAGCTGGTACTCTTTCCGGCATTGACCATCTGTCGTCCGAAACCATTGGCGGCAAAACGAGTCACCTGCTGGTCATAGGTATGGATGTAGTAAACTGAAGCATTGACTGTGAGATGGTTATCAAGGAGATTAAGACGAGTTCCGAGTTCATAGTTCCAGCTTGTTTCCGGCTTATATACTGTTGTGCTGTCGGCAGAAGGATTGGTTCCGGCAGACATACCCGTTCTTGACATCATAGGACCTAAGGTAGGGTCAGCGAGCATTGTTGCGGTCATATCGTTGCGAAGACTTGCCTGAATGAGTTCGCTGAACATCTGGATATTATACCCCCCTGAGCGGAATCCCTTGGACACACTTCCGTAGATAATGTTTGAATTGGGAAGTCGCCATGTAAGAGCCACCTTAGGCAGAGCCTGAGTATAGTCATTATTGATGGTACCAATATAAGACGTAGTGGTTGTAAACTGCTGGTTTATCATCGGCATAGGCATTCCGGTTCTCTCCACCTTGAAGGTATAGTTCAGAGAAGTTGAAGAAAGGTAGTCAATGTAGTTATGCTCATAATCAATACGCAAGCCGGCAGTAAGGTCGAGATTCGGCAGAAGGTCACGAAGTGTTGCCTGTCCGAAAGCAGCCAAGTTAGTGCTTGGAGTATTAAAGAGTCCTGAAACGAGCATATTATCGTCATCGATGGTGAGTCCTATGTTCATTCCCATTGGATTCATCGCTGCGTTGGCTTTTGCAAAACCCGAATTGATGCCGTTCTGAATATATTGTTCAATTCCGGCTTCCTGGAACAGCACAGGAGCGTTGGTCTTAAGCCACTGGCGTGCTGTATAAACTCCACCAACCCACTGCAGGCGTTTATTTTCATTGCTCTTGAACACAAGTTCGTTGGAGAGATATCTGCTGCGCTGGTTCTGAGCGAGCGTAAAGACACGCGAAGGAGAGAAGTCCTGATCCATGTACATGTGGTCACGAAGAAGTTGGAAACCAACTACATCGGTCACGGTGAAATGCTTAGCTACATAATTCAACTTGAGTGATGTATTCCAAAGTGTGCGACGATACTCACCCAACTCTCCTTCCCTACTCTCTCCGATATGGTCAAGTGAAGGAGTATCCCTGAAATCATCAACTTTATAGTAGTCGTAACCGTTTTCCACGCTACGTTCGAGACTTGTCTGGAAATCGAGGGTGAAGGCTTTGTTGCCTTCTGGATTGTACACTATTCTCAGTTTTCCACCTCCGCTGTTGCCACCATTACTGCGACGGTCAAGATAAGTATTCTTGTTGAAGCCATCGTTGCCTTCATAGAATCCGGAAAGTGACATAGCCACATCGGAGGCAAGTGCGTGAGCTGTACGGAAATTCACATATCTTCCTGCATCCTTAGTGCTTGCTCCGAGTCGTATTCTTGTCTGGCTTCCTGTCTCAAGAACAGTAATAGGATTGAATGTATAGAGACGGATAAGTCCTCCCATGGCGTTGCGTCCGAAGAGCGTTGACTGAGGACCTCTAAGCACATCGATACGCTCCACATCGGAGAAATCTGTATCGAAAGCTGATTTTTCCTTTACAGCCACATCGTCCACGTACATTCCAACAGCAGGAGTGTTAAGACGGGAACCTACACCACGAATATAGATTGCGCTCGTAAGACGAGAACCGTAATCTGGCATAAAGAGGTTTGGAACAAAGGCTGCGGCATCTTTCAGCGAATGAACGCCGAGGTTATTGAGCTGAGCTGTATTGATAGTAGTGTAGCTGAACGGCTGGGACATCAGCGATCCAGTGATTTTAGGATCTGAAGTCACAACTACCTCGTCAAGCTGGCGAAGGATTGCCGAATCAGGTTCAAATGTGTGTTTTTCCGTTGCTGCAAAGTTTGTTGTCGGGATAAGAGCCGCAGCAAACAGCAACTTATTACATAAACTAATACTTAACATAAATAGAATTTGGATAATAATTGTATTTTGCGTGCAAAGTTACGCACTTTTGCAAAACCATACAATCCTCATTTATTATGAAAGTTCAAAGTTTCATGTTTCTGATGGCATCGGCACATTGTTCCATGAGCCATTTGGGTGTAGATGTGGCTCCGCAGATTCCGACTGAGGAAGATTCATTGAACCATTCCGGCTGAATTTCCTTCGGCTGCTCCACCATGTGGGTTTGCGGATTCTGCTGCAGACATTCATTATAGAGAATGCGCCCGTTGCTGCTCTTCTTTCCGCAGACAAATACTATAACGTCATGATTGCTGGCAAAAGTACGGATATCGGAAATACGGTTTGCCACCTGACGGCAGATAGTATCAAAAAAGCGGAACTGCGATTCTGTACCGCGAGCCTTCATCTCGTTCATGATGAAGTCAACTATCTCCCTGAAACCGGCAAGCGACATAGTTGTCTGACTATACAGGCTTATGCCTCTGGAGAAATCCAAACGTGAGGCATCGTTAAGATTCTCCACGACTATGGCTGTGCCGTTTGTCTGTCCGACAAGACCAATGACTTCTGCATGACCGTTCTTGCCGTAGATTACTATCTGGCGCTGTTCACCCTGATTCTCATCGTACTCGGCTTTGATGCGGCGTTGAAGGTGAAGCACTACCGGACAGGTAGCGTCAATGAGTTGGATGTTGTACTTCTCTGCCTGCTCGTAAGTCTGTGGAGGTTCACCATGAGCACGCAGCATCACTTTGCAGGAAGAAAGCCCTGGAAGGTCTTCATGTTCCACCGTGTGAAGTCCCATCTGACGCAGACGTTCAACTTCACGACCATTATGAACAATATCGCCGAGGCAATACAATTCTCCGTGTGCAGAGAGTTGTTCCTCGGCTTTCTTTATGGCGGTAGTGACTCCGAAGCAGAATCCTGAGCCATTATCTATTTCAACCTTCAACACCTTGCAGAATGGTTATCAAGCTTCAACAGCTTGCGTGAATTTATCCATTATCCACTTGTTCTGCTCCTCATGAGTGAGGTTGCTGTTGTCGAGAATCTGCGCATCGTCGGCAGGTACCAATGGTGACACTTCACGATGAGTATCAAGATAGTCACGCTTCTGCACGTTATCGAGCACTTCGTCGTAAGTTGTGGTTGTATCGCCTTTCTGACGGAGTTCGTCGAAACGGCGCTGTGCTCTTACCTCAGCGCTTGCAGTCACGAATATCTTCAGTTCTGCCTGTGGGAAAACTACCGTACCGATGTCGCGTCCGTCCATCACGATTCCACCTTCCTTACCCATCTGCTGCTGCATTTGAACGAGGAAAGAACGTACGAAAGGAATGGCGGCAACAGTACTTACATAAGAAGCGACATGAGTGCTGCGGATTTCTTTTTCCACAACCTCTCCGTTGAGACAGACGAGTGGTTTCTGTGTTTCAGCATCGAGGGTGAACGAGATTGACACTCTTCCCAGCTTGATATGCTGGAAGAGTGCAAACTCATAAATTCTCTCAGGAGTAACAAGATTGTTACGAAGCGCATAGAGTGTGACTGCACGATACATAGCACCTGTGTCCACATAGATATAGCCGACAGTCTGTGCCAGGGTTCTCGCCATGGTACTCTTTCCGCAGGATGAGAAACCATCAATTGCTACAATAATCTTTTTCATAGGCCTTTTCCGTGACAGTTCTTGAATTTCTTTCCTGAGCCGCAAGGACATGGATCGTTTCTGCCGACCTTAGGTCCATCGTTCACTACAGGAGTCTTGACAGCAGGACCTCCGCTTGTGCGCTGTGCTGCTGCCTGCTGCATTGCTTTCTGTGTTTCCGACAGTTCATCGAGGTTTGTCTGCTGACGGTTCTCAGTGTACTTTGGCTGAGGAGCACGAGGCATCTTAGCCGGAGCCTGCTGCACTTCGTCTGGGTTCTGGACAGGCAGGGTTGTGCGCATAAGCACGCTGATAGTTCCGTCGTTGATTTCGTTCACCATGTTGTCGAACAGAGTTACAGACTCTAGCTTGAAGATAAGCAATGGGTCTTTCTGCTCATAGCTTGCGTTCTGAACAGAGTGCTGCAGTTCGTCGAGAGCACGCAGGTTCTCCTTCCATGCATCGTCGATAGTGTGCAGGAGTATAGCCTTCTCGAAGTTAAGCATGATGTCTGAGCCGTGAGTATCGTAAGCCTCCTTAAGCGGTACTGCTATCTGGTAAACGCGCTTACCGTCGGACAGAGGAACGCGGATGTTCTCGTACATGCTTCCCTTTGTCTCATAGACTTCCTTGATAACAGGCCAAGCCATGTTTGCAACGCGCTCTACACGCTTCTTGAAGCTGTCGATTACGATGTCGAATGCCTGGTCTTCAAGCTTTGCAGGATCTGAGCTTTCGTGAGTTTCTGCGTTGAACGGATATTCCATTGAGAAGATTCGGATGAACTGCTCTTTGCATCCTTCGAAGTCGTTGTTTTCGATGATGTTGACGCAGCGGTCCCAAATCATGTTGGAGATATCCATACCGATACGCTGTCCCATAAGGGCATGACGGCGGCGCTCGTAGATCACCTTACGCTGCTTGTTCATCACGTCATCGTACTCAAGCAGACGCTTACGGATACCAAAGTTGTTCTCTTCGACTTTCTTCTGTGCACGTTCGATAGAGCGGTTAATCATAGGATGCTCAATCATCTCGCCTTCCTTGAAACCGAGGCGGTCCATGATGGCGGCGATACGGTCAGAAGCGAAGAGACGCATCAGTTTGTCTTCGAGAGAAACATAGAACACAGATGAACCTGGGTCACCCTGACGTCCAGAACGTCCGCGCAACTGACGGTCAACACGACGGCTCTCGTGACGCTCTGTACCGATAATAGCAAGACCGCCTGCAGCCTTCACTTCGTCACTCAGCTTGATGTCGGTACCACGACCTGCCATGTTGGTAGCGATGGTAACGATTGAGCGCTGACCTGCCTGAGCCACAATGTCTGCTTCCTTCTGGTGAAGTTTTGCGTTCAGCACATTGTGCTCAATCTTACGCATCGTCAACATCTTGGAGAGCATTTCTGATATTTCGACTGAGGTAGTACCAACGAGGACAGGACGTCCTGCCTCTACCATACGTTCGATTTCTTCGATTACGGCTTTGTACTTCTCGCGGTTGGTCTTGTAAACGCGGTCGTTCATATCCTTGCGAATCACAGGTTTGTTGGTAGGAATTTCTACAACATCGAGTTTGTAGATATCCCAGAATTCACCTGCTTCTGTGATTGCCGTACCGGTCATACCAGCCAGTTTATGGTACATACGGAAGTAGTTCTGGAGGGTGATTGTAGCAAAGGTCTGTGTTGCAGCCTCAACCTTCACACCTTCCTTGGCTTCCACAGCCTGATGGAGACCGTCGCTCCAGCGGCGTCCTTCCATAATACGTCCTGTCTGCTCGTCCACAATCTTCACTTCACCGTTCATAACAACGTAGTCGTCATCGCGGATGAACATTGTGTAGGCTTTGAGGAGCTGCTGCATGGTGTGTACGCGCTCTGACTTGAGTGCGTAATCCTGCATAAGTGCATCCTTCTTCGCCAGCTTGTCCTCATCGCTGAGTTTCTCTGCCTCAAGCGCTGCAAGCTGACTTGTGATGTCGGGAAGCACGAAGAAGTTGTCGTCGTGAACGATGCTTGCAACCAACTGGTTACCCTTATCGGTCATCTCGACAGACTTGTGTTTCTCGTCAACTACGAAGAACAATGGGTCGGTAGCCTCAGGCATACGACGGTTGTTGTTCTCCATATACATTTCCTCGGTCTTCAGAAGTCCTGTCTTGATACCGTCCTCTGAAAGATATTTAATGAGTGCCTTGTTCTTAGGCATACTCTTGTATGCACGGAAGAGTGAGAGGAATCCTGCAGCCACTTCCTTGGAGTCGTCGCTGTCGATGAGCTTACGTGCGTCAGCCAGATACTGTGTAGCCTGCTTACGCTGAGCCTCAACGAGTTTCTCAACGATTGGGCAGAATTCGTTGAACATTTGGTCATCACCCTTTGGCACAGGACCAGAGATGATGAGTGGAGTTCGTGCGTCGTCGATGAGCACGGAGTCTACCTCGTCTACGATTGCGTAGTTATGACTGCGCTGAACGAGTTCGTCGGGCGACATAACCATGTTGTCGCGAAGGTAGTCGAAACCGAATTCGTTGTTTGTACCGAAGGTGATATCTGCCTGATAAGCCTTACGACGTGCGTCGGAGTGTGGCTGATGTTTGTCGATACAGTCAACGCTAAGTCCATGGAACATGTAGAGAGGTCCCATCCACTCGGAGTCACGCTTAGCCAGATAGTCGTTCACGGTGACAACGTGTACGCCTTGACGAGTCAACGCATTAAGGAATACAGGGAGGGTAGCCACGAGGGTTTTACCTTCACCCGTTGCCATTTCGGCAATTTTTCCCTTGTGCAGGACGATACCACCGAAGAGCTGTACATCGTAGTGAATCATGTTCCAAACGGTGTCGTTTCCTCCGGCTGTCCAGTGGTTATGCCAGATAGCCTTGTCGCCATCGAGTTCCACGAAGTCATGAGTCATCGAGAGTTCACGGTCGAAGTCGGTAGCAGTCACAACAACTGTCTCGCTTTCTGCGAAACGACGTGCTGTGTCCTTGACTATTGCAAAGACTGTTGGAAGAACTTCTGTCAATCCTTTCTCATAGATTTCGAGAATATCCTCTTCCACCTTGTCGATTGCGTCGAAGATTGGTTGACGATGGTCGATTTCTGTTTGCTTAATTTTCTCATTAAGCTGTACTATTTCCTCTCGTTTATCCTTTACCATCTCCTGCAGCTGAACCTTGATTTCATCAGTCTTAGCACGGAGTTCGTCGTTGGTAAGTTTTTGTATTTCAGGATAAATAGCAAGTATTTGGTCTACTATTGGTTTAATCTCACGCATATCGCGTGCAGCTTTGTTGCCAAACAACTTGCTCAAAAAGCCATTGATATTTAATGCCATATATATTAATTAAAATTTTTCTTCGCTAATAGCTAATGTTAATAAAACAATGAATTATGGATTGACTCTTAACGGTGCCACATCGCATGCATTCGGGGCACGTATTCGCATGTAGCGCGCAACTGTGGGAGCTATATACTCTACAGATATAGGTTCGGCTATGGTTTGCGGTTTCAGGTTAAGGCCATAGAAGATGATTGGGAACTCGAAGTATGAATCCCGAACGTAGCGGCGCTGTCCGTACTTTTCATTGTCTAAGGTCCATCCCTGATTGATTTCTATGATGATGTCGCCAGAGCATTTCGGGTTGTATGCATTTCTGATGCTACTGATTCCTGGCGTCCACGCTCCGAGGGTGATGCGGGAAGAGGTATAGACGTCCCTAACACCTTTGTACTGGAAGAGGAAATCCTCACACGAAGCGAGGACATTGCTCAGAGCCAGTTGTTTTTTCTCAATGAGCTGACGGTTGAGATACACATTATTATAATATGTAGCGTCGATATACTGTCCTTCTCCGTAGAGCGCACCGAGGTACATGTTTAGAAGGGCTGTGCAACGCGTCATCTGGAACACGCCTGTAGGAACTCTGTAGCTTGCGAGGTTTGCTTCACGCTCCGCTTCGTAGCCGGTTGACGTAAGGAAGACAAGCACATTGGCAGCACCTATCTTTCTGTCGACTTCACACAGCACGCGAGTCAGAGCGTTGTCAAGACGCACGTAGGCGTTCTGAAGTTCCACCTCACGTACGCTTTGCGTAGTAAAGTCGCCTTCAACGCCTGTAGCGAAGTTGAGAGTAAGCAGGTCTGGCACTTCGTCCTTGCCCAATTCTGTGCGGTTGAGGAGTTCGGTAGCCACCGAAGCCACCCATTCGTTGGAATTGGCATCGTGTGCCTTGATCTGACTGAGGAGTGATGATTGGCTTCTCTCGAAAGCCGAAACGGAGCAGCTTCCGCCCTCGCCTCTCCACACAGCACCATCGGCTGCATGCCCGGCAGAGAGGACAGCCTCATCGTTTTTGGTTCCTACACCGTAGACATAGGCGCGTCCGTCGGTCGCTATCTTCAGTTCGTCACCTATGGTCGAGACGAGCAGGTGTTCACATGTAGGATGTACGAGTTGAAGCACTTTGCGATCCATCCATTCCGAACCGATGATGCCGTGCTGATATGGTACAGTTCCGGTATAGATACTTGCAACGGCCGAGGCACGGTCGATGTTGCTGGAAGAGTACTGTCCATGCGAATAGATAACTCCGTCACGAAGCAGTCGCTTCAAGCCGTCTTCGGAATAGAATGAAGAGAACTTCTCCAGATAATCGCTACGCAACTGATCAACGGTGATACCTACCACGAGGCGTGGTGCAGGCATACCAGTCTGAGCCGCTATTGTTGTTGCGGCAATAGTCGATAGCAGATATATAAGGAAAGGCTTTTTCAAATTAGAATCTGTGATTTACTGAATGGAAAAAAACGCAAGAGAATGTACGTCTTGTCTGTTTCATTCGGATGATACTTCTAATGAGCAAACTAAGTGCCAGAGGAAGCACGGCAGGATTCACCCATTGTAATGGCAGGACAAAGAGCAGCAGAAGGAAAACGAGAACTGTCATATTGACACATTCCGCTGCCATTTTCAGCTTACGCCACTTGGTTCTGTTGAGCAGCACGATTGGAATCATGACGAATGCAAGTGGATTGAAAGCAATCACAAGCCAGTTAGTATCTACTGCCGGATGGTCGGAGAAGAAGAAGAGGAATGAAACCACAACTCCTGCGATGCCCTGAAGCGACAGAAGTGCAACGTCGACCCATCGGCTCAATTTCTTTCTGTAGCAGTCAAAGACATTGACTAACAAGACAAATGCAAACACTATCCAGAAAGTTACCACCGGAGAAAGCGGAAAATCCGGTATCAGAAGGTGCTGACCTTTGGGTTCGTAAACAATGGTATTCTTAACAAACGGCTTGACTTCTCCGTTCTCAGCAATGATGTATGTGCTGTCGGCGTCGTGCATGTACACGGCCGGAATGAACTCCCCTGCCCTTACGTCTGCGGGGCGGTCAACCTCGCAGCCGAGCACCATGTCGATACCGAATTCCGTCCAAGGGCTTGAGTTAGTGTAGATGTGCAGGATGTCACGGTATGTAAGTCCAAGACCTTTTGCCTCACACTTGAGGTTGCGAATGCCCAATGCCCGTTGGATAATGTCACGTGCACGGGTTGTGCAGTTGTCGTAGAGGAAATTGTAGCGATACACCCTGTTCTCCGGCTGAGCGTTTATCACAAGCAGTTGTGCGAGCAGAGCCTTCTGATCGCTGGTTATATTCAGTTCCTGTTCGTAGATTCTGATTCCCTCCTCTGAGTATCTGTCGAGGAAGCGCCACATAGGTTCGGCATCAAGCCAATAGTCCGTTTCGCCAATCACGAAGCGGTAGATGAAGTTCTCCATGCGGAAATCGAAAATTCCGTAGTTGAAAGAGAAGTCTGCTTCCGGATTATTCTTGTTCTGAACTCTAATTGCCGTGTGCCCGAACAACTTGTATGCATCAGTTCCCGGGTCACAGGTGAGCAGAGCCACATACAGGCTGTCGTCGGCAGTCGTAGCTACAGAGTCCGTCATCGCTGCAGAATCGTCGTTCTGCTGCGCAAACATCGTAAGTATTGAGGCTGAAAAGAGTAGAGATATAAGGAATAGTCGCTTCATTTTGCATTCTCATGTGCGTATTAAACATTATTATTTTCGCGTGCGCACACAACAAGTTGCAAAGGTACGAAGAAATAATTGAATATGCAAAATAAAACGGCCTAAGATTAGTTTTTACCCTTTCACAAAGCTGCAGACACTCTTCAGTTCGCACTTCTCACAGAGAGGCGTACGTGATTTGCAGACATAGCGACCGTGAAGCAAAAGCCAATGATGGGCATCGGGAATCAGTTCTGGTGGAAAAAGCTTCGTCAGCTCTGTCTCTACAGCAAGCGGAGTGGTACATTTCTCGCTGGCAAGTCCCAGTCGGCGGGCTACTCTAAAGATATGAGTATCAACCGCAAAGGCTGGTTTCTTCCACAGCACAGCCATGACCACGTTTGCAGTCTTGCGTCCTACTCCAGGCAGACTCGTCAGCTCCTCCATGGTTGACGGCACTTCGCCTTGGAAATCAGCTACCAAACGTTTAGAAGTCTCTACCAGATGTGCCGCTTTGCTATTGGGATAACTCACAGATTTAATGAGTTCGAGCACATCATCCACAGACGCCTGAGCCATACATTCAGCCGTGGGAAAAGCATTGAAGAGTCGTGGAGTAACCATATTAACACGCTTGTCCGTACACTGAGCAGATAGCATCACCGCAACAAGCAGCTGGAAAGGGCTGCCAAACTGCAATTCTGACTGCGGCTGAGGCATTGTTCGCTGGAAATACTCGATTAAAAACTCCAATTTCTTTCTTTTTCCGACCATAGATTCTGCGAGTAAATTATAATTTACGACACTAATTTTTAATACTCAAAAACACCCTTGATTCATATTGCAAATTTAGAATAAATTCGACTAACCACAAAGAAAATCAAGCAATAATCATTAATAATAGCACGGTGCGCCAGATTTTATTTTGCATTACGCTAGAAATTTATTTTCACAATTGTTGAATAATAATTGGCCACATTCATTTAATCCATTAACACTACAAATATACAACCTCAAAACTGCGGTCTACGAATAATCAGCAAGAAATTTTCAAAAATAAATCTGGAACTTGACATCTGAAACCTGAAACATGGAACCTGAAACCACATTGTGGTCACGAGTGTCATGTGTCATGAGTGTCATTAAGCAATTCGGAGTGCAAAAGTCCGCATAATATTATATAAATTATTTATATATATTATGAGCCGGAAATACCCCTCCCAACTCAAAAACCTTAATGACACTCTTGACCTAATGACCTTAATGACACACGTCATGTTATTTTCATTTATTAAGTTTTTTTTTCTTCAATTATTCGTAGACCGCACTTATTTTTATTATCTTTGCAAAAGAATACGGAGCGGACAAACCGCTCCATTGTCAACCCGAAAAAAGCAAACCATTAACACCTATTTCATATGAAAAAATCCATCATTCTCTTTGCAGCCCTTGCGTTAGGATGCCTGCAGTCAATGGCTCAGCCGGCAGCCATGTGGAACGACCCACGAAAGAATGCCGACAACCGTCTCGACGACGTAGCTCATTTCTTCGCATTCGAGAACGAAGACTTAGCAAAAGTCGGAGTGAAGGCAAACTCCAGCCGATACCTGTCAATCGAAGGCAAGTGGAAGTTCAACTTCGTACGCAATGCCAACGAACGTCCTGCAGGTTTCGAAGCTATTGACTACAACGACTCCGAATGGAAGTCAATGCCTGTACCTGGTATGTGGGAACTCAACGGATTCGGTGAACCCATCTACGTCAACACCAGCTATGCATGGCGCAACGACTGGAACTCCAATCCCCCACTCGTTCAGGATCAGAACAACTGGGTAGGAAGCTACCGCAAGTCGTTCACAATCCCTGCAAACTGGGACGGAAGTCAGATTATCATGCACATCGGTAGTGCTACAAGCAACATCACCGTATGGGTTAACGGCAAGTATGTAGGCTACAGCGAGGATTCAAAAGTGGCTTGTGAATTCGACGTCACAAAATACCTCCAGCCAGGCAAGCAGAACCTCATCGCCATGCAGATCATGCGCTGGTGTGACGGCAGCTACCTCGAAGACCAGGACTTCTGGCGCCTCTGCGGTATAGCCCGTGAAGCTTATCTCTACAGCCGTCCACAGGCTCACATTACTGACTACTTTGTTCACGCAGACCTTGTGAACAACTACAAAGACGGTAAGCTCAGCGTTGATATCGACTACATCAACTGCCTGAGCCACACAATCGAATGGAAGCTCATTGACCCCAAGGGCAAAGTAGTGCTTACCGACAAAGAGAAAGCTTCGGAGAAAGCTCACGAACAGCACACTTGGGCTAACCCTATTAAGAACATTCAAAAATGGTCGGCAGAGACTCCAAACCTCTACTCTCTGTTCATCACCCTCAAGGATGCCGACGACAATGTTGTTGAGGTAATTCGTCAGAAAATCGGTTTCCGCAAGGTGGAAATCAAGAACGGACAGATGCTCGTCAACGGCAAGGCTGTGCTCATCAAGGGTGTTGACCGTCACGAACTCGACCCAGACGGCGGCTACGTAGTAAGCATAGCACGCATGATAGAAGACATTAAAATCATGAAGCAGCTCAACGTCAACGCTGTCCGCACCTGCCACTATCCCGACGACCCACGCTGGTATGACCTCTGCGACGAATACGGTATCTACGTTACAGCCGAAGCTAATGCTGAGAGCCACGGAATGGGTTACGGCGAAAGCACTCTCGCCAAGCGTGAGGATTTCCACGACGCCCACATCGAGCGCAACAAGCACAATGTTCTCGTGCTGAAGAACCATCCTGCAATCATCGTCTGGTCACTCGGAAACGAAGCCGGCTACGGCAAGAACTTCGAGGACGCATACGACTGGATTAAGTCGTTCGACCAGAGCCGTCCGGTACAGTACGAACAGGCAGGCCAGAACGGCAAGACCGATATCTTCTGCCCTATGTACTACGGATATGAAGGTTGCGAAGCCTACAGCAAAGGCGACAACCCACGTCCGCTCATCCAGTGCGAATATGCTCACGCAATGGGTAACAGCATCGGCGGTTTCAAGGAATACTGGGACATGATTCGCAAGTATCCTAAGTACCAGGGAGGATATATCTGGGATTATGTTGACCAGGGACTTCGCAGCAAGAGCAAGGTGACAGGCAAGGAAATCATGGCTTACGGAGGAGACTTCGGACGTTTCCCTGCAAGCGACAACAACTTCAACATGAACGGTATCATTAGTGCCGACCGTGTGCCACACCCAATGGCTCTTGAGGTTCAGTACTACTACCAGAACATCTGGACAACCCTCACCGACAAGAACAAGGGAATGATTCAGGTGTTCAACGAGAACTTCTTCGCACCAATCGAAGGCGTGGAACTCAAGTACACCATCGAAGCTGAAGGCAAGAAAGTCAGCGAAGGCACAATCAACGTAAGCCGCGAGAAGATTGCTCCACAGGCAAAATGGAGCTGCCGCATCAAGGACATCCCTGCAGCCATCAACAACAAGGAACTGGCTGGCAAGGAAATCGTTTGCAACATCAGCTACGTTCTCACACAAGACACTCCTCTCATGAAGCGAGGCGAAGTGGTTGCTCACGACCAATTTATCCTCACCGACTATGACTGGGAAGCCAACACAGCAGGCTGCTGCAAGGGCGGTGACCACGCTTGTAAGAACTGCAAACTCGAAGCCGATGTTCACAACGCATACATCAAGGTAAGCACCAAGAAAGCCACCTACACCTTCGACAGAGGTACAGGATATGTGACATACATCGACATCGACGGCACTCCAGTACTGAAAGAAGGCTACCAGCTCCGTCCAGACTTCTGGCGCGCACCAACCGACAACGACCACGGAGCACAGATGCAACGTCGTCTGCGTGCATGGAACAATCCTTACGTCAAGCTCAACGACCTTAAGTTCGAGCAGGCAGAGGAGAACTACGTGATTACAGCCAAGTACGAAGTTAACAAGTGCGAACTCAACATCACATATACTATCACTCCAAGCGGACGTATGTACATTCAGGAGAAGATGACAGCTCCAAACGGAGATCTGGGAACACCTCTTCGCTACGGCATGGAACTGCAGATGGATGAACCATTCAGCCAAATCGACTTCTACGGCAAGGGTCCTCAAGAAAACTACATCGACCGCAACAACTTCGCTGCTCTAGGTGTTTACCACCAGAAGGTTAGCGAACAGTACTGGACACGCCTGCCACGTCCACAGGAGTCAGGAAACAAGACCGAAGTGAGATGGTGGAGAGTGACCAACGCAGAAGGCATGGGACTTGACTTCCGCTCCAACGCAGCTATGGAATGCTCATCTCTGCCATACCTCACCAGCGACCTCAGCACAGGCGAGCACAAGGCTCAGCATCACTCCGGCGACCTCACTCCACGTCCGTTCACTTCAGTACACATCTCACAGCGTCAGATGGGTATGGGATGCGTGAACTCATGGGGTGCATGGCCACGCAAGGAATACCAGATGCCTAAGACCGACTATGACTTCACATTCGTCATAACTCCTATTAAGAAATAACATCAAGAACTTCGCAAACGAAGTAACTCCAAACAAAGGATGGGCAATCGATTTGTCCATCCTTTTTCTTTTTCAGGCGAAAATGTAACAAAATCACAACCAATAGATACCATACATAAAATTTGCAATAATAATATTGTGTAGCTTTGCAATCAGACAAATTATGATTATCAACCAAAACTATACAACAATGAAAAAGAGACTCAGCATGATTGCAATGTCATTCGTAGTTGCATCATCATTAACAGCACAAGACCTGCCTACTATGGGATGGAGTTCGTGGAACACATTCCAGCTCAACATCAACGAGTCAGTAATCAAGGGACAGGCAGCGGCAATGAAAAAGACAGGACTGCTCAAAGCAGGATACAACCACATCAACATTGACGACGGTTATTTCGGAGGAAGAAACAAGCAGACAGGAGAACTGCTCATCCACCCCACCCGTTTCCCCAACGGACTTATTCCTGTGGTAAAATACATCCACGCTCTCGGAATGAGAGCCGGAATCTATTCCGACGGAGGTAAGAACACCTGCGGCAATTACCACGGCAACGACACAATTGCACACGATGTAGGTCTCTACGGCTACGACCAGCGTGACTGCGACTTCTTCTTCAAGGAGTGCGGATTCGACTTCATCAAGGTGGACTTCTGCGGAGGTGTATCATACCACAACAGCGAGCATCTTGACCTGGATGCCGAAACTCGCTACAGAGCTATCGCCGCAGCTATTGCTAACACAGGACGCACCGACGTCCGCATGAACGTCTGCCGTTGGGATTATCCGGGCAACTGGGTTCAGGAAGTGGCTACAAGCTGGCGAACCACAGGTGACATCAACGCTTCATGGGGTTCGGTCAAGGACATCATCAAGCAGAACCTCTACCTCTCTGCCTACTGCTACGGAGGACACTACAACGACATGGACATGCTGGAAGTAGGACGAGGACTCTCAAAGGAAGAAGACCGCACCCACTTCGGTATGTGGTGCATCATGTCAAGCCCTCTGCTCATCGGCTGCGACATGTCGAAAATCAATAACGAGACCCTTGTTCTGCTGAAAAACGAAGACCTCATCGCCCTCAATCAAGACCCACTCTGCATTCAGGCATACGTGGTTCAGCACAAAGGCAACACATACGTTCTGGCCAAGGATATCAAGAACCTCTTCGGACTTACCCGAGCTGTGGCATTCTACAACCCATCAGACAACGAAGCCGACATGAGCATCAAATTCGACGAACTCGATCTCGCCGGCAACATCAACGTCTATGACTGCTACGAGCACCAAGACCTCGGCACCATGACTGAAAAGATGAACGTAACTGTTCCTGCACACGGCACACGTATCTACCGGCTCACAGCAGAGACACGACTTGAACGCAAACTCTACGAAGCTGAAACCGCCTATCTTGGCAAATATCAGGAAATCTTCAACAACCAATGGTACATATCAGCCGTTTACGAAACCAAAACCAACTGTTCAGGCGGAGCATACGTAGGATGGTTAGGAAGCGATGCTAAGAACGACCTGCAATGGAGAAATGTATTCTCTGACCAAGGAGGCGAATACACCATGTCGATTTACTACATGGCTGGAGAAAGCCGCGGCATCACCATCGCCGTAAACGGAGAAGATGTGAAAACCATGTCGTTCAACTCAGGCAGCTGGGACACAATCGGCAAGAAAGACCTGAAAATCACTCTGAAGCCTGGCAACAATGTAATCCGGCTCTACTACAAATCCACAACGGCATGGATGCCAAACATCGACTGCATGACTCTCATGCCTACCGACGGAGAACGCCATACTGTTGGCATCAAAGCCGTAACTGATTCCGACAACAGAATCAAAGCCAACGATGCCTACTACACCATAGACGGACGCCGTATCAATGAACCGGCAAACGGCATCTATGTACACAACGGCAAGAAATTCATAAAATAAAAATATCACCACAGACATAATAATACAATCAGAATATGACTCTAAACAAGACTCTCGCTGTAGTAGCAGCACTACTTTGCAGCATAAGCATCTCGGCACAGACGCTGCCATATCAGAATTCCAACCTCTCTGCACACGAACGTGCAGTAGACCTGTGTTCACGTCTCACTCTTGAGGAGAAAGCAAAACTCATGCTCGACGAAAGCCCTGCTATTCCTCGTCTCGGCATCAAGAAATTCTTCTGGTGGAGCGAAGCCCTGCACGGAGCAGCAAACATGGACGGAGTGACCGTCTATCCCGAACCTGTAGGAATGGCAGCTTCCTTTAACCCTGAACTCGTATATAAAGTGTTCGACGCTACCAGCACCGAATTCCGTGCACAGTACAACCGCCGCATGCTTGCAGGAGGTGAGGACGAGAAATTCCACAGCCTTTCTGTATGGACACCAAACGTGAACATATTCCGTGATCCTCGCTGGGGACGCGGTCAGGAAACCTACGGCGAAGACCCGTTCCTCACTTCAGTCATGGGTGTACAGGTTGTTCGAGGACTTCAGGGACCTGAGACAGCCAAATACCGCAAACTCTGGGCTTGTGCCAAGCACTATGCCGTGCACAGCGGACCTGAGTACACACGTCACTCAGCCAACATTACCGATGTGTCGGCACGTGATCTGTGGGAAACCTACATGCCTGCATTCAAGAAACTCGTCATGGACGCAAAGGTACGCGAGGTGATGTGTGCTTACCAGCGACTTGACGACGACCCATGCTGCGGGAACAGCCGTCTGCTCCAGCAGATTCTCCGCGATGAATGGGGATTCAAATACCTCGTTGTCAGCGACTGCGGTGCAATCAGCGACTTCTATGACTCACACAAGTCTTCTTCCGACCCCATTCATGCTTCTGCAAAGGCTACTCTTGCCGGAACTGACGTGGAATGTGGTTACAACTACGCATACAAGAGCATTCCAGATGCCGTAAAACGCGGACTTATCTCAGAGAAGGAAGTTGACCTTCACGTAATCCGCCTGCTCGAAGGACGTTTCGACCTCGGTGAGATGGACGACCCGTCAATAGTGGAATGGTCGAAAATCCCTGCTTCCGCACTCGATTGCAAGGAACACCGCGAACTCTCACTCAACATGGCTCACCAGTGCCAGGTGTTGCTTCAGAACCGCGGAAACGTGCTTCCTCTGAAGAAAAATGCCGGACGTATTGCCGTGATTGGTCCTAACGCCAACGTAGAACCTCTGATGTGGGGAAACTACAACGGTATGCCAACCCACACCATCACTCTCCTCGACGGAATGAAGGAGAAGCAGAGCGATGTGCTCTACCTGCCTGCTTGCGACCTCACCTACGACAAAGTGATGCAATGCCTGCTTGAATCAAACTGCAAGATGGACGGAAAATCAGGACTTAAAGGCTCATTCTGGAACAACACAACACGTGAAGGAGAACCTGTAACAACAGAATTCTACACCACTCCACTCGCAGTCACCACAGCAGGTATGCACGTATTTGCACCAGGAGTGAACATCCAAGACTTCTCAGCGCTCTACGAAACTGTATTCACTCCATCTGAATCAGGAGAATATGTAGTCAACGTTGAAGGTTGCGGCGACTTCCAGGTATATATCAACGGAGAACGCAAACAGCGTTTCCACACATGGCGCACCACTCCAACACGCACACCAATCAACGCAGAAGCAGGCAAGGAATACAAGATTGAAGTTCGCTTTGCCTACGTTAAGACATGGAATGCGAACATGAAAATCAACGTGGCTCGTGAACTCCCAATCAACTACGACGAAATCATCAGCCAGCTCAAAGGCATCAATACTGTGGTTTACGCAGGTGGTATCTCTGCAGCACTCGAAGGCGAGGAAATGCCTGTACACGCCGATGGCTTCAAGGGTGGCGATCGTACAAGCATTGAACTTCCAGCAGTACAGAGAAATCTTCTTAATGCTCTCCACAAGGCAGGCAAACGAGTTGTATTCGTAAACTTCTCAGGTTCTGCCATCGCTCTCACTCCTGAGGCAGAATCCTGCGATGCCATTCTGCAGGTTTGGTATCCTGGACAGGAAGGCGGTACAGCTATCGCAGACGTGCTCTACGGCGACTACAATCCTGCCGGTAAACTTCCTGTTACTTTCTACCGTTCCGACAAGCAACTGCCGGACTACGAAGACTACTCTATGAAGGGACGCACCTACCGCTACTTCAACGAAGCACTCTTCCCCTTCGGCTACGGATTGAGCTACACTCAGTTCACGATCGGCAAAGCCAAGGCTGACAAAGAGCAGATTTCACTCGACGCCCTCGACAAAAAAGGATATATCACACTCTCAATACCTGTAACCAATGCCGGCAAGCGCGACGGAGAAGAAGTTGTACAGGTTTACATCCGACGCACCGAAGACGTTGACGGTCCTCTCAAGTCGCTCCGCTCATTCCAGCGAGTAAGCATTGCAGCAGGCAAGAAAACCACAGTCACTCTGAAACTCGACAAGGCTTCATTTGAGTTCTTCGATGAAGAATCCAACACCATGCGCACTCTTGCCGGCAACTACGAAATCTACTACGGAAACAGCTCTGCTGACAAAGACCTGCAAAGATTAGACGTAACAATAAAATAAAAGAAAATGAAAAAGCTCCTGATACTAATCACCACATCCGTTTTGACCGCCATTTCACCAAAGGCACAAACCATTCCCTTTGATGAAGGCAAGCTGAAACTGCAGGTTATAGCAGAGAATGCTGTCCGCATTCAGTATGAAATAGACTCAGCTGAAATCAAATTGCCTGAATGGATCTATGTAAGCGACAAATGCGTTAAATCCAAAGTGCAGAAGAAAGGTCCTGTAACAACCGTAAAGACCGCAGAAATGGAGATTAGAGTGAACCAACTTGGTCACATTGTCGAAATTTACAATGCTGAAGGTAAATGTATCTTCACAGCAACGGAACACCAGCTGCTCAAGAACATGGTTGCAGGGGAAGTGACCAACGAAGCCACACTTTCCATGCAAACTTCTCCTGAAGAAATGCTCTTCGGACTTGGTCAGTTTCAGGACGGAGAGACAAACATCAATGGATGGATGCGCCGTCTCACTCAGGTCAACACACAAATCAGCATTCCTATGTTTATTTCCAACCGCGGCTATGGCGTACTTTGGAATAACTACGGATTGACTGAATGGAATCCTGCCGACAACGGAATAACAATGACCAATGAGGGAACTTCCGGCAATCGCGAAGTGGTTAACGTTACCACCACAACCGGTGGTAGACAGGAAGTACGTACCAGCAACATCTTCGTGGCAACACTTCAGGTTCCAAGCGAAGGCGACTATGCCCTATTGCTCGATGTTGGACAGATAATGGCTCGTCGCCACAATCTTCAGATTGACGGCAACACCATCATAAACATGCAGAACCTCTGGCTTCCGCCTACGGCATCGGCACGCATTCATCTCACGGCAGGAGAACATAAGGTTCGTGCAGAACTCTCTTCTGGAGATTCACCCAAATTGTTCTACCGCCGTGCGACCGGCATCAACACATTCTACTCACCAGTAGCCAATGCTGTTGACTATACCGTATTTGTAGGCACTCCAGACGAGGTAATAGCCACTTATCGCAACGTTACAGGAAAATCTCCAATGATTCCACGATGGGCACTCGGCTATATACATTGCCGTGAACGATTCCACTCATCCGACGAAATCCTGCAGACAGCACAGCGTTTCCGCAAGGAGAATCTCCCTGTAGACATGCTTGTGCAGGACTGGCAATGGTGGGGCAAATACGGATGGAACGCCATGCAGTTTGACGAGGACTTCTACCCCGATCCACGTCTGCTTACCGATAGCCTTCACTCCATGAACATCCGCCTCATGCTCTCCGTATGGTCAAAGATTGACGTTAACTCGAAACTTGGCAAACAGATGAAGAGCTACGGCTACTACATCAATGGAACTGACTGGATAGACTTCTTCAATCCAGAAGCAGCTAAAGCATACTGGAGCGCATTCAACGAAAGACTTGTACCAACAGGCATTGACGCTTGGTGGCAGGACGCAACCGAGCCTGAGAACGACGATCTGCTCCACCGCCGTGTCAACAACGGACAATGGGCTGGTGAACGTGTACGCAATATCTACCCATTACTTGTAAATCGCACGGTGTATGAAGGACTTAAGTCTTCCTCAAAAGCAAACTCACGCTCATTTATCCTTACCCGCTGCGGTTTTGCTGGTCAGCAACGCTATGGCTCGGCACTTTGGAGTGGTGACGTGGGTAATGACTGGGAAACATTCCGCCGTCAGATCACCGCAGGTTTAGGAATACAGGCAGCAGGAATTCCTTGGTGGACTTACGATGCTGGTGGATTCTTCCGTCCAGGCAATCAGTACACCGATGCTGACTACGCAGAACGTCTTATGCGCTGGATTCAGACAAGCGTTTATCTTCCACTGATGCGAGTACATGGCTACATGAGTAATACCGAACCTTGGAACTATTCCGATGAAACACAGAAACTATACGCTCAGGCACTTCGTGAACGCTACCATCTCCTACCCTATATCTGTTCACAGGCTGCAGAGGTATGTCTTAGCGGTTACACCCTCATGCGTCCGCTCGTGTTCGACTTCACAGATGATCCAACAGCTCTGAAACAGAAGCATCAATATATGTTCGGCAAGTCACTACTCGTTTCTCCGATAACAGAACCGAAGGCTTCTACATGGGAGACATACCTTCCGCAAAATGAAGGCGGATGGTACGACTTCCATAACAACAAACAATACAACGGAGGTACTACTGTCACCACCGAAGCAAGCAATGCCTATATACCAGTATTTGTAAAGGCAGGCAGCATTGTTCCTACAGCAGAAGGACTTGAATCTACAACCCAATTGCTCAATGTGCCTCTTGAACTAACCATCTATCCCGGTGCTGATGCAACGTTCACTCTACACGAGGACGATGGCACAACCCTTGCCTACGATAAAGGCGAACATTCGGAAATCACATTCAAGTGGAACGACCGCAACCGTTGTCTCACAATTGACCAGCGTAAGGGAAATTTCGCTTCAATGCCTAAAACCCGTATATTCCGGATCCATGTAGTCAATCAACCTGTGATAGAAATAGAATATAAGGGAAGTAAGATACAATGTCATAAAATGTGACACATTGTCACCACTTATCGTCAGTTTAGCTATGTGGCATATAATTTGCGGAGACGAGTAAGGAAAATTTTATCATGACATGAAAGAAGAATTTAATAAAAAAAATCTTAACAACTCTGAATCTATCGACGAGGAAGAGTTGAAGGCTTCCCAAAAGACGGATCAAGTTAGCGACGAAGCCGCCAAGGATGTGCAGAACGCATCTGAGGAATCATCACAGGAAACTGCTGAACCATTGTCTGAGTTGGAACAAGCTCAGGCTTTGGTTGAAGAATACAAGGACAAGTACCTGCGCCAAGTTGCCGAATTCGACAACTACCGCAAACGTGTCATCAAGGAGAAGGCAGAACTTATCAAGAACGGAGGCGAGAAAGTCATTTCCGCCATCCTGCCTATCGTAGATGATTTTGAACGTGCCAGCGAAAACATGGCTAAGATGGAAGACATCGATGCTGTAAAGGAAGGAGTGGAACTCATCATTGAGAAATTCCTCACAGCCCTCCACAAAGAAGGGCTTGAAAAGATTGATGCTGTAGGTCAGCCTTTCGATGTTGATTTCCACGAAGCCATCGCTATGGTTCCGTCACCAAGCGACGAGATGAAGGGCAAGGTAATTGACTGCGTTCAGACAGGATATAAGTTAAACGACAAAGTGATACGTCACGCTAAGGTGGCAGTAGCAGAATAAACAGAACATGGCAAAGCGCGACTACTACGAAGTGCTGGGTGTGGCTAAGACAGCCAGCGAAACAGATATCAAGTCTGCATACAAGAAACTGGCAATCAAGTACCACCCTGACCGCAATCCTGGTGACAAGGAAGCAGAGGAGAAATTCAAGGAAGCAGCTGAAGCCTATGAAGTGCTGCACGACCCGAAGAAACGCCAGATGTACGACCAGTTCGGACATGCTGGAGTGAGCGGCGCAGCAGGAGGAGGCGGAGCCGGATTCTCAAGCACAGAAGACATATTCTCTGCTTTCGGCGACATTTTCGAAGGTATGGGATTCGGAGGCTTTGGTGGGTTTGGAGGCTTCGGAGGAGGCAGCCGAGGACGTGCCCGCAAACCAGTTTTCCGCGGACAGGACCAGCGACTGCGTGTTGAACTCGACCTACAGGAAATCGTCAACGGCACCACAAAGAAATTCAAAGTAAAGAAGGCTGTAACCTGTAACAATTGCCACGGTACAGGAAGTGCAGACGGCAAGACAGAGACCTGCACCAAGTGTAACGGAAGCGGTGTGGTAATCCGTACCCAGCGCACTATGCTCGGCATGATGCAAACCCAGGAAGTATGTCCTGACTGCCACGGAGAAGGAACAATAATAAAAAATGTGTGTCACCATTGCCACGGAGAAGGTGTAGTCAACGGCGAAGAAGTCGTTGAAGTAAACTTCCCAGCAGGATTGGCAGACGGCATGGTTCTCACTCTTGAAGGCAAGGGCGGCGCCGGACGTCACAACGGAGTAGCCGGAGACCTTCAGATTGTCATCAAGGAGAAAGCAAACGACACATTCATCCGTGACGGCAACGACCTCGTATATAACCTCCTGCTCTCTATCCCAACAGCAACTATGGGCGGCACAGTCGAAGTACCTACTATCGACGGAAAGGCAAAAATCAACATTGCTCCAGGAACCCAACCAGGCACAGTTCTTCGTCTCAAAGGCAAGGGTGTTCCCGAACTGCAGGGATACAACCGAGGTCACAAAGGCGACGAAGTCATCAACATCAGCGTCTACATCCCAGAAACTCTATCCTCTGATGAGCATGAAATGATGAAGAAAGTCAGCGACAGCGACAACTTCAAACCCAACGAATCGGTAAAGCAGAAAATCTTCAATAAATTCCGTTCCTACTTTGAATAATTATGAATTAATAATAAAGAATGAAGAATTCAGGTCACTTTTTGCCGAATGAGAAAATGTAACCTTTATTCTTCATTCTTCATTCTTTATTATAATTTATGAATTACGACTCTACTATAAAATATCTTTACGCCTGTGCTCCGCTGTTCCAGAATGTAGGGAAGGACGCATACAAGGAAGGGTTGGAGACAACCCTTTTGCTTGATGCCCATTTCGGACATCCACACCACAGCTACAAAACCATTCACATCGCCGGTACTAATGGCAAGGGATCGTGTTCACACACCATCGCTGCCATTTTACAGTCAGCCGGCTACAAAGTAGGACTCTACACGTCTCCGCATCTGGTGGATTTCAGGGAAAGAATCCGTGTCAACGGACGCCCCATCGCCAAACAGAGAGTAATCGACTTCGTCAAAAACGAAAAAGCATTCTTCGAACCACTCCATCCTTCATTCTTCGAACTCACCACAGCCCTTGCACTACTCTACTTCAAAGAGCAAAAGGTAGATGTAGCGGTGATTGAAGTAGGACTCGGCGGCAGGCTCGACTGCACCAACATCATCCATCCTCTGCTCTCCATAATAACCAATATCAGTTTCGACCACACCAACCTGCTCGGCAATACACTCGCAAAAATAGCATGGGAAAAAGCCGGAATAATTAAGCACGATGTACCTGTATGCATCGGAGAGTACACAGCAGAGACAAGACCAGTGTTCGACGCTGCAGCAAAGGAGAGAGAAACCAGACTAATCTACGCAGAAGATTCCAAGGAAGTCCTTTCGTACAAGATATGTAAGAGAGGCGGAATTGACTACACAACTCAATCTTTCGGACAAATCCACGGAGAACTTGGCGGCATTTATCAGAAAGCAAATACCAACACTATACTTCATGCCGTCAGTCAGCTCAGACAAGTCGGGCTGCAAATCGAGCAGGAACATATTTCCAAAGGCTTCGCTAAAGTATGCTCGCTAACCCACCTCGTGGGACGCTGGCAAAAGTTATCAAGCCATCCTCGTACATACTGCGACACAGGTCATAACATAGCAGGTATTCAGTATATTACCAACCAGCTATTGATGCAAGACTTTAACCAACTACACATAGTTTTCGGTATGGTAAACGACAAGGATATCAACGGAGTACTCGACATTCTGCCACGTCATGCACAATACTATTTCTGCCAGGCATCGGTAAAACGATCACTTGACAGTAGCAACCTTGCTCAACTGGCATGGCAGCACAAACTCAAAGGCAGAACATTCCCGACTGTTGCCGCTGCATACGAAGCAGCACGGAAGAATGCCACCGACACAGATTATATATATATAGGTGGAAGTTCCTTTGTGGTCGCAGACCTGTTAACATACATCAAGAACTGTAAAAAGAATAACGCTGGAAAGTAAGAAAAATCACTTTTCAGCGTTTTTTTTTATAAAAAATGTATTTAAATTCTTTTTCTTCAAAAAAAATCGTTTTATTTGCAGTAGAAAATCATCTGAAGTGACTAAAACAGTCACAAAGTAACTTGAAAACTAACAACAACTAAATACACTTAACAACTATGAGCACAGTTAAAGCAGGCTGCCTCTGCGGCCTGAAAGCAGCAGATTTTCAGAAGGAAGTAGACGGCAAGCACACAGACCTCTACATCCTCACAAACAGCAAAGGCTATGAAGTAGCTGCAACCAACTATGGAGGCGCACTCGTAGCAATCATGGTTCCGGACAAAGACGGTAAAGTCGCAAACGTGATTCAAGGACACGACAACATCGACGACGTCATCTCAAGTCCCGAACCATTTTTGTCTACCCTCATCGGACGCTACGGCAACCGTATCTGCAAGGGTAAGTTCACACTTGAAGGCAAGGAATACAGCCTCGCCATCAACAACGGTCCCAATGCACTCCATGGTGGACCAACAGGATTCCATAAGCGTGTATGGGACGCTCAGCAGATTTCTGCTAACCAGCTCCGTCTTCACTACACAGCTGAAGATATGGAAGAAGGTTTCCCTGGACGTTTGGAAATGACCGTTGACTATATCTGGACGGATGACAACGAACTCGTTATCAACTACAGCGGCACAACTGACAAGACCACAATCGTAAACATGACCCATCACGGTTATTTCTCAATTGCCGGTATTGCCAATCCAACCCCAACTATCGATGACCTGATTTGCGAGATTAACGCAGATCACTACATTCCAATCGATGATACCAGTATTCCACTCGGTCCTATCGAAAGCGTAAAGGGCACTCCATTCGACTTCACTACTCCAAAGCCTGTAGGACGTGACATCGACGCAGACGACATTCAGACAAAGAACGGTGCCGGCTACGACCATTGCTTCGTACTCAACAAAAAGGAAGAAGGCGAATGCTCGTTTGCTGCACGCATTACAGAGCCAAAGAGCGGACGCACTATGGAAGTATATACTACAGAACCGGGTGTTCAGGTCTACACAGACAACTGGGCAACAGGCTATCCACTACAGCACGGAGCTACAGCACCTCGCCGCTCAGCCATCTGCTTCGAGGCACAGCACTTCCCCGACAGCCCTAACCGCCCATTCTACCCATCGGTAGTTCTGAAGCCAGGTGAAGTTTACACCCAGAAGACTGTTTACAAGTTTGGTGTAGCAAAATAAGAACATACTAACTAACAACACCATATTTATGAATAATAAAAAAGCCACACTGGCCATAATAGGAATCATCCTCCTGCTGATTCCCAACCTCCTCTACCTCATCACGAGCGTAATGGAGTTTTCAGATAAAGTTGTTGTAGGTTCCTCTGGTATTTTCTCATTCAAAGCATGGAAGGTCATAATTCTGGTTAACAATATATTCAGTTTCCTTGGATTTGCATTCCTCCTTGCGCATTTCGCTCAAGGCTCAGGCTCAGAAAAGGCAAAGCCAAAAGCGCCGGTAATGCCGCAACAATACCAGCAGCCTATGCAGCAGCAGTATCAGCAACCTGTTCAGCAGCAGTATCAGCAACCTGTTCAACAGCAGTATCAGCAACCTGCACAGCAGCAGTACCAGCAACCTGCTAATAGCTCTTTCCAACCAAGCATCTAATTGTATAATTGTAAATTGTAAAATTGTATAATAGCATTATGTCACAAAAACAAACACCGAACTACACGTTCGCCCTAATCGTAATGTTCATTGTGTGTTTCCTCATCGGATTCATCACAACAATGAACAACTCAATGATTGACTTCTGTACAAAAGCATTCAACCTCAATGCTCAGCAAGGTCAGTATGTTAACACAGCATTCTACGGAGCTTATCTCCTGGCAATTCCATTCTCTATGCTCATGAGCAAGATCGGCTATAAGAAGACACTTCTTCTCGGACTTGCTGTAGCAGGTATTGGATTCGTTATCAACTCATTCGGAATCAAGTCAGTACTTGGTAGCGAAACGGCCACCATATATGCCATCTTCCTCGGCACTATGTGTCTCGTAGCAATGGGCGTTGTGATGCTTCAGAACGTAGCCAACCCTTACGTGATGGTACTCGGTAAGCCAGAGTCAGGAGCGTTCCGCATGACCCTCTCTCAGGCACTCAACTCTGTAGCAACAACCGTTGCCCCAATGTTTATCACAGCAGTTATTATCGGTAAGCAGACACCACAACCTGAAGCAGTTCCAGCTCCATACCTCGGAATCGGAATCTTCACACTCGTACTCTGCGCCATCCTCCTCTTCCTCAAGCTTCCTGAGATCAAGGAAGAAGAGCAAGCTGCAGACAACGGTGAGGCAAAGAAATACAAGAGCAGCGTATTTAAGTATCCACATGTATGGTTCGGAGCACTCGGTATCTTCTTCTACATGGGACTCGAGATTGGTATTCCATCCATGCTTCCTTACAAGCTTGGTGAAGGCGTCAACGCTACAGACTTCCTTTGGATGTACTGGGGCGGTATGATGGTAGGACGATTCATCGGTGCCGGCATCCTCGCAAAGTTCGAACCACGCAAGCTTCTCACAGCATGTCTCCTTCTCGGCGCATTCTGCGTAGGACTCTCGTTCCTCTTCTCAGGCATGGCAAGCGCATACTGCCTGTTGGCTGCAGGTCTCTTCCACTCGGTAATGTGGCCACTTATCTTCAACCTCGGTCTTCAGGAACTCGGTCCTCACACCAAGACAGCCAGTGGTGTTATCAACACAGGTGTTATTGGTGGTGCCCTCCTCACCCCACTCATGGGTTGGGTAGTTGACATCTCAACAGTAGCTGTAGCTCTCTGCCTCATGTTCGTTTACTATCTCTACGAACTTTGGTTCTGCTGGCGCGGCTCTCGTGTAGGACTTAAGTAAAGAACTCAAGAACTTAAAAACTTAATTAAATATTGTCTAACATAATAAATCCTAATCATTATGAAACTAACAATTGATGATGTAAGAAGTCGCTTCATTAAGCACTTCGATGGTGAAACCGGCAGTGTATATGCTTCTCCTGGTAGAATCAACCTTATTGGTGAGCACACCGACTACAACGGTGGCTTCGTATTCCCAGGAGCGGTTCAGCAAGGAATGATTGCTGAAATCAAGCCAAACGGCACACGCAAGATTCGCGCATACTCTATCGACCTCAAGGACTATGACGAGTTCTCACTCGACGACGAGAAAGGTCCACGCGCAAGCCACTTCCGCTATATCTTCGGTGTAGCACGTGAGATGATGGCACTCGGTGTACCAGTAGAAGGATTCGACACAGCATTCGCAGGCGATGTTCCACTCGGAGCAGGTATGTCTTCGTCCGCAGCACTCGAAAGCTGCTATGCATTCGCAATCAACGACCTCTTCGGTGACAACAAGATCGACAAGATGACACTCGCCAAGGTTGGTCAGGCAACAGAGCACAAGTATCTCGGTCTCAAGTGCGGTATCATGGATCAGTTCGCATCAGTTTACGGCAAGAAAGGCAACCTTATGCGTCTCGACTGCCGCAGCGGTGAATTCCAGTACTTCCCATGGAATCCTAAGGGCTACCGTCTCGTTCTCATCAATTCATGTGTAAAGCACGAACTCGTAGGCTCACCCTACAACGATCGTCGCAACTCTTGTGAGAACGTAGCAAAGCACGTAGCAGCAAAGCACCCAGACCTCAAGATTGAGACTCTGCGCGATTGCACATGGGAGAACCTCGAAGAAGTTAAGGACGAGGTAGGCGAAGTAGATTATCGTCGTGCTAAATTCGTACTTGGCGAAAAAGACCGCGTGCTTGCAGTCAGCGACGCCCTCGAGGCAGGCGACTACGAGAAGGTAGGTCAGATGATGTATGAGACTCACGAAGGACTGAGCAAGGACTACGAAGTAAGCTGCGAGGAACTCGATTTCCTCAACGATGTAGCTCACGACTGCGGTGTAGCAGGCTCACGTATCATGGGCGGTGGTTTCGGTGGTTGTACAATCAACCTCGTTGCTGACGAACTCTACAAGACCTTCATCAATGAAGCCAAGAAGCGCTACAAGGAGAAATTCGGCAAGGATTGCATCGCTATCGACGTTGTCATCGGCGACGGCAGCCGCAAGCTTTGCTAAATAACCAAAATTCATTAATCAACCCTCGTAATCCCCACTCGTTAATCCTGTGGGGATTACTTTTTTGTAGTTATGTCTCTTCTTAAACAAAAAATCCGTGGTTGAGTGAGCTAAGACGAATGTTTTTTAGAAAAAACTTTCACGCATTGGATAAATTGTTGTAACTTTGCACGACAGAATGGATTCTGATAAAAATCGGCGTCCGTACTTAAATCAGCCGTAAAGAATTAAAAACAAAATTAATTAAATACAAAATGTCAAAGAAGAACAAAAAAGAAGAAGCAATCGGCTTGGACGTAACCTTGAACAAGTCGGAGGCATTTATTGAGAAGCATTTTAAGAAAATCCTTCTCTGCATTGCAGCTATTGCAGTGGTATTTGCAGCAATTTACATCTATCGTGGTCACCGCGCAAGTGTGGAAACTGAGGCTCAGACAGCAATGGCAAAGAGCCAGCGTGCATTTCAGATGGATCAGTTTGAGCAGGCTCTCAACGGTGACGGTGCTATGGAGAAGGGTTTCATCAAAATTATCGACGAGTACAGCGGCACAGCTACAGCTAACTTGGCAAAGTACTACGCTGGTATCTGCTACTACAATCTGGGTAAGATTGACGAAGCTATCTCTATGTTGGAAGACTTCGACCAGCAGGACGACGCTCTGATTTCTCCTGCATCATTTGCAGCCCTGGGTGACTGCTATGTAGCAAAGGGTGACAAGCAGAAGGGTGTTGAGCTTTTCGAGAAAGCTGCCAAAGAATCTGACAGCAGAGCAGAAGGCGGTGTAAACAACTCACAGTCTCCTCAGTTCCTGCTCAAGGCCGCAAAAATTTACGAAGACCTGAACCAGAACGACAAGGCTCTGGAGCTTTACAAGAAAATCAAGAGCGACTATGCTTCTCAGTTGTCTGTTGAAATGGACAAGTATATTGAAAGACTGAGTAAGTAAAAAAGTCCCCTCTATCTTCCCCGTAAATGGGAGAATAAGTGAAGCGTGAAGTGATAGTACTGATACCATCGCTTCACGCTTCACACTTCACAACCAACATTAATTATCATGGCAACAAAGAATCATAATCTATCGGAATATAATCCAGAGACGGTGCCCGATGGTGCAGGCATGCGCATTGGCATCGTGGTAAGTGAATGGAATGAAAACATAACTGGTGCTCTGCTCGACGGAGCTATCAACACTCTCATGCGTCACGGTGTGGCAAAATCAAACATTAAGGTTGTAACTGTGCCTGGAAGCTTTGAGCTTATCTTCGGTGCTAACAAGATGACTAAGTGTGATGTAGACGCTGTGATTGCAATAGGATGTGTGATTCGTGGTGACACTCCTCACTTCGACTATATCTGCCAGGGAACCACCCAAGGACTTGCTCACCTGAACGCCACTGGTGACATTCCTGTAATCTACGGACTTATCACTACCAACGACATGAACCAGGCTCTCGATCGTGCCGGTGGTGCGCTGGGCAATAAGGGTGACGAGTGTGCTATCACGGCGTTGAAGATGGTAAGAGTAAATAAAGGTATATAATTCATAATTAAAGAATTTATAATTATAAGCCATTGGGATAAGAACTTAAGGACTCAAAACCAATGAGGAAACTGGGTAAAATTCTAAGGTATATTGTCAGCGGATTACTGCTGCTATATATATGCCTTATATTGCTGCTCCACCTGCCTTTCGTACAGAGAGAGATAGGCAGGCAAGTAGCTAATGCCCTTTCCGAAAAGTTCAATACCAAAGTTGAGGTTGGAAAGGTCAATCTTGGTTTTCTCAACAGAGTTATTATCGACAACATAAAGATGGAAGACAAAGCTGGTGAGGAGATGTTCAGCATAAGCAGAACAGCCGTTCAGCTTGATCTTCTGTCTATTTTTGTTGGTGAAATCAACATCACTACCGCACAAGTATTCGGTCTTAAGGCAAACTTGCACAAGGAAACTCCCGAATCGGAGTTGAACTGTCGGTTTGTGATTGACGCATTGAAATCGAAGGAAGAGGGGAAAAAGAGCAAAATCAACATTCAGGTACGCTCTTTCATAATGCGCCATGCAAACATAAACTACGATGTGAGATCTCTACCACGAACAGACAGCATATTCAACACTAACCACCTGAGTTTGCAGAACCTGGCTGTGACAGCCACGTTAAAATACCAGCCAGATGAATTTGTAACAATAGATTTGAAGCGCCTTGACTTCACGGAACGCAATTCCGGCTTTCGACTTGAAAAACTGAGAACTGAAGCAGAATACAATTACACCAGCAACAGCATCTTGCTGAATGATCTGTGCATCAGTACGGGAAACTCTCATCTTCAGATTTCAAAGCTTAATGTTCTGTTGAACAGCAAAACCGGAACATCCATGGTGAAGGCTGCAAATTGTTCGTTGAGCGACACAGAAATCTATCTGCCTGATTTCAAGGCTTTCTCAAACAATCTATCGCGCTTCTCTACCCCTCTCCGTCTGTCAGCATTGATTAAATACAAAAACGACGAGTTGCAATGCAACAACCTGATTGTGGTATCTCCAGACGACAATCTGACCATCCGTGCCAGCTGCAGCATTGATCATCTCTCCAACGAGCAGCCCGATATAAGAATCGACATTGAGAACCTGTACATAGTATCGGAACTCATCAAGTCGGCACTGGAGAATTATTTTGAGGAGAACAACGTGACTAATGCTATAATCAACCTTGGCACAGTAAGGGCTAACGGTTCGATGGTAAGGAACAGAAATGTATCATCGGTGGAATTCGAACTTAGCAGCGATGCCGGCGATATAGATGCGAGCGCCATTCTCTACAACGACCATTCGCTTCAAGCCCATGTTAATTCTGAAGAATTCAACCTGGGACAGGTTCTTCAGAATCCCGACTTAGGGGAAATATCCCTTAACATCGACGCAGACGGCACTTTGCTCAACAATCAGATGAAGTCAACGAAGCTGAAGGGAAGCATCACCCAGCTGGAATATGCCAACTATGTCTACGACAACATCGTGATTGACGGGATAGTTGACGGAAGCGGATTCGACGGACTTCTATCTGTTGAGGACGAAAATCTGGACTTTGCCATGAACGGAGTGATTGAGAAACTGAACAACGGCTTCTACAGCGCCAACGTTGACATGAATCTGCTAAGGTTCAACCCCTATGCGCTAAACCTTACCAAAGACCATGCAGACAGTTATTACCGGCTGAAGGCACACACAGACATTAGTGGTAGTACACTTAACAACGTCATCGGATTCATCAACATCGATTCGCTATTAATCACAACCTCAACAGAACAGATTTCACTTCAAAAGTTTGACGTGGATGTTTTGGAGAACACTCCCGACAATCGCCAGATAAACGTCAGGAGTGACTTCCTCAACGCCAGTCTTGCTGGTAAATTCAACATTGAGGAACTCTTCCCTTGCTACATGCGTTCACTTTCAGCCCATCTGCCCTCGCTCAATCTGAAGCCCAATCAAGGTTCAGCGATTCATAGCAACAATGCTGAATTTGAGTTGGAACTAAGTGACTCTCCCCTGCTCCACCACTTTATCAAGACCGATTATGAGCTGACAGGCAAGGTAAGAGTGAACGGAAGCGTCAACACAGAATCAGATCTGTACGACCTGACCCTGGACATTCCCACTTTCAGCTATGAAAACTATAATCTGAGTGATATCCATGCCAGCTACAAGAGTGCTGCAAATCAGGCTGAATCGACAATCCATACAAAGTTTATCTCTGAGACAGGTGCTACAGACCTCGATATTATTTCCATAGCCGAGGACGACCATGTAAACAATACTGTAAAGTGGGATAAACCAACATACAAGACCTCATACGGAGAGTTGATTTCCGTAGTCTCGTTCTCTGAGATTCTGAACAAAACAAAGACTCAGATTGAGATACAGCCTTCAATCGTTTCTTTCAACGACACACTCTGGCAAACTTCCCATGCCCTTGTTGATATCTACGACAACACATATAAGGTAAACAACCTGAAAATCTACCGAGGCAACCAGTATCTCAACATCAGCGGAACAATTTCGCACTCTCCTGGCGACTCGCTGGTTGCAGAACTGAGTTCCGTTCCTGTGGAATATCTTCAGAACATGTCCAAGTTCAAAAGTGTTACATTCCAGGGAATGGCTACCGGTCGGGCTGTGGTGAGCAATGTCTATACTCTGCCCGACATCCATGCCGACTTGGTTGTGGATGATTTCTGCCTGCAAAACGGGTTGCTTGGTAAAGCCAACATTCACGCACAGTGGGACAACGCCATCAACGGAATTGAAATGCAGGCAGACATTCACGACACAGACGAAGAAGGCAAACCACGTCTGACCACCCTTGACGGCTACATAGTGCCAAGCACCAAGGAAATGGACCTTTGCGTCAACACCAACAACACCAATGCAGAATTTCTCAACGGATTCATTGGCAGAACCTTCAGGGACATCAAGGGAAACATCAACGGAACCATCCACATCATCGGTCCTCTCAACGACGTAAACATAGTCGGTTCGGCAAGTGCGGACGTAGAGATGACCATGAAGGCCACAAGCGCGACCTACCACATCTCTCCCGAAGACTCACTCTACTTCACCCCTTACGACTTTGTATTCGACAACATACGTCTCTACGATAAAAACCACAACGAAGGTGTAGTGAACGGACATCTGCGCCATAAGAACATGAAGAACTTTGTCTACAACTTCACGATTGACATGAACCAGCTGCTCGTCTACGAGGAACAGCGATTCAACAACGACAAGTTCTGCGGACGCATCTATGCCAACGGCAAATGTGAAATCAACGGTTCGGACGGACATCCTCTCCACATCAGCGGCGACATCACCACAACCCGCAACAGTTACTTCGCCTACGACAACTCTACACCTGATGCCATCACCTCAGGCTCGTTCATCACGTTCAACAGCGTCAGCGACAAAACCGATTCGCTGCAAACCAGCAAGAGCGGACAATCTGTCGCAGAAAACACCTATCGTGGTGACATATACTTGGATGCCAACATCCACCTCACTCCCGACTGCGAGATTCGTCTGAAGATGGACAGTCACGACGACGGCTACATAAGCACGTTCGGCAGCGGCACGCTTGTGGCTCACTATCACAACAAAAGCCCGTTTACACTACATGGCAACTACGCCATCAGCGGCGGCCGCTACAGGCTCTACCTTCAGGACATCATCTACCGCGACCTGCACATTCAGCCCAATTCTGTGGTTCAGTTCAACGGCAATCCCTTCGATGCCAACATCCACCTCATCTGCTGGCATACACTCAACGCCGTGCCTCTTTCCGACCTCACAGCTTCAGCATCGTACCTCCAGAACAACAAAGCAAAGGTGGTATGCATCCTCGACATCACAGGTCAGCTTGGCAACATGTTGCTCGCCTTCGATTTGGATTTGCCTAACGTTAGCGATGAGACACGCAGTCTTGTACGTTCGCTTATCTCCACCGAGGAAGAGATGAATACTCAGATCATCTACCTATTGGGATTAGGTCGCTTCTACACCAACGAGGCAGCGCGTCAGATGGGCGACACCAGTTCGTCAGGAACGGTGAACAACCTGCTCTCCTCCACCATCAGCGGTCAAATCAACCAGATGCTTACCAACATGATCGGTACGGAGAGTAAATGGAATTTCGGCACAGGACTGTCAACCGGAGAACGTGGTTGGAACGACCTCGATGTAGAAGGCATACTGTCAGGACGCCTTCTCGACGACCGCCTTCTCATCAACGGCAACTTCGGTTATCGCGACAATGTCCTTACTCAGCAAGGCTCATTTATCGGTGACTTCGACATAAAATGGAGAATCAAGCGCAACCATAATCTCTACCTCAAAGCCTATAATCAGAACAATGATCGCTACTTCACCAAGGGCACACTCAACACCCAGGGTATCGGCATCAGTTATCAGAAAGACTTTGAATCATGGAAAACTCTTTTCTTCAAGAAAAGAAAAAAAGAATAATGAAGAATGAATAATTCAGGATTTACCCGCATTGCAACTGCTATTGTAGAACTACAAGTTGCTAACCCTACCTACAATGTAGAGGAGATAAAGAAAGTAATTCTGGAAGCGGCGGACAAGCACGTAGAAATCGTCTGCTTTCCCGAACTGTGTATAACCAGCTACACACCGGCAGACCTTTTCGGTCAGGACTATCTGCTGGAGCAGGCAGAGACAAGTTTGAAATGGCTGTTAGACGAGACGGCAGACATTAACATCATCAGCATTGTCGGTATGCCGGTAGCAGTTGGGAACATTCTGCTAAATACTGCTGTTGTAATACAGAAAGGCAAGATACTCGGCATTGTACCCAAGACCTATCTGCCCAACTACAAGGAGTTCTATGAGCAGCGTTGGTTTGCGTCATCAAAACTGGTAGCAAAGGGGCAGACAGCCACACTTTGCGGACAGACGAATATCCCAGTGGACAGCAACGTCATCTTCAGCTATGGAGCAACAAAGTTTGCCATAGAACTGTGTGAAGACCTCTGGGCACCGATACCTCCAAGTTGCAGTCTTGCCCAGCAGGGAGCAAACATCATCTTCAACCTCTCTGCCACCAACGAACTCATAAGCAAGCATCAGTATCTTTGTGAACTCATTGCCAACCAGTCGGCACGACTCATCTGTGCCTATGCCTACAGCAGTGCCGGCGCAGGAGAATCCACTCAGGATCTCGTCTATGGAGGAAATGCCATCATCTATGAAAACGGTAAGCTCATGGCAGAGTCAAAGCGTTTCCAACTCGGTTCACAACTTGTAATCAGCGATGTTGACATCCAGTCACTTATGCACGACCGTCGCACCAACACCACATTCTGGCAGACATCAAACCACATTGATACTCTGGCCATTGACTGCGACACTTCGAAAATCTACGAGGACAACAATCTGCAATACCGCCTTATCAATCCTCATCCGTTTGTTCCGGGAGGCAAACTGCTCGACGACCGTTGCAACGAGATTTTCTCCATACAGGTAGGAGGACTTGCCAAGCGCATTGCCCACACCCACGCTAAGACCATCGTTGTCGGAATCAGCGGCGGACTTGACTCCACCCTTGCCCTGCTCGTGTGTGTCAAGGCTATGGACAAGTTAGGACGCAAACGCACAGATATAATCGGCATCACAATGCCTGGATTCGGCACCACCGACCGCACTCACACAAACGCCACAGTTCTGATGGAGGCTTTGGGAGTGACTCAGAAGGAGATATCCATAAAGGATGCCTGCATACAGCATTTCAAGGATATAGAGCACGACATGGACAACCACGACGTGACATACGAGAACGCCCAGGCACGCGAACGTACGCAGATTCTTATGGACGTTGCGAATCAATTGGGCGGATTCGTTGTAGGAACAGGCGACCTCTCCGAACTGGCATTAGGATGGGCAACCTACAATGCCGACCACATGTCGAACTACGGTGTGAACTGCTCCATACCCAAGACCCTGGTACGACATCTTGTCGTATGGGTTGCCCAACAGTCGGCAAACACTCAGGTGCGTACCACCCTTCTCGACATAGCAGACACACCTATAAGCCCTGAGCTGCTTCCTGCCGAAGACGACGGAACGATTGCCCAGCGCACCGAAGACCTGGTAGGTCCATACGAGTTGCACGATTTCTTCCTATACCATTTCCTGCGTCACGGCGCAAGTCCAAAGAAGATTTACAAATTGGCATTGCGTGCATTTGCTGAAGGACAGGAACTGCCTGAGAACTATCTCAGCCAGCCGCTCGGACACTACTCAGAGGAGACAATCAGACATTGGCTTCAGACCTTCATCCGCCGTTTCTTCTCTCAGCAGTTCAAGCGCAGCTGTCTGCCCGACGGTCCGAAGGTAGGTAGCGTGAGTCTCAGTCCTCGTGGTGACTGGCGAATGCCGTCAGACGCGGTAGCATGTGAAGAGTTCACGCTTCACGTTTAAGGCAGATTCTCTTATCAATAATACTGGGTAAATCCTCTTCATAGTGAGTCACCATGAGGAGGGTTTTTCCTTTTCTGCAGCAGAATGTCTCGATGATGTCCTTCACTCTTCGTCGGTTCATGAGGTCAAGCCCATGAAGCGGTTCGTCGAGAATCAGCAGTGAGGGGTCTTTCACAAACGCCCGTGCAAGGAGGACAAGACGCTGCTCTCCACTCGACAGAACAAGGAAATTGGTATTTGCATACTGCCCCACTCCAAACACATCCATCCAGAATTCGCATATCTGTCGTTGCTCAGGCTTCGGACGGTGATACAGCCCGATGCTGTCGAGAAGTCCCGAAGCCACAATATCGATTGCAGGGAGCGGCTTCTGGAAAGAGCGATGCATTTCCGGAGAGATATATCCGATGTGTTTCTTGATTTCCCAGATACTTTCCCCTGTTCCACGCTGATAGCCGAACAGAACGATGTCGTTTGCGTAAGACTGAGGATTATCGGCACAGACAATGCTCAGGAGAGTGGATTTTCCGCTGCCGTTTCTTCCCGACAACGCCCAATGCTCACCATTCTCCACAGTAAACGAAAGGTCTTTGAGAATAGTTCTTTCGCCGTATCTTATGCTTACCTTGCGAAAATCAATTACAGGTGCATCAACCGTCTGCAGCCATTGGCAGTCAGGATTCTGAGGAAGGTCAAGAATAGCCTGTTCCAGATTCTGCGGCAGCACTTTCTCGGGCACACAGGTTTGCGCTTTTCTCCATTCTGAAATGGTCTGCTTTGGTATCACAGTCATGTCATCAACAGTAACAACATGGGTGATATAGTCAGGCATTCCGTCGCTCTTGGCAAGAACCAGAATAATCTGAACGCCCAGTTCGTCGGTAATTTTCACGAGCACATCGTTGAGCAAGTCACGAGCCGTGCTGTCCAATCCTACAAACGGATTGTCGAGAATGAGCAGGCGTGGATTGGTTATGAGAGCCTTGGTGAGCTGGAATTTGCGCAGTTCACCGCTGCTGAGCAGTATGATCTGTTTGTCGAGAAGCGGCTGAAGCTGAAACACCTCATAGAGCATCGTTCTCAGTTTCCGTCGCTGCTGGGAGATAGTGTCCTTCTCTTCATCAGAGAGGTAAGTATCCTTCTGCAGGATGCTCTCAGCCGCGTCATAGGCTTCGTCAAGAAGCTCGCTGCAGAGCGGTGCCTCGTCAATGTCGTGCTGATTCCACCGCTGCTGATAGTAGTAGGTGGCATCGGCTGTACCGTAACTGTCCCTGAACGCAACATACTTTATGCTTTCCGCACCTTTAGGGAAAACATATTTCACTTGGTTGAGCAGCAGAGGATGCTTTCCGGTGATGATGTCCACCAGCATGGATTTGCCGGCACCGTTGCGTCCGACTATAGCAAGTTGCTCGTCCGACCACAGTTCGAAGTTTACCGGAGACCGGAATCTGTAGTCGGGATGACGGGTAACTCCGTCCTTTATTTCAATTACCTTGAATTTCTGCATTGTCAGAATGGCACACGAGTATCGTTTGGCATGCTGTCGGGAGAGATAGAGTTGAATGCATCCTCTTGGTCTCCGGTAGCTTCGTTGATACGGTTCATTCGCGAAGGACGTATGGTGTCGTCTTCCGAAGTCAATCCAGCCAACTCATCCTCGGAGATGTTGGAGAAGCGTGCGTATTCGCCTCTGAACCTCATTCTCACGTCACCCACGGCACCATTACGGTGCTTGGCAATGATGATTTCAGCAATACCCTTGGTGGAATTTCCTTCACCATCCTTCATGATTTTGTAGTATTCAGGGCGGTGTATGAAGCAGACCATATCGGCATCCTGCTCGATGGCTCCTGATTCACGCAGGTCGCTGAGCTGTGGTCGTTTGCTTTCAGCTTTGTCCTCAGGATTTGTGCCGGTACCCACACGGGTTTCCACACTACGGTTGAGCTGCGAGAGTGCGATGATAGGTATATTCAGTTCCTTAGCAAGTCCCTTGAGCGAACGGCTGATGGTCGACACTTCTTCCTGACGTGAGTTGTATGACATACCGGATGCATTCATCAGCTGCAAGTAGTCGATGATGATGATCTGCACTCCGTACTCTCTCACCAGTCGGCGCGCCTTGGTTCTGAGTTCGAACACCGACAGCGACGGGGTATCGTCCACGTAGAGAGGTGCGCTGTAGAGATCGTTGATTTTGAGGTCAAGCTGACTCCATTCGAAAGGCTGAAGCTGTCCGCTTTTGAGTTTTGAACCTTCTATCTGACACACATTCATTATCAGACGGTTGACAAGCTGAACGTTCGACATTTCGAGCGAGAACATAGCTACAGGAATTTTCATCCTTACCGCCATGTTGCAAGCCATGGAGAGTACAAACGCGGTCTTACCCATTGCAGGTCGTGCTGCAATAATCACAAGGTCGGAGTTCTGCCATCCGCTGGTCATCTTGTCCAAGTCGTCGAATCCGCTGCTAAGTCCCGACAGACCGTCAGTACGCGATGCAGCCTTCTTGAGCATATCTATGGCATCGTTGATGACAGGGTCGATCTGTGTGAAGTCCTTACGCAGGTTGTCCTTCGAGAGTTCGAAGAGACTGCCTTCAGCCTTCTGCATCAGTTCGTCGATGTCCTGACCTTCGTCGAATGCCATGTGCTGTATTCTGCTGGTAAGACTAATGAGTTCACGTGCCAGAGCCTTCTGAGCAACGATGTGGGCATGGTATTCGATATGTGCCGACGAGAACACCTTCTGCGAGAGTTCTGCCACATAGTATGTGCCTCCCGCCTGCTCCAGCGTTCCGTTTACCTTCAGCTGTTCGGTAACGGTAAGAATATCCACAGGTCGGTTTTCTGCAGCCAGAGTCTGAATGGCGGCAAAAATGGCCTGATGCTTGGAGTCGTAGAAGGATTTCGGTTTCAGTATATCGGCAACCAGTCCGAATGCATCTTTCTCAATGAGACAGGCACCGATGACGGCTGCTTCCATGTCGGGAGCCTGCGGTTGTATCTTGCCAACTTCAAGTAGTGCCGCAGTTTCATCTACTGCGGCACTACGTCTTTTGGTTGTTCGTTTTTGTTGTTCAGCCATTATTTGATAATCGTCTTGATTTTAGCTGTAGCCTGGTCGTATGCCTTTTCCCAGTCGGTATCGAGCGAGAATGGAGTGTAGGTCTTTGTGTCGTTAACAAAGCAATGTGTACGCTCCTTGTCGAGGTCGGAGAAAAGAGGATTGTTGAGCGAAGCCTCACGATAGCAGTTGATAACTTCCATACGCTTTGCTGCTGAAACACCGCGAGCCTTGGTCAGGTAATAGATGAAATCGTCCACGAAAGACTTCATATTCACAGCCTGGCAGTCATAGAAGTATCCGTCCTTTTTGAGTGCACGCTTCTGAACCTGGCGCTGCATATAGTTGAGCGCAGTCACTTCGAACTGATGAATATCTATCTGTTCCTGAGTTGACTTAGGGTCGTTTACTATCTCTGTGGCATGCTTGTAAACTGTTTCAAACAGGCTTTGTGCATTTACCGGAATTGTAGCACATGCTACTACTATTGCTACTAATAACTTTTTCATAATTAGAATAGGTTTTAACATTTACGAGCGCAAAAGTACAACATATTATTGTTTCGCGCGTAATACATATAGTTAAAAAAAACTAAACTACAGTTCCTCAAGTATTCTTACCATGTGTTTCCACACCATCTCTACTGTCGGAATGAGCAGACATTCATCTGGAGAATGCACACCTCTAAGGGTTGGACCAACGCTGATCATATCCATTCCCGGATACTTCTCGCTGAAGAGTCCGCATTCGAGTCCTGCGTGGATGGCACGCACCACAGGTTCCTTGTCGAAGAGTTCGCGGTAGGTCTTTGTAGCCACCTTCAGCAGGTGTGAATCCATATTGGGTTTCCAGCCAGGATAGCCGTCTGCCACGTTGACTTCCGCACCAGCCAGTTGGAATGCAGCCGCCACGGTGTTGCAGACATTCTTCAGCGAACTTGCTGTGCTGCTGCGCTGGCTTGTCACAATCTTCACGCTATTGTCTTCGGTACGTATGCTTGCCAGGTTGCTGCTGGTCTCTACCAGCCCCTTGATGTCCTGGTTCATCTCAAGCACACCGTTGTGCACAGCCTGGAGCGCCCAGATGATGTTGCGTGCACTCTTCTGGTCGATAGCGTCTGAAGTGTTGGCAGAGTCGGATTCAAGGTTGCAATGCATATTGGTTTCCTCAATATGGAACTCATCAGCCACCTCGGCTGCAAACACATTGAAGTCAACCCTGACATTCTCTTTATCCGCCATAGGCACAGCGAACGTTGCTTCGGCATCGCGAGGAATGGCGTTGTGCAGGTTGCCACCACTGATGCTGATCAGACGTGCATCGTATTTGTTCCAGATGTTATAGAGGAAACGCACCAGGAGCTTGTTGGCGTTTGCACGGTTCTTGTTGATATCGTCGCCAGAGTGTCCGCCTTTCAGTTTGTCGAAGTTTACCTTCAGCACGATGTATCCTTGTGGCATAGCCTCTCGCTCGAAAGTGAACTTGATGTCGGAGTTGGCACCACCGGCACATCCTACGAAAATCTCACCCTCATCCTCGCTGTCAAGGTTGATGAGGTATTTGCCGGTCATGAATCCCGGTTCGATGGCAAAGGCACCGGTGAGACCAGTTTCCTCGTCACGAGTGAAGAGACATTCCAGCGGTCCGTGCTTGAGCGACTCGTCGGTCAGGGCAGCCATCGCCATAGCTATACCGATGCCGTCGTCTGCACCGAGAGTAGTGCCCTTGGCTCTGAGCCAGTCACCGTCCTCGTAAGCCTCGATAGGCATGGTCATGAAGTCGAATGCCAGGTCTTTCAGTTTCTCACACACCATATCCATGTGAGCCTGGAGCACTACTCCATCTTTACTTTCACAACCAGGTGATGCAGGCTTGGAAATCAACACATTACCAGCTGCGTCAACCTTACATCCCAAACCATTGTTCTTAGCAAATTCCTTCAGGAATTCTATCATCGCCTCCTCGTGTTTTGAAGGACGAGGCACCTTGTTAATCTGAGAGAAATAATTAAAAATCTGGTTTACCATATATTAGTTTTTAAGTTTTTAAGTTTTTGAGTTTTTAAGTTTTTGAGTTTTTGAGTTTTTAAGTTTCTTGGGAGCGTTGCCCCAAGCGTGCTCTTTTGATTATTTTCTTTAATAGGTATCGCACGATGATTGAGTTCTTAAGTTTTTGAGTTTTTAAGTTTTTGAGCGTGCAGCCCTATCCTGGCTTTGCACACATGTGATGCCGCGGTCGCGGAGAGCCTTGTTGCCTGAAACATGGGAGTTTGGAAACTTCCCTTTTTTAGAGAAAAACACCCTGATTCCAAGAAAAGCGACGGCTATTGCAACAATTATGAGCGAAAGAATGATTGTTTTCCACATTTTTTGTATAAATTTGCAGCAAAGTTACTCTCTTCGCGAGAATTTTCAAAGTTTTTACTGCAAATAATCATTAAAAATCACACATAGAACAAATGAAAAAACTTACATTCATTGCAGGAATCTGCATCATTGCCACAGGCATCCTCGCTTCTTGCGGAGGAAAAGCTACAGACAAGGAAGAAAACAACAACGAGCAGGAAGCCGTTGAGACCAAAGAAGTCAGCAACACCAACGCAAAGGGTCACGAACTCAAAATTGCATACGTTCTGCGCGACACACTCGAAAACCAATACCAGTTCTTCAAGGACGTGAACGACGAACTCGAGAAGAAAGCCAAGGCAGCCGAGTCACAGGTGAAGCAGGCAGAGAACAAGGTAGTGCAGCTTCAGAACCAGATCCAGAAGAAGGTGCAGTCGAACCAGTACACCACTGAGGAGCAGTACACAGCCGACCAGCGTGCACTCCAGCAACTCTACGAGAAGGGACAGCAGCTTCATAACCGTCTCACCCTCGAGATTCAGACAGAGGCAGGCAAGCGTCTCCAGGAAGTTTCGGACACCATCAAGAACTTCATGGACAACTATGCCAAGAAGAAAGGCTACGACTTTGTCTTCAGCAAGACTGCAGGCATCGACCACCTCATCTACGCTGCCCCATCCTACGACATCACCAACGAAGTCGTTGCTGCCCTCAATAAGCGCTACAAGAAAAAAGCAGGCAAATAATAAACAAGGTATTAATAATACGCAAATCGCACCGTCAAATCATTGGCGGTGCGATTCTTCATTGCATCCGCTACCACGCTAACCGGCAACTGACGCTTGGCAGCCATCATTATGCGCTTCCCTTTCGCTGAAGGATATTGGCGGTTTACAAACTGACTGGCAATTTCCTCAGCCTGTTCAGAGGTAATAACGTCAGCCATTGCAATCATGCTGACGATTAAATTTTCCCATTTTTGCCAACTCTACCGAAAAATAGTAACTGTCTTTTTTACGTAAAATGCATCGCTTTTTCCACATGCTTTTTCCGTACGTGAAGACCGCATTAATACTGGGTTTCACAAAAAGTAAAAAAGTAAAAAAGTAAAAAAGTAAATTTTTTCTATGTCAAATTTGCTTTATATTATATATATATATATAATATAAGAAAAAATAATAATACTATTATTATTCATAAAAATTTACTTTTTTACTTTTTTACTTTTTTACTTTTTTACTTTTTTACTTTTTTACTTTTTATATATCCCATTTGCCCATATCTATTCCTGAATATGAAGGTTCTTCCGCATCAAGTTTGACTCTGAAACCTGGCGTTTGTTAAAGATAGTTAAACGTGAAAATAATTAACTATTAAAGTTAAAATTAACACTCGATTATTTTGTACCTTTGTATTGCGAAAAGGGAACAGAAGCACTAGTTGGCACAGATAAAAAATTTTTCAACTATGCTGAAAAAATCTTTTTACCGCGGACAAAGTTTTTTTATGCTGTAGTGACATTTTTTATACATTTGCAGGCTGATGCTATAGTTCAGAATTTCGCAACTACCTATTTTAACATAAAACCTATACTATTATGTCAAAAGTAATTCTTAAATCCAATCTTCAGAACCTTGGGTTCAAGTAGAAGTAAGCATGGATAATCCGTCCAACAGTAGAATAGAACGAGAACATCAACGTCTTAGAATGAAGCTGTACGATTTTTTGTGATTTTTAATGCTTATATTTACAATATGTGTAGAAAATTGCGTAAATTTGCAGGGAATTTGCGAATGTAAGCCAACACTGATTGTATTACTAAATATATGAATGAAAATAGAAGTATCGTCTCGATTGCTGACTACAGCCGCGAGAAGATAGAATATCTGCTTAACATGGCTGCGGAGTTCGAACGCCAGCCAAACAGGAAAATCCTTGACGGAAAGGTGGTTGCAACCTTGTTCTTCGAGCCGTCAACCCGTACGCGACTTAGCTTCGAGACCGCTGCCAACCGGCTGGGTGCAAGGGTTATCGGATTCACCGACCCGAAGGTGACGAGTTCGTCGAAGGGCGAGACGCTGAAGGACACAATCAAGATGGTGAGCAACTATGCCGACGTGATTGTGATGCGCCACAAGCTGGAGGGTGCTGCTCTCTACGCAAGCGAGGTGACCGACGTGCCTATCATCAATGCCGGCGACGGAAGCAACCTGCACCCCTCGCAGACAATGCTCGACCTCTACTCCATCTACAAGACTCAGGGAACTCTCGACAACCTGAACATCTATCTGGTGGGTGACCTGAAGTACGGGCGTACGGTACACTCGCTGCTGATGTCGATGCGCAGGTACAATCCTACGTTCCACTTCATCGCTCCCCACGAGCTGGAGATGCCGGAGGAGTACAAGCTCTACTGCCAGCAGGAGAACATCAAGTATGTGGAGCAGACGGACTTCACCGAAGACACCATTGCTGACGCGGACATCCTCTACATGACACGTGTGCAGCGTGAGCGCTTCACCGACCTCATGGAGTACGAGCGTGTGAAGGATGCCTACATCCTCCGTGCCGACATGCTGGGCAAGTGCCGCGATAACATGAAGATCCTGCATCCTCTGCCTCGTGTGAACGAAATCGAGCAGGATGTTGACGACTCTCCTCACGCATACTACTTCCAGCAGGCAAAGAACGGTCTCTACGCACGCCAGGCTCTCATCTGCGATGTACTGGGGATGCAACCTTAGACCCAACCCCTCCCTGTAGAGGGCGGGGTGTATATAGATAACAATCAAAAGGAAACAATATGGAAAACTATAATAAAGCCCAACTCCAGGATTCTACACCCCTCCATACAGGGAGGGGCAAGGGAGAGGGTCCCAAAGGAAAGGATTTATTGGTTGCCGCAATTGAAAACGGAACCGTGATCGACCACATACCAACAAATAAGGTTTTTACCATTGCATCCCTGCTTGAACTCGACAAGTGTGATGACCAGGTGACAATCGGTAACAACTTCGTGAGTGACAAGATGGGTAAGAAGGGCATCATAAAGATAGCCAACCGCTTCTTCAACGACTCGGAAATAAGCCGCATCGCCGTAGTTTGCCCTAATATCCGCTTCTGCCTCATTAAGGACTACGACGTGGTGGAGAAGAAGATTGCCGTGCTGCCCGACGAACTGAAAGGAGTGATCCACTGTGCCAATCCTGTATGCATCACAAACAACGAACCGATGAAGACCGTGTTCTACGTAACCGACAAGAACGCAGGCGTAGTGAAGTGCCGCTACTGCGGAAAAGAACAGAACATTGACAAAGTAAAATTCATTGATAAGATATAATGAAAAATTTTCAGGAACGCTCAGGACTGAACCTGAGCGATGTAAACAAAAACGTATTAGAGCAGTGGAAACAGAATGACGTGTTCCACAAAAGCATAGACGAACGTGAAGGCTGTCCTTCATTTGTATTCTTCGAAGGTCCTCCTTCAGCAAACGGACATCCGGGTATCCACCACGTGATGGGACGTACCATCAAGGACACATTCCTCAGATACAAGACCATGCAGGGATTCCAGGTGAAGCGCAAAGCCGGATGGGACACCCACGGACTTCCAGTGGAACTGAGTGTGGAGAAGTCGCTCGGAATCACCAAGGAGGATATCGGCAAGAAGATCTCGGTGGACGACTACAACAACGCCTGCCGCGAGAACGTGATGATGTACACCAGCGAATGGACAGAGCTGACCGACAAGATGGGCTACTGGGTTGACCTGGAGCACCCCTACATCACCTACGATAATAAATATATCGAAACGCTCTGGTACCTGCTCAAGCAACTCTACAAGAAAGGTCTGCTCTACAAGGGCTACACCATACAGCCCTACTCACCTGCCGCAGGTACAGGTCTGTCAAGCCACGAGCTGAACCAGCCAGGCTGCTATCGCGACGTGAAGGACACCACGGTTACGGCGCAGTTTAAGGTAAAGACCCCCTCCAACTCCACCAAGGGTGAGGGCAAAGAGTTCCCTGAAAGTCTCAAGGCTTTGTTTGGGCAGGGCTTGCCTGTTTATATTCTTGCATGGACAACTACACCTTGGACATTGCCATCGAATACGGCTCTGTGCGTAGGTCCTAAAATCAAATACGTCGCTGTGAAGGGTAATAATCCCTACACAGGAGAAGAGGCTATCTACATTGTTGCGGAATCCAGGAAAAATGTATATTTCCCTGAAGAACTCCTGCCCCTTGGGGAAGGCTGGGACGGGGTCTCCCTGGTAGGTCTGCAGTATGAGCAGCTGTTCCCATGGGTGAAGCCCTGCGCTGTGGAGAACGAGAAGGTGGTGGACAAGAGCGCAGAGGCATTCCGTGTAATCCCGGGCGACTACGTAACAACGGAGGACGGTACGGGAATCGTGCACATCGCTCCTACCTTCGGTGCCGACGACGCCAAGGTTGCCAAGGACGCAGGAATCCCATCGCTCTTCGTGATTGACAAGAACGGCGACACACGCCCTATGGTGGACTTCACCGGCAAGTATTTCGTTCGTGAGGACATGGATCAGGACTTCGTAGGCAAGTGTGTGAACGAAAGCTACTGGAAGCACAGCGGCGACTTCGTGAAGAACGCCTACGACCCACGCTTCAACAAAGACGGCAAGTACGACGAGAAGGCTGCCAACAAGGAGATGGACCTCAACGTCATCCTCTGCATCGAGATGAAGGAGGAAGGCACAGCATTCAAGATAGAGAAGCACGTGCACAACTATCCTCACTGCTGGCGCACCGACAAACCTGTCCTCTACTACCCTCTCGACTCATGGTTCATACGCTCAACTGCCTGCAAGGACAGGATGTTCGAACTGAACCAGACAATCAAGTGGAAGCCCGAATCCACCGGAACAGGACGCTTCGGCAAGTGGCTGGAGAACCTCAACGACTGGAACCTCTCCCGTTCACGCTACTGGGGTACACCGCTGCCTATCTGGCGCAACAAGGACACTCGCGAGGAAGTGTGCATAGGAAGCGTGGAGGAACTCTACAACGCCATCGAGAAGTCTGTGGCTGCTGGAGTTATGGCATCCAACCCTCTCAAGGAAAAGGGTTTCGTTCCCGGCGACATGAGCCAGGAGAACTACGACAAGATAGACCTGCACCGCCCATACGTGGACGATATCAAGCTCGTCAGCGACAAGGGCAACGTGCTCACCCGCGAACTCGACCTCATCGACGTGTGGTTCGACTCCGGAGCAATGCCTTACGCACAGATTCACTATCCGTTCGAGAACCGCGAGCTTATCGAGAAGGGAACAGCCTACCCTGCCGACTTCATTGCCGAGGGTGTGGATCAGACACGAGGATGGTTCTTCACACTCCACGCCATTGCGACAATGGTGTTCGACTCCGTTGCGTTCAAGAATGTAATCTCCAACGGACTCGTACTCGACAAGAACGGTGTGAAGATGTCGAAGCGACTGGGCAACGTAATCAATCCGTTCGAATGTATTGAGCAATACGGTGCCGACGCTGTGCGCTGGTACATGGTCACAAACTCATCGCCTTGGGACAACCTCCTGTTCGACCCCGACGGTGTGAAGGAAGTCACAAGCCAGTTCTTCATCAAGCTGCACCAGGCATACGCCTTCTTCGCCATGTACGCCAACGTGGACGGATTCACCAACGACCAACCTCAAGTGAACCACTCTGAGCGCAACGACTTTGACCGCTGGCTGATGTCGGAACTCAACACACTGACCAAGAACGTGAGATTGTATCTCGACGACTACGACCCGACCCCTGCAGCACGACTGATCCAGGCATTCGTAATCGACAAACTCTCCAACTGGTACATCCGTCTGAACAAGGCACGTTTCTGGGCAGGCGAAATGACTCAGGACAAACTCTCAGCATACCAGACACTCTACACCTGTCTGGAAACACTCAGCCGACTCATAGCACCGTTTGCACCGTTCTATGCCGAACAGCTCTACAGCGACCTCAAGGCAGACAACTCGGAAAGCGTGCATCTCGCTCCGTTCCCGACCTACGATGACAAGCTCATCGACAAGGAACTGGAAACAGCGATGGAAGCAGCTATGAAGGTAACGTCCATGGGTCTCTCCATCCGCAAGAAGGTGAAGATTCCTGTGATCCAGGTGCTCCAGGCACTGGCTATTCCAGATACAGACGCCGTGCTCAGCAGCCGCATCGACCGCATGAAGGAAATCATCACCAAGGAAGTGAACGTGAAGGAACTGCAGCTGATGGACGGCAAGCTCCTTGTCAAGACCGTGAAGTGCAACTTCCGCGTTATGGGTAAGAAATTCGGCAAGATGATGAAGGCTGTTGCCGATGCCGTAACCAACATGAGTCAGGCACAGATATCCGAACTCGAAAGCAACGGACAGATCACGCTCCAGGCAGACGGTCAGGACGCTGTGGTAGAACTCGCCGACGTGGACATCATCTCTCAGGACATCCCGGGATGGAGCGTTCAGAACGAAGGTGTGATGACCGTGGCACTCGACATCACAGTCACTCCTGAACTGAAGCGCGAAGGAAATGCACGACGCATCATCAAGCAGATTCAGACCATGCGCAAGACACAGGGATTTGAGATTACCGACCGCATCAACGTGCAGATCACCTCTACGCCTGAGACCGAGGACATCATCAACACCTACCGCGACTACATCGCCAACCAGGTGCTGGCTACATCCATCACGCTCGGTCAGCCAGAAGGCGAGACAATAGCATTCGAAGACTTTAACGCAGTAATCAATGTCGAGAAGGTATAAGCTTACCCTGCTGTCAGCCGGACTCATCATAGCCGTAGTTCTCATTGACCAAATCATCAAGATGGCCGTCAAGACCCACATGTACCTCGGCGAGGACATAGAACTGACAGGCTGGTTCCACATCAAGTTCATAGAGAACAACGGAATGGCATTCGGAATGGAACTGGGCGGAAAATATCTGCTCACTTCCTTCCGCATACTTATGGTGCCTGTGCTGATATGGTATATCCGCAAGCTCATCCTCGAACGGGGACACAAGGCGCTTATCATCTGCCTCTCGCTGATTCTTGCAGGAAACATAGGCAATGTCATCGACTGCCTCTTCTACGGACTCATATTCAACAACCCCGCTGCTCCGGCTGTGGCACAGTTCGTTGCCCCGGGCGACGGCTACACCAGCCTGATGCTGGGACGTGTGGTGGATATGTTCTACTTCCCGCTGTTTGAATGGAACATGCCCGACTGGGGTTGGGTGAACAAGCTGCCGTTCATTCCCGACGCAGACGAGCATTGCGTGTTCTTCTCCGCAATCTTCAACTTTGCCGACGCTTCAATCAGCTGCTCAGTGATGTACCTGCTGATATTCTTCAAGAAGATATTCAAAGCCCCATCCCAAACTCCCGCCAAAGGGTAAGGAGGCTTTACCTTCCCACTAAACGATTTATCAAAATTGAGATTTACAATCCATCTTTATGAGAAAGTGCTGCTGGCATTGCTGATGTCGGCGGCATTGTTCGTTTCCTGCGAGAAACGTCCTGACGACGTTGTGTCGAGAGGAAAGATGGAAGAGATTCTCTACGACTACCACAAGGCACAGGCAATGCTCTCGCACATGGGTGACAACGAGGAGAACATCACCGGCGAGGAACTGATAAACGCAGTCTTCGAGAAGCACGGCATAACGGAGGCGCAGTTCGACTCCTCACTCGTTTGGTACAACGCCCACAGCGAAGACCTAAAGAAAATTTACGACAACCTCGTGGAGAGATACACAGAGGAGAACGAAGCTCTTGCCCTCCAGCTCGGAAGCCATGAACTTACCGCTTCACTCTCTGCCGAAGGCGACACTACAAGTCTGTGGAACGGTTCAAAAGTGATGGTGCTACACAATAACAGAATGCAGAATACAGAGCAGTTCCAGATCAAGGCCGACACCAGTTTCCATGCCCACGACAAATTCATCTTCTTTGCCAACGTGATTATCCTGAAGGGAAACCGCAACTCCGACTCCAACTCACTCACAGCCTCTCTCTCCATCATCAGTTCGGAAGGGAAGGCATTCAGCCAGGTTAGCAAAATCAGCGCTAACAACACCATTCAGCTGGAAATCACCAAGGCCGACAATACCAAGATCAAGGAAATTACCGGGTTCCTCCACTACCAAGGAGCCGAGGGCGAGAGAAGCCTCTGCATGATTGACAATATCCAGCTCATCCGTATGCATATTGACGATGACGAAGAGGAAGAGACCGACAGCATAGCAACCGAATCAGACTCACTTGGCATCGACTCTGCAATGATAGTGAAGAAGCCCGAACGCGGAGAAAGACTCTCACCGAATGAACTGCTCAAGAAGCAGGATCATAAGGAACGCATCAGAATCAAGAAAGCTCCGGATGTAAGAACTCCAAACTCATTCGGAATTATGCGCAAACGAAGATGAGAAGAATTGCAGCTACAACCATAGTTCTGCCTTCGGGAGAGACATACAAAAACCACGTGGTTGAACTCTATGACAACCGCGTGGTAAATCACTACCCTCTCGTGGGAGAAATAGAAATGACAGAATGGCTGGGCGGAACAATAATCTGCGAGAAAGATGCCGTGTGGCACATCACAACTGGCGCCGACGGAGTTCAGCACAAACGACAGCTGTAGCAATAGCCACATTCAGGGAGTCGGTCGTTGCCCTGCCTTCAGGATAATTTGGAATCAGAAGACGATGGGTGACCAGTTCTCCAACCTCTGACGATATGCCGTTTCCCTCATTACCCATAACGATTATTCCCTTAATAACAGACTCAGGCAAGGACTCCTGCTCATAGATTGATTTACCGTCGAGGAATGTGCCCAATACAGGCACGTCAGAATGTTCCCGGACACTCTTAAGTACTGCAGGTAAATCCACATAGTGAACCTTCACATGAGCCAAAGCACCCATAGTTGCCTGAACAGTCTTGGGATTATACACATCAGCACAACCATGAGAACACAGCACGTGTTCCACTCCAAACCAGTCGGCGATGCGAAGAATCGTGCCCACATTCCCAGGATTCTGAACACCGTCCAGAGCAAGACACAATCCCGTTTCCAGCACACTTTCATCCCAGTCATAGTGTTTCTGGCGCAAAACCGCAAACACATCCTGAGGAGTCTCAAGCAGACTTAAGCGGCGCAGATCTTCATCGGTTATCAGCTCTCCACCGTCGGCACTCTTCCTTACCTCAGCCTTCCACACACACTCATAGCCACCCTGCAGCAAATCACTGACCACCTTATGGCCTTCGGCAATAAACACATCTTCACGGTCGCGAATTTTCTTGCGCTGAAGCGAATTAACCCATTTTAATTTATTCTTGCTTATCATAATCGTTTTTTTCTCCGCCCAAAGTTAGGAAAAAACTACTTACCAGCAAAACTGAACGGCCGCAAATCAAGAATTATGAAAAAATCAAGGAGTTATTCATAAAAAAAACGTAAATTTGCAAGTTAAAATGATTCGTCAACTATCCAGACATATTGTCCTCGCCTCCGTGCTGATTCTCACCCTTATGTGTGGGAATGCCTGTAGTGTGGACAAATACGTGGAAGAAGGCGATTACCACCTGAAGAAAGTCAATATCTCCTACAAGGAAAGCAAAGAAGATGACAGCAGCATGGGACTTCGGCAATATGTGAAGCAGAATCCCAACACAAGCTGGTTCGGAGCAAAAGTACCACTCAGAATCTACTGTCTCTCCAGCCCGCAGAAAGCGACTGGAATGTCAAAGTTGCTTCGCAAAATCGGAGAAGCTCCGGTAATCTACGACTCACTTCAGACTGACGCATCGGTGCAGGATATGCAGAGAGTGCTGGGCAACGCAGGATATATGCATGCCCAAATCACAACAACAAAAAAGACAAAAGGCAAGAGCCTCACACTCATATATAATATTGACAAAGGAGAACGCTACGTCATCAACCATATCAACCGGGAAATAGAGGACGACGGACTTCGCACCATCATCTGCGGTGGTGACACAGCCGTTTCGCTTCTGCACAGCGGCGACCCACTGAACATCAATACCCTCAACTCTGAGAGGTCTCGCATCATGAACCTCCTTCAGGGAATGGGATACTACAAGTTCAATAAAGACTATATCTCATACAGGGCTGACACCATTGCCGATTCGAACGATGTGGATCTGACTCTCCAGATTCGTCTGCACATGGAGAACGGACGAAGCGAACCCACTCCGCACCGCCAGTACCGCATAGGTGACGTGAATTTCCTTCAGGACATCACATCCGTAGAAGAGGCAACAGACAGCATTGACTACAAGGGTGCTCGCATATTCTACAAGGACCAGCTACATTTCCGTCCATCTATGTTCACGTCGAATTCCCTGCTCCACAGCGGCGAGCTCTTCAGCAACGTGAAGATGCGACAGACACTGGGCAACTTCAACCGACTAGGTGCTGTGGGCTATTCGGCTTCAAGAATGCAGCAGCGGGGCGAGACAGACACACTTGACTGCTTCATGATGGTCAACAGAGGCTATCCACACTCCCTCTCACTCGACATCGAAGGCACCAACACAGCAGGAGACTTAGGTGCAGCGGCATCGGTAAGTTACAACCACAAGAACCTGTTTAAGGGAAGTGAGATGCTCACCATCAAACTGCGTGGAGCCTACGAAGCCATTACAGGACTTGAAGGCTACGAAGGACGCAACTACACCGAAATGGGAGGAGAAATGAAGCTGGCTTTCCCTGGATTCCTCCTGCCCTTCGTCAAGCAAGACTTCGGAATAAGCCATCGCGCCACATCCGAAATATCGCTACAGTATAACCGCCAGAACCGTCCGGAGTTCAACCGACGAGTGCTCACTGCTTCGTGGCGCTACAAATGGCAGACAAACGAAGGACATGTGAACCACCGTTTCGACCTGCTGGAGATAAACTATATCAACATGCCCTGGATATCCGACCGGTTCAAGGAACAGTATCTGGATTCACTCGGCAAGCAGAACGCCATACTGCGCTACAACTACGAGAACCTTCTCATCACTAAACTCGGATACACATATACATATAACTCTCTTGGTTCGAACGCCATCACCACTTACGGACAGAACGCCTGGGTGCTGAAAGCGAATATAGAAACTTCGGGCAACGTGCTAAGTGTACTTACCAAAGCCTTGGACACAAAAACCAACGATCAGGGACAGCGAACATTCTGCGGCATAGCATTCGCCCAGTATGTACGTGGAGATCTGGATTACTCCAAGAGTTTCAGAATAGACAACAACAACTCCGTAGCTATCCACGCCGCATTCGGCATAGCAATCCCCTACGGCAACAGCAACCTTGTTCCGTTCGAGAAAAGATACTTTGCCGGTGGTGCCAACTCCCTCAGAGGATGGAGCGTACGTTCATTAGGACCTGGTGCCTACAAAGGAGCAGACAAACAAATCAACTTCCTCAACCAGAGCGGAGACGTGAAGCTGGACATGAGCATCGAATTCCGTTCCCACCTCTTCTGGAAAATCAACGGAGCCTTGTTCGTGGACGGAGGAAATATATGGACAATACGTAAATATGAAGATCAGCCAGAAGGCGAATTCAAGATAGACAAGTTCTACAAGCAACTGGCAATGAGCTACGGATTAGGACTGCGCGTGGTTCTCGATTTCTTCACCCTACGTTTCGACATGGGTATGAAAGGAATCAATCCCGCCTACACAGGACGCGACCACTGGCCACTACTCCACCCTAAACTCAAACGCGACTTTGCCTTCCACTTCGCCGTCGGCCTGCCGTTCTAAGAATAAACAATAATTTAATAATATTATATCATCCCCAAAACCAACAGTAGGTAACTACTCCTCCCCATTCAGGAGGAGGCAAGGGAGGGGGTCAAAATTTTCAAATATGTACAGAACTCACACTTGCGGTGAACTCCGCATTAACAACGTCAATGAAGTTGTCACCCTCGCAGGATGGGTACAACGCGTAAGAACCATGGGTGGTTTGACTTTCGTAGACCTGCGCGACCGCTATGGTATCACACAACTTGTGTTCAACGAAGAAGTAAATCCTGAATTATGTGAATCAGCCAAGAAACTCGGTAGAGAGTATGTGATTCAGGTAGTAGGAAAAGTGAATGAGCGCTACAGCAAAAATGCCAATATGCCTACGGGAGATATTGAGATTGACGTGGAAACACTCACTCAGCTCAATGCCAGCGAAATTCCACCATTCACCATCGAAGACAAGAGTGACGGCGGTGACGACCTGAGAATGAAATACCGCTATCTCGACCTGCGCCGCTCCTGTGTTCGCAAGAACCTGGAACTGCGTCACCGTATGTGTATAGAGGTACGCAACTACCTCTCCAACCTCGGATTCCTCGAAGTGGAAACACCTATGCTCATCGGTTCCACTCCTGAAGGAGCACGCGACTTCGTAGTACCAAGCCGAATGAACCCAGGACAGTTCTACGCCCTGCCACAAAGTCCTCAGACACTCAAGCAGCTCCTCATGGTAGCAGGTTTCGACCGCTATTTCCAGATTGTGAAGTGCTTCCGCGATGAAGACCTCCGTGCTGACCGCCAGCCTGAATTTACACAGATTGACTGCGAAATGTCATTCGTAACTCAGGACGACATCATCGAGACCTTCGAAGGAATGGCTAAACATCTCTTCAAAACACTTCGTGGCATCGAACTCACAGAGCCGTTCCTGCGCCTGCCTTGGGCAGAGGCTATGCGCCGCTTCGGTAGCGACAAGCCAGATATGCGTTTCGGAATGGAATTCGTGGAACTGATGGATGTGCTCAAAGGCACAGGAGAATTCGGAGTATTCAACGATGCTGCATACATCGGAGGTATCTGCGCCAAAGGCTGTGCCGTTTACACTCGCAAGCAGATTGACCAGCTCACCGATTGGGTTAAGCGTCCACAGATTGGAGCCAAGGGATTGGTTTACGCACGAGTTCAGGACGACGGCAGCGTGAAGTCAAGCGTTGACAAGTTCTACTCTCCAGAAGTTCTCAACAAGCTCAAAGAAGCTATGGGGGCAGAAGCAGGAGACCTCATCCTCATCCTCAGCGGCGACGATGCCATGAAGACTCGCAAGCAACTCTGTGAACTTCGTCTGGAAATGGGTGAGCGCCTTGGTCTTCGCGACAAGAACAAGTTTGCCCTTCTCTGGGTAACAGAATTCCCAATGTTTGAGTGGAGCGACGAAGAACAGCGCCTGATGGCTATGCACCACCCGTTCACTCATCCTATGGACAGCGACATAGCACTTCTCGACACAGATCCTGCTGCTGTTCGTGCCGATGCCTACGACATGGTTTGCAACGGAGTTGAAGTCGGCGGTGGTAGCATCCGTATTCACGACCCTAAACTTCAGGCAAAGATGTTCGAGATTCTCGGTTTCACTCCAGAGCGTGCACAGGAGCAGTTCGGATTCCTCATGAACGCATTCAAGTATGGTGCGCCACCTCACGGAGGTCTTGCATACGGACTCGACCGCTGGGTAAGCCTCTTTGCCGGTCTCGACTCAATCCGCGACTGCATCGCATTCCCGAAGAACAACAGCGGACGTGACGTTATGCTTGACGCTCCTGCAGCTATCGACCAGAAGCAGCTTGACGAACTCTATCTTTCACTTGTTCCTCAAGACAAAGAATAATCCAAACTATACATAAAAAACAGTGGGTAGAACAATCTATCCACTGTTTTTTTTATTATTGATATCCGATACTATCACATATAGTTTTAAGTTTTAGGATTCAAATATCATGGCATAAAGAATTCTTCATTGCCGCTACGCTCTCACCTTCGCTTAACGCTCCCACGCCTAAAAAGCCTCAGACTTTTTCGAGACGGCGTGACTACGCTGCTACGGTTCGCGATTGCTTCGCAATTCTTCATTCTTCATTCTTAGCATCCTCTTTCTCTGCGAAATCATCCAGACCAGCTTTGACGAGGATGTTGTACCATGAGAGAAGCTTACGCATGTCGCTCACATGAACTCTGTCTGCGTCATAGTTAGGAAGAATGTTCTTGAAGAAAGCAATGATGTCGTCGTTTGAAGCCTTCTTTGGTGAAAGATCTACAGCCTTGCCTTCGTATTTCTCCTTTGCGGAACGAAGAACTGAAGCCAACGACACTTCTGCACCATCATCTGTATAGATAGAAATATCAGAAAGTGCAACTACCTGGTCGGTAGCGTAGGCAGGCATACGTTTCTTTGCGTCGTCAATAGTCTCAACTATCAACATTCTGTTTCCTCTTGAAAGGAACTTGTACAATCCTGGTTTGCCAGCGATTGCTAAAATCTCTTTAAGCATAAGTTATTTGAGTTTTTGAGTTTTTAAGTTATTGAGTTCTTTTATTATTCGGTACTATCGTTAAACATTAAACATTAAACGATTTAATTATCGATTTAATCTGTTCGTCCAACGGGCTATCTCCATCATTAACAATCACAAAATGACAGAACTCCCTGATTTCGTCATCGGCCGACTGCTGGCGAATACGTGCTTCTATCCTTTCGGGAGTAGTATTATCACGCTTTATCACTCTTTGGATGCGCACATCGAGAGGTGCGGTAACTCCAATCACGGCATCGAGGGAATCAAGAAAACCAGCTTCCTTGAAAATGGCTGATTCCACAAATACAATGTCCGAATCCTGCTCTTCTGCCCATCTTAGGAAGTCGTTCTTCACTACCGGATGCACAATGGAATTGATGATGCCTGTATGTTCTGCGGAAGCGAAAATATACTTCTCCACAACCGGTTTGTTCAGCACCAGGCTTCCTTCATTATCTTTGACATAGACCTGATTCCCGAGCAATTCTGTCAAACGGCTGATAATTATCCTGTCGGAAACCATAAGTTCCTTTGCCCTTTGGTCGCAGAAATAGACAGGATAGCCCATCTGCTCAATTATCTTGCAGACGAAACTCTTTCCGCTGCCTATTCCACCCGTTACACCAACTTTGAAGGGCTTACCGCTCCTATTCATCTCAGCGCTCCTCATGCTCTATCACCACATCAACACGTGCCGGATTAATCTTCACATTGCCTACACCATCGGGGCAATGTCGCATAATCACAGCACATTGATGGTCATCAGGTCGTATGTCGTTATAGTCAACACAGAGCACGAAATCTTCTGATTTCACCTGATTGTACATCGAGGAACTGACTCTGAAAGTCACATCAACGGTGAGAGGGAAAGTACGGAGGATTTCATGCTGAGGCACATTCTCGCTGTAAATAGGCACAGAGAGCGTTTTGTTTGTAAACAAATCCACGCATACGGTCACGTCCACGCTGTCGGGCACACATTTCACACCCTTTGGGGCAGAAAGCGCCAATCGCATCACAGTAGTGTCTTGCAGATTGGTAAGTACTCGCCGTTCGGTGTAAATTGTGGTAATTGTGTCAAACAGATAAGCTGGAGCATAGATGTCCACGAACGTGGGTTCTATCGTCACTCCGCACTGGACATGCTTCTCGTCAGACTCAGCCCTGCCGTTGAAAACTATCGGCACATAGCGGTGTTCGCCTGTTGAATAGAACACTTCAAGAGTAGCGGGATTGATGGAATTGAACGTAAGTGAGCGGCCCAGCTGATTAGTCAGCAATCGTCTCCACAACGTATTGTCAATCAATATCCTTCCGTCCTCTTTGGTTAGAGTAGTGAAGTCGATTTCAATAGTGCGTAAAGTAGACTTTGTGATGTAGTTGATGATGTCATACCCCCTTCCACTAACATTCACATTCACCTTCTCCGGAATCTTCGAAGTAATGATAATATTGTGAGGAACATTGGTCAGCCGCAGTTCAAAGTCAACATTCGTGGAAGTATATTCCTTGAATGTCTGCATAAACCAGAAGGCTATCGCGACAAGGAGGAATGCTAAAAACACAAGAAGTTCACGGTTGACCTTAATCAGCCGCAAACTTCTCCGTATTTTCGTCCACGTTTTTCCCATGTAGGATTACGGATTTACCCGATTTATCGTTGAACAGCCTGAGAAGAATCTGCGTAAACGTAGTTACGGTCTACCTGGATAGCAACTCCTTTTGCTATTTCGATAGTAACGTAGTTCTCACCTTTGTTCAGATCCTTGATAGTGCCATAGAGACCACCGGCAGTAACCACCTTTGTACCTATGTCAAGCTTGTTGCGGAATTCCTGCAATTCTTTCTGACGCTTGCGCTGAGGACGGATCATGAAGAAATACATGATTGCAAACATAGCAACAAGCATGAGAAGCATTGAAGTCATGCCTCCTCCAGCTTGTGGCTGTCCTGAAGCAGAGCTACCAGCCGCAGCACCTGCTGCAGCACCATCTAAAAGATTGATTAATAAGAGATTCATAATTGTGATTTATTAATTTGTTCAGTTTATTTTTACTTCATTATCTTTCCGCTGGCCTTGAGCTGTCTTGCTACATTATCCAGAATTCCGTTGATGTAGCCTGCGCTCTTTTGAGTGCTGTAGTATTTTGAAATCTCTACAAACTCGTTGATTGTAACCGAAACAGGGATGTTCGGGAAATTGAGAATCTCCGACAAAGCCACCTGCATGATTATCACGTCCATCAATGGCAGACGCTCGAAATCCCAATTACGGGTATTCTGCATTATCATGCTCTTATACTCGTCTTCATGGAGAATGCTTGTACGAAGCAGCATTATCGCAAATTCCCTGTCTTCTTCATCCTTGAATTCAGGAAGCAGTTCCTGATTCTCCTGAAGCTGCGGTTCAAACTTCTTGATAGTCTTCAACACGAACGTATCTACAATCTCCTTGTCGTCGTTCCAGTAGAGACTTTGTTCTTCAAGAATTTCATCTATGCGTTCATCCTTCATAATGATATTCTTGTAAACCTTGCGCCAGAACTCACGATCATCGTTATAGTCCACGGACACCTTGTTCATGTATTCTTCGTATTCATCCAACTGCTTGATGTCGGCATAGAGCTTTCTCAGATAATCGGGATAATTCACCCACAACTGGTTTTGATTTTCCTTGAACTCCAGCAACTGCTTGTTGACAGCGAGCTGAGCTGCAAACTGATTGTCAATAAACCTGTGGCTGATTGTCTCCACTTTATGAGCAAACTTGTTTATCTGCTCTTTCTGCTCAATCTCCTCATCCGCATAACGTGTCACATCAGTTATCAGCCAGAGCATATAATTATAAAGATCGTATGCCTTCGACAAACTTTTCTCCAATTCAAGCTCTACGGAGTTGATGTTCTTACCTGATTGCTGGTAGTAAGAATACATCAACTGAACAATTTTCAGACGTATAAGAGTACGGTTAATCATAATAATTCAAAAAACACCTTTTTTGTTTCAATTTGCAAAGTTAGGAATTTTTGCGATAATCTACGCATAAAACAAAAAATCATTTCAAAAATCAAAAAAAATACCGCTGGAATTTCATCAAATAAAAAAAAACAAGCAACTTTGCAAACACATAAACAACTAAACTAAATATATTAATCAAAATCATCCCCGCAACCAATAGCAGGTAACTATTCCTCCCCATTACGGGGGAGGTGCCTGAAAGGCGGAGGGGGTCTTTAAAACTCAAACTGATGAACGAGCAAGACAAAGATTTCGTCTTCTCCGAGAGCGTGAAGGCGGGTAAGCGAATCTACTACTTTGATGTAAAGCAGAGTAGAAATGGCGACAAGTACATTGCCATTACAGAGAGTAAGAAAATAATGGAAGGTAGTTTCGACAACCCTCGCATTTCTTTTGAAAAGCATAAGATTTTCCTTTACAAGGAAGACTACGACAAATTCACCAATGCACTTCAGAGCGTGCTCAAGGTGGCGAAGGACGAAATTCCTGTTGCCGAGGCAAGAGCTGAGCAGGAAGCACGAATTGCAGCATTGCGTGCAGAGCAGGGTTATTATCCTGAGACTGAGGAAGCGAAGTCAGACGATATCAATATCGACATCAACTTCTAACTCTGTCAATCACATACATACTTAATGGGAGCAGATGGTACTATCCGTGCCTTCTGCTCCTTTTTTATTGAAAAAACTCAAATTCCTCTTGAAAAAGTCAAATCTTTTTCGTTACTTTGCGCTGATATGGTCATTTTTGCACCAGCGCCTAATCATTTATAATTTGTATTTTTTAATTAGTAGAATATATGAAGACATTTATGGACGAGAACTTCCTGTTGCAAAGCGAAACTGCACAGAAGTTGTATCACGAACATGCGGCTAAGATGCCGATTATCGACTACCACTGCCACTTGGTACCTCAGATGGTAGCAGAGAACAAACGTTTTGAAAGCATCACACAGATATGGCTGGGCGGCGACCACTACAAATGGCGCGCCATGCGTTCCAACGGTGTGGATGAACGATTCTGCACCGGAAAGGACACAAGCGACTGGGAAAAGTTCGAGAAATGGGCGGAGACAGTTCCCTACACCTTCCGCAATCCGCTCTACCACTGGACTCACCTTGAGTTGAAGACTGCTTTCGGAATCACAAAGACACTCAATCCTGAGAACGCCCGTGAAATCTATGAAGAGTGCAACGAGCAAATCAAGAACGATCCGAAATTCACTCCACGCGGGCTGATGGAACACTACAATGTGGAGACTGTCTGCACCACCGACGACCCTGTGGATTCTCTGGAATGGCACAAGGCTGTAGCTGCAGACCCAACCATGAAGACCAAGATGCTTCCTGCATGGCGTCCCGACAAGGCTATGGCTGTTGAGGTTCCTCAGAATTTCAAGGCATATGTGGAGAAGCTGGCTGAGGTAAGCGGCAAGACCATTAACGGCTTCAACGACTATATTGATGTCCTCCAGGCTCGCCACGACTTCTTTGCTTCAATGGGCTGCAAGCTCAGCGACCACGGCATTGAGGAATTCTATGCAGAGGACTACTCCGACGCAGAGATAAAAGCCATCTTCGACAAAGTATTGGCTGGTCAGATTCCTACAGCAGAGGAAGTACTCAAGTTCAAGAGTGCTATGATGTACATCTTTGCCGTTCAGGATGCAGAGGCAGGATGGGCACAGCAGTTCCACTATGGTGCCATCCGCGACAATAACTCCAAGATGTTCAAGTTGCTCGGCCCTGACACAGGTTTCGACTCCATCGGAGAGTTCAACACTGCAAAGAAGTGCTCTAAGTTCCTTGACCGTCTGAATGCAGAAGGCAAGTTGGCAAAGACAATTCTCTATAATCTTAACCCATGCGCCAATGAGGTGCTTGCCACCATGCTTGGCAACTTCCAAGACGGCAGCGTTCCAGGAAAGATTCAGTGGGGAAGCGGATGGTGGTTCCTCGACCAGAAGGACGGAATGACAAAGCAGATGAACGCTCTCTCATTGCTGGGTCTGTTGAGCCGCTTCGTAGGTATGCTGACCGACTCCCGTTCGTTCCTCTCCTACCCTCGCCACGAGTATTTCCGCCGTATTCTCTGCAACCTCGTCGCTACCGACATAGAGAACGGCGAAGTGCCCTACTCCGGCTATGAGGCTAAGCGAGTAAACCAGATGATTGAGGACATCAGTTACAACAACGCAAAAGAATACTTCCAGTTTTAATTAATTTATTAAATTCAATTCCGCAGTAGGTAACTACTCCTCCCCCTAACGAAGAGTCCAGGGGGAGGCAAGGGAGGGGGTCTTTGTATGAAACACTTGCTCATATCCCTGCTTTCGTTTGTGTGCTCCACCGTGAGCGCACAACAGAGCGGTGTGCTGATTGACAATCTGAAAAGCCTGAAAGTGCTGATGGACGGCCAGTGGGACAGCTACCCTGTTGGGCAGCTGGGAAGCGGTCACTATGTGGAGATCTCGTTCGACGACCTCCAGCACAACTATGTCCGTTACACCTATAACATCACCCATTGCAATGCCGACTGGACTCCATCGGATTTGCTCACCAGCGACTATATGGACGGTTTCAACGGCAGCAGGATAGAGACCTATGCTCCGTCGATGAATACGGCGATGCTCTACAACCACTACACCCTGCGTCTGCCCAACGACGATGTGCGGTTGAAAGTAAGCGGCAACTACCGTGTGGAGATTTTCGAGGACGGTGATGATGAACCTGTAGCTGAGGCCTGCTTCTCCATCGTGGAACCGCGAGTGGGAATTGAAATCAGCGTCACAAGCAACACCGATATTGACACCTACAACAGCCATCAGCAGGTAAGCTTCGACATCAACTACTCGTCCTACAGCGTTAACCGTCCCGAGCAGGAACTCATCCCCATAGTTATGCAGAATCGCAGATGGGACACCCATGTGGAGGATCTCAAGCCAACCTATTTGCGAACAAATACCCTGATATTCAATCACAACAAGAAACTGGTTTTCGACGCAGGCAACGAATACCGTCGTTTCGAGATGCTGGACGATCATGTCCCGACCATGCGCATCGAAAGCATGCAGTATCACGATCCGCTCTACCATGCCATAGTCATGCAGGACGAGCAGCGCATCAACTACATTTACGATCAGGACCAGGACGGACGCTACTATGTTCGCAATGGTGACGAACTCGACTACAACACAGAAAGCGACTATTTCATCACACACTTCCAGCTGCTCATTCCCGAACTCAGCGGAGGAAATCTCTACCTCTTCGGAGACTTCTCAAACGGACGTTTCACGGACGATTACCTGATGCAGTACAATCATGTTGACCATGCCTACGAACTTACCGTTCCATTAAAGCAAGGCTCTTACAACTACATGTATCTCTTTGTCCCTGAAGGTTCTACTGTGGGAAGTTATGCTGAAACAGAAGGTAATTTCTACCAGACAGAAAACGAATATTCAGTACTGGTTTACCACCGTCCTTTCGGAGCGCGCTACGACCACCTTGTAGGATTTCAAAAGGTAAAATACTTAGGAAACAACTAACATGCAACGACTCATTCTGACCATACTATTTCTTACAAACATTCTTGTAAGTGTTAATGCACAGGACTTCAAGAAATCCATCAGTTCCTATGTCGAGACCTTCAGCCGTAGCGACATGCATATAGGAAAGCCCAAGCTACAGGAAATCATTGTTGACGACAGTCTCCAAGCCATCCGTGTGAGATGCAACGACACTTTTGGCGAGCAATACTTCACCGAAGAATCCGTGGAACGCGTTTACCGTGACGTCAAACGAATGATTCCCGACAGCCTTCGCCACTACACCCTCACCGTGGAGACCGACAACCACCCTATTGAGGAACTTGTCCCCAACGCCATACGCACCAAGAACAAGACCAGTGAACTCACTTGGGGAAAAATCGAATACAAAGGCGCTCCATGGGTCAAGAACCTCTCCCGTCCGTTCAGCATCACTCACGGACTCGAAGGAGTGCATCTGGCTGTCTGCCAGAGCCACGGCATATTCTACGACCAGAAGAAAAAGACCTGGCGCTGGCAACGTCCACGTCTGTTCTGCACTACCGAAGACCTCTTCACCCAGACCATTGTCCTGCCCTATATCATTCCCATGCTGGAAAATGCCGGAGCCATTGTCTATACAGCACGTGAACGAAACTGGCAGCGCAACGAGGTGATAGTGGACAACGACGCTCCCAATGCCAACGGCAGCGCCTACATAGAGCAGAAAGCATCATACATGCCTACATCCATCTGGGGCGACTGCGACAAGCCAGGATTCGCAAAGACCAAAAGCGTCTATTATCCAGGCGACAATCCTTTCCGTCATGGCACGGCAAGAGTAACCGTCACTACTACCGACAAGGAACACGCTTCCGCCATAGAGTGGATTCCCAACATTCCTGAAGACGGAGCCTATGCAGTCTATGTGTCATATCAGACTCAGCCAAAATCCATCGACAACGCACACTACACCGTTTACCACAAAGGCGGAAAAACTGAATTCTCCGTCAACCAGCAGATGGGCGGAAGCACATGGGTGTATCTCGGCACATTCGACTTTGAGAAAGGCTCAAGCAACAGCGGCATGGTCACTCTCGACAACTACAGCCATCAGTCGGGCGTAGTGACTGCCGACGCTGTGCGCTTCGGAGGAGGAATGGGAAATATCAGCATGGGCGGAAGCAAGAGCGGGCTTCCCCGATGGGCGGAAGCAGCACGCTATTCAGCACAGTGGGCAGGAATGCGCGACACCACCTACGACTGCTACAACGGAGAGGATGACTACAAGAGCGACATACAGTCACGTCCTCGGGTAGCCAACGAACTGGCAGGCGGTTCAGTCTATGCACCCACTATCGACGGTCGCCGTGTGCCTATAGAACTCAATCTCGCCTTCCACTCCGATGCAGGATTCTCACGTACCGACGAATTGATTGGTTCGCTCTCCATCTGCTCCACCAATTTCTACGACGGTAAGACCAATGCAGGAATCACACGCTACGTCAGCCGCGACCTCGCAAGCCTCTTCCTGCTCAATCTGCGCAAAGACCTCAGACAGTACAAATGGGAAGTGCGCAAGCTCTTCAACCGCAACTACGGAGAGACCCGAGTGCCTCAGATGCCTGGAGCACTCCTTGAGATGCTGTCGCACCAGAACTTCGCAGACATGCGTCTGGGCTTCAATCCTCAGTTCAAGTTCGATTTCGCACGTTCCGCCTACAAGACCATCGTCAAGTATATTGCTGCGACCCACAATCGCGACTACACCATTCAGCCCCTGCCGGTCAGAAACTTTGCCGTGACCATAGACGAGAAGGAATCACGGGCTTCATTGTCGTGGGAACCCACCAACGATGAGTTAGAGCCTACCGCCCACCCCACACATTATATATTATATGTGCGTCGCGACAACGGCAGCTACGACAACGGAACCATCATTAACGGTTCGTCCTGCACCATCAAGCTCAACAAAGACCGCCTCTACTCATTCCGTGTCTGTGCCTACAACAAAGGCGGAATCAGCTTCCCCTCCGAAACACTCACCGCATATATCGACTCAAAGAGCAAAGGAAAGATACTCATCGTAAACTCCTTCACCCGACTCTCAGGGCCAGCCTCCTACAACACCTCCACCGAACAGGGATTCCTCCTTGGCGAAGATCCGGGTATACCCTATGGAGCGTTTGCCGGATTCTGTGGAGAGCAGAAAGTCTTCACGAAGTCCACCATGGGTTCGGAAGCAACTACAGGACTCGGCTATAGCGGAACCGAACTCGAAGGCAAAATCATCATGGGCAATACATTCGACTATCCTGCCCTCCACGGACAAGGCATCATGCCCACCCACTACTCTTTCTGCTCATGCAGCGAGGAAGCATTCGTCTATGCCAATGCCGATGCAAGTACATCCGCCCATAAGCCACTCCACATGTCTAACTACAAAATGATAGACGTCATCTACGGAGTGCAGAAGGAATTCAGCTCAAAGACCAAGAACCTCCTCAGGCAATATGTCGAGCTGGGAGGCAGAATCCTCGTAAGCGGAGCAAACATCGTTTCCGGAAATGCCGTACCCGCGGAACTGTTCAAAACCACACTCGACGGCAGGATAAAGAACCAGAACATCAACGCTCTCCAGGGATGCGGCACCCACTTCTCCATCTACCGCAGCATGAACCCCGAGAGCTATGCCGTGCCACAGACAGAGGCACTCACAGCCCAGGCACCCGCATTTGCCATGCTTGCATATTCCACCGGACAGACAGCAGGCGTAGCCTATGAAGGCAACGACTACAAATCCATCATACTCGGATTCCCGATAGAAAGCATCAAGGAAACTTCCGTACGCAATCAACTCATCACTGCATTCGTCACATTCCTATGCAAATAACCGACTGGCTTCCCACCACCAAGAAAGAAGTGGAACTCCACGGATGGCAACAACTCGATGTCATCCTCTTCAGTGGTGACGCCTATGTCGACCACCCATCCTTCGGAGCAGCAGTCATAGGACGAGTGCTACAGGCCGAGGGACTGCGTGTGGCCATCGTTCCGCAACCCGACTGGCACGGTGACTTCCGCGATTTCAAGAAACTCGGACGTCCCCGTCTCTTCTTCGGCGTATCACCCGGGGCAATGGACTCCATGGTCAACAAATACACAGCAGCGCGCCGTCTGCGGTCAGAAGACGCCTACTCACCCGACGGACGCCATGACTGCCGTCCCGAATACCCGTCAATCGTCTATACCAACATCCTCCGGCAACTCTACCCCGACGTGCCCATCGTGCTCGGAGGAATAGAAGCATCTTTGCGACGACTCACCCACTACGACTACTGGCAAGACCGTCTGCGTCCGTCCATCCTCTGCGACGCACCAGCCGACCTGCTCATCTACGGTATGGGAGAGAAGCCCATCACCTCGCTCGCACACCTGCTCATGGAGCAAGACTGCGAAATCACTCGCGACCACTTCCTCCAACTCATGCTGCGCCACCCCCAGCGGCAGACAGCCATGCTCCTCGCAGAGAAAGACATCCCCGGAGGAATCCGCACCAACGACATCATACTCCACAGCCACTCCGCCTGCTTTGCCGACAAGCGCAAGCAAGCCGAGAACTTCCGCCACATTGAGGAAGAATCCAACAAATACGAAGCCCGTCGTATCATCCAAGAGGCTATTCATCCGGATGGGGTAAATACTCCCCTCCCTCGCAGGGAGAGGTATGGGGGAGGATCCAGGTCTGTTATCGTCGTCAATCCTCCCTACCAACCTATGACACAGGACGAACTCGACCAAGCGTTCGACCTGCCTTACACAAGAATGCCCCACCCCAAGTACAAGGGCAAGAGGATACCAGCCTACGAGATGATAAAATTCTCCATCTGCCTCCACCGAGGATGCTTCGGAGGATGCGCCTTCTGCACCATCTCAGCACATCAGGGCAAATTCATCACATCCCGTTCCAAGGCAAGCATCATGCGCGAGGCAGAAGCCATTACCCGTATGCCCGACTTCAAGGGAAACTTCAGCGACCTTGGAGGGCCGTCTGCCAATATGTACGCCATGCACGGCAAAGACCTCGACCGGTGCCACCGCTGTGCGCGGCCTTCGTGCATCTTCCCCAAGGTCTGTCCGAATCTCAATACCGACCATTCACCCCTGTTGGACATCTACCGTTCAGTAGATGCCCTGCCTGGAGTCCGGCACAGCTATATAGGCAGCGGAGTGAGATATGACCTCCTGCTACATCCTACGGGTGATGCACACATTGACCGAGTTAACAGGGAATATACACGTGAACTCATAACCAAGCACGTCAGCGGGCGGCTTAAGGTAGCGCCAGAGCATACATCCGACCGAGTACTGCAGATTATGCGTAAGCCCTCGTTCCAGCTCTTTTATCAGTTCAAGCGGCTGTTTGATAACATCTGCAGGGAAGCGAAGCTTAGGCAGCAGATCATACCCTACTTCATTTCGTCACACCCAGGAAGTACTGTGGAGGATATGGCGGAACTCGCAGCCATCACACGTAAACTGGACTTCCAGCTTGAGCAGGTTCAGGACTTCACCCCCACTCCGATGACTGTAGCCACGGAGGCTTGGTACACAGGCTACCATCCATATACACTGGAACCGATATTCTCAGCCAAGACACCGGCTGAGAAGCAGGCCCAGCGTCAGTTCTTCTTCTGGTACAAGGCACAGGAGCAGAAGAGCATCATTCGTGAACTGCGACGCATCCATCGTGAAGATCTGATAAATCAGCTCTTCGATCGGTAAGAAAATCTGATTGCCAAACTATTCGATAATAGTAAGCCGCCAAAACAGACCGAAGTTTTTTCAAAAAAACACCACAGATTTATTAAAACAATCCACAGTGTTTTTCTAAAAAAACTTCGGTGATTTTTTATCAGGATTCACCTTCCAAGAAATGGTCACCTATGCATAGTAAAAAACCGTGATGTTAAAGACTGGTTTTCAGTTTCTTACGCCATGACAAATAGCCGAAAACCGCTATTACGACGTAGAGGGCGTAAAGCGATGCCTTAAAGGGTATGTCCTTGTAGAAATAAAGCACGGAGGTGACCACATCGACTGATATCCAGATGAACCATTGTTCCAAGTATTTCCGCGCCAACGCCCATATTCCCACTATACTCAACGCCGTGGTGAAGCTGTCTGCAAGGGGCACGGTGGAATTGGTGAAGTTGACGAGTAGGAGATAGATTCCCAACCATATCGCCAATGTAATCACAACTGCCGGCAGGATGTGGCTCCTACGGAAATGGGTGATTGGGCGTGCGGACTTCTGTTTTTTGTGATGTGTCCACGCATAGAATCCATAGACTGTCATGCAGATATAATAGAACTCCATGCCGCAATCGGCATAGAGTCCTTTCTGATAGTACAACACAATGCCCAGGACTTGCATGGCAAATCCTACAATCCACATCCAGATACTGGCTCTGAGTTCCAGTATGATGTAGGCAAGGCCGAGTATGGTGGTGGTAATGTCGAGCATGAATTAGAAATTGATTGACAGATGGGCCATGAAGTGGAAGGGGGCTGAGGGTGCGAATCCAGTGGCTTCGCTGTCGCGGAGTCCCCAGGTGTTGACTGCATAGACGTGGCCGTTGGCGTCCTGACGGAACTGGGGTGCTGCCCATCCGTTGTTGTCGAACTTGGCGCTAAAGAGGTTGTAGAGTGCCACTCCTACCCGAGCTGACTTGAAGCCCCATGACGGGATGGAGAAGTTGTAGCTGAGGTCGATGTTGGTGGTGAACTGCTCTCCAAGCATGAGAGTCTCGTCGGTTGCCACGTCGTCGGTCATGCTCCAGTCATTCCAGCAGCGCATGGTCTTCACTCCGTAGTTGGTGAGGTACTGCTCTCCTATGTAACGGGTGTGGATTGATGCTTCCCAGTTTTTATAGTTGAAGTTGAGGATGTTGTTGAAAATCACGTCGGGTGAGAAGCTGATTGGTGTATCGCCTATATTGACCTGAGTGGTGTAGTCATCGAGTGTGACTATCATGTCCTTGACACGGTTACGGCTGAATGTGGCGTTGACGTCCCAACGGAACCAGTCGACAGGCTTCCATGCTGCTTCGAGTTCGACTCCGAGTCGGTAGCTCTTGTCGAGGTTCTTGGTGATGGCTTCGCCTTCGTCATTGAGTTCTCCTGTAAGCACGAACTGGTTATTGTAGTTCATGTAGTAGAAGTTGGCGCCTGCGGAGAACTGCTTGGCCTGGAACTGATAGCCTACCTCGAGGTCGTTGAGCCGCTCTGCGCGGATCGGGTTGCCCCAATACTTCTGATAATGGTCGCGGGTGGGTTCACGATGTGCTATGGCATAGGAGGCATAGAGCCGATGTCCGCCACGAATCTCATAGTTGAGTCCGAACTTAGGATTGAAGAAGTCGAAGTTGTGGTTGAGGTCATAGACAATACGACCGTTGTCGTCCCACTCGTCTGAGGGTCCTTCCATCTGGTAGTTGACATGACGGTACTGGAGATCGAGGAATGCGCTAAGACCCGGGAGGAATTCCCAATTTGCCTTTGCATAGATGTTGCCGTCGGTCTTGCGTGAGTCGTTGCTGTAGTACTCGTAGTTGGGCTGGAGTCCGGGAAGTGCGAGAGGGGTGGTTTCCGCTCCTTTATAATATGGCGTGCCTACCCAAAGCACATGTCCCTTGTGGGTGGCATCGAAATGGTTGATGGCTCCACCGAGGTTGAAGGTGAGTCCGTTGCGGTTGTTGTAGTTGAAGGATGACACGAGTCCGTAGAAGTCTTTTTCTCCGTCCTTGCGCTGCACGAGATTGGCACGCATGGATGTGTCGTCGGTAAGGAGGTATTTATAGAGTTTCTTACCTGTCTTCATCTGGTCGTAGTCATAATCGTCGTGGGTGTAGTGGAGCGCCACGTTCATGGTCCACTGGTTGTTGAGCCACTGGTTCCAGTGAAGCTGATAGTGCTGCTGCTGGTAGTTGTCGTACTGATCGTCGTAGAACTTCATATTGCCGTCATTGTCGTAGTAGAGTCCACAGGAGTTGTAACGGCGTCCATATAGGCTCTGCTCATACTTTGAGGTGTAGTTCCACGCCATATAGGTGCGCTCGGTGCTGTTGAAGGTAATGAACTTGACGGTGGTGTTGTCGCTATAGTAGCCTGCCTGAAGGAAATAGGAGTTGAAGGCTGACGTGGCTCTGTCGATATAGCCGTCGCTACCGATGTTGGAAAGTCGTCCCTGAATGCCGAAATGGTTGGAGAAGAGTCCTGTGCCGAAGCGTACGGTCTCCTTGTGAGTGGCATATGAACCTCCGCTCATGTCGAGACTTACGAAGGGCTTGCTTTCAATTCCCTCTGTCTGCATGTTGATGGTGGCTCCAAACGCTCCGGCTCCGTTGGTGCTGGTTCCCACACCACGCTGAATCTGGATGGACTGCACGCTGCTGGAGAAGTCTCCGAGGTCGGAGAAATAGATCTGTGAACTCTCGCTGTCGTTAAGCGGAATGCCGTTTGCAGTGACATTGATACGTGAAGCGTCGGTTCCACGTACACGGACGCTGGTATATCCAATGCCATTTCCCGCATCGGTAGTGGTGGTGACGCTGGGCAATGTGGATAGGAGCGACGGGACGTCCTTTCCGAAGTTGACAGTCTGAATCTGAGTTCTGTCGAGATTCTTGTAAGCGATTGGTGTTTTGCTTCCTGCACGAAGTGAAGTGACTGTCACTTCCTGCAATTCACGAACATGTGTTGTGTCAACGTGTGTTTGTGCGTTGGCTAATCCCGCAAGCATCATAGTGCAGATGCCTGCAAACAATCTTTTTTCCATTTCTTTCCTTTGTTTTGTTTAGAATTAATAATAATAAAACAAAGGGGTAGAATAATCTATTCAGAAAATACCTTTCCCTACGGCGGTATTACCCGCATCAGGTTCTTAGGGTATGATCTCAGCCCAAATGAATTGAGCACCCCTTTTAATATAGTGAAGAGTGAAGTGTAAAGTGATTGTACCGGAGAATAGTGTGAAGAGTGAAGAATTGCCATCCGGATGGTGGTGACTACTCCCCTCCATAACAGGGAGGGCAAGGGGGAGGGTCCTCTACATCTTCTCTCCGTAAGCTAAGTCGCCGGCGTCACCGAGACCTGGAACGATGTATGCATGCTCGTTGAGAGTGGGGTCAATGGCTGCACACCAGAGGGTGACGTGGTCGAACTTGCTGAAAGCTTCCTTTACGTAATCCACACCTTTCTGCGACGCTATGACGCAGCAGAGATGTACGGAAGACGGAACGCCTTTGGTACAGAAAGCCTCATAACCGAGTTCCATGCTTCCTCCTGTTGCCAACATCGGATCGGCAATAATGAGTGTCTTGCCTGTCAGATTAGGCGAAGCTATATATTCAATGTTTATTCCTACGTTTTTACATTCCTTGTCCTTGTAGTAGCGATAGGCTGAGACAAAGGCATTGCCAGCTTCGTCGAACACATCAAGGAAACCTTGGTGGAATGGAAGACCTGCACGGAAGATTGTTCCGATTACCACGTCATCGTCATGAGTGGAAGCTTTTGCTGTGCCTAATGGCGTCTTTACTTTCTTCTCGCTGTAGCGGAGGGTTTTGCTTACCTCGTAAGCCATAAGCTGTCCGATACGAGTGAGATTGTGGCGGAAACGCATACGATCTCCCTGGATTTTGGCATCACGGAGTTCTGCCACATATTTGTTGACGACTGAATTGGATTCAGCAAAATTGATAATCTTCATAGCAATAGTCTATTTATGTTTCCAGAACATCCACTTGGGATAGGGAGGTTCTGCAAGGGTAAGCTCTTCACGCATCTGCTGACGAATGAGCTGCTTGTAAGTCTTACCTGTTGAGATAATCTTATAGATGGTATTCCAGCTTGGGAGACCTCCAATGCCTCTATCGTCGATGAAGATGTCGGCATTGAGCTTGCAGGAGAGATTCTCGTCCTTGGCTTCCTTGAACATGTCGGAGGAATCGCTGTTGACTGCCCAGAACTCCACTCCACGCTCCTTGCACCAGTTGAGTGCATCGTCGAGGAGTTCACCTTCACGAACAGTCCAAAGAATCAGTTTGTGGCGGTCGTTGATGAGCATTTTGAGCACTTCTGTTGCAAACGGACGTTCTTCTCCTATTTCAGGATACTTATGCTCAACTATCGTTCCGTCGAAATCTACTGCAATTGTCATTATACTTCTTCGAGTTTTTTACCGTCCTTCTCACCGTAGCCATAACCATAGCCGTAACCGTATCCATAGCCATAGCCGTAACCATAGCCCTTGCGTCCATAACCATAGCCCTTCTTGCCATAGCCGTAGTAGTGACCATATCCACCGCCACCATGTTCCTTAACAGCATTGAAGATTACATTCATGTTAGGCAGGCGCTTCTCTTCATAGAGTTCGTTGATGAGGTCGCAGTCAGCCTTGAGTGAGTAATTAGCACGGATAATATAGAGACTTGCATCTGCCAGCTTACCAATAGAGAGTGTATCGGCAACAAGTCCGATAGGTGCTGTATCGAGCAAGATGTAATCGTATTTAGAACGCAGGTATTCAATTGCCACCTTCAGGTTCTCACGTTCGAGCAACTCGGCTGGGTTTGGTGGGATAGGACCTGCAGGAAGGATGTCAAGATTGTCGTTAATACCTGAATTCTGGATGAGAGTGTCGATATATGCCACATCCTTAGGATCGTGAGAGAGGAAGTTGGAAATACCCTTCTCTGTATCTGAAAGGTCGAACAGACCAGCAAGACGTGGCTTACGGATATCAAGACCAATCACCAATACCTTCTTTCCTACGAAAGCGATACTTGCACCGAGGTTGGAGGCAATCACGGTCTTACCTTCACCAGACTGTGTAGATGTGAAGAGGAGTACATTCTCGCCTGGCTTGAGGATGAATGGGAGGTTAGAACGCAGAGTACGATAGACTTCCATCATGATACTATTGCGGTTCTCCTTGACAACCACAGTACGGTCACCCTTAACCAATGCCTTAACGAATGGGACAGAACCCAACATCGGAACTCGGCAGAGTTTGTCGAGGTCTTCCTTGCCAACGATTCTGAATCGAAGCATCTGACGCAGATAGTGGTAAACAAATGGAAGGATGAATCCGAGGATGAATGCGAAAGCATAAATCAACTTGCGGTTTGGCGAGATTGGAGTGTTGCTTGTCACAGGCTCTTCAATCAGCTTGCCTTTATATGCTGAAGAAGCAAGAGTGATGGCGTTCTCCTCACGCTTCTGCAGGAGCATAAGGTAGAGGTCTGCCTTCAGTTTCTGCTGACGGTCCATGTCAGCAAGTGCACGCTGCTTAGATGGTGCAGCAGAAATCTGGCTTGCGTATTTGTCAACCTGTCCCTTTACGTTCTTGCGCTCAATGGCAAGCTGACGTTTTGTACTTGCGATAGAGTACTTGATATTACGAGTCAGGTCTTCGAGTTCGCTCTCAAGCTGGAGTACAACAGGGTTAGAAGCAGAAGAGGTGCGGAGCAGTTTGTTGCGCTCACCTACCTTGGAGTTGTACTCTGCAATAACGTTTGTCAGAGCAACCTGAGTAAGACCGATATTCGATGGGATAATCTGAAGGTGGTTGTTTGGATTAGCCATGTACTCAGAGATGTAGTCAATGAGGTTGAGCTGAATGTCCACATCTACCAATTGCTTTTCATACAAGAGGTTCTGGGAAAGTGCAGTTCCGGCTTCAGCCTTGTCGTCGATAATACCCTGTTGAGTCTTATAGTTAGCCAACTGACCTTCTGTCATCTGGAGTTGTGATTCGATGATGTCGAGACGCTCGTCAATGAACTTTGCTGTACGTGTTGCCTCGATTGTGTTGTCGATGCTTGCATCTTCGTTATAGACCTCAGCCAGACAAGTCAGATAATCCTTTGCACGTTCACTGATATTGTCCTTCATTGAAATCTCTGCAATGGTAGTCATCTTTGAAGTTGGCTGAACAGACAACTTGGAAGTGAACATTGAAGCAGCATAGTCAATAGGGAAGATAGATGCAATCATAGGACGCTCCAGCCTGTATGGATCGGTGATACGGTCCTCGTCATTGATTGCATAGAGGTTAGCCTCAGCCGCATAATTGGCAAGAGCCTGGTTGCGATCGAGATAAATCACACCGAATGGAGTGTGAAGCTGAGCAGGGAAAGTGCTTACCTTCTTGGAGAGAAGCATGTTCTTTCCGAAATATACAGAAGCCTTGACGCCCTTGCCTGCACCCTCGATTTCTACATCAAGAATGGTGCGGAGCGAATCCACATTCACAGAATCCATATCGATGATGTATGGAGAATACTTGCGATAGACTTCCTGAGTTCTGATTCTACCATGAACATAGTAGCTTGTATACAACTTGAGCTTACGTACCACCAGCTTGTTGAGGGTACGAGTTGCAAGAACCTCGATTTCGTTGTCAAAACCGTTACTGCTGTTCATGAAACCAAGTTCGCTGAACGTGTTGCTGATGGATGAGTTATAGGATCTGCGTTGTTCACGATCCTTGATAAGCATCTTTGACGATACTTGGTAGACAGGAGTTGTATAGCGAAGATAGAGCCACGCCAATCCCATACATACAACTACAGATACTGCAATCCAATACTTATATCTAAGCAGCAAGGCCCATATAACCTTAATATCAAACCCTGATTCTTCTTTAACTAATTCGCTATCGTACTGTGAACTACGATTTTCTTGCAATTCGCTCATATTGAATAATATAAAGTTATAAGAATTAATTCAAAAAAATGTGATTTCTGAATAAATGCGTATAATACCTTAATTGATAAATGCTAAATCCATGCAAAGGTAGGAATTAATTTTTGATTGGCAAATTAAAATCTGACAAAAACTTCTCTGCCTGCTGAAGCGTATCGAGTTTTCCGACATCGATAATCTGCAAGTCAGACTGAGGAGAGAGCACCACATTTCCTTTGTCACAAACACTCAGATAGAAGTCTATCACAGAGAAACTACTACCCCACTCTGCCATCTGCGGCAGCATGGTCTTCGGGAAGATGTGGATGCCAGAGAAACTCTGACTATAGAACTTATCGGGATGCCCTGCATAGTCGTTTTCGCTGTACAATCCCTTGTATTCATTGGTATTGGCATTGTGCCAGCCCACAAGCCTATTGTCATCCTTGCGGGCAATCAGGCTACGTGAAGAATGTCGGTCGCTTGTCATCAGCACAGCACAGTCAGAAGCTGCATGGGAACGATAGAACTCTCCAAGGTCGGCATTATGAAGAATATCGACATTGTGGACAAGTATAGGTTCATCGCTGGCAAACAGAGGACCTGCCTTCTTGATGGCTCCACCGGTGTTGAGCAGTTCCTGACGCTCATCGCTAATACGAATGTCTATACCAAAGTTCTGGTTGGTATTAAGGAAGTCGATAATTTGTTCGGCAAAATGATGTACATTAACCACGATATTCGTACATCCAGCCTTTTTCAGCCGCTCTATCTGATGTTGCAGGAGCGGTTTTCCGCATACGTGCACCATAGCCTTCGGCATAGTCAATGTCAAAGGCTTCAATCTGGTTCCTAATCCTGCTGCAAGTATTAATGCGTTCATGTGCTAAGTGAAGAGTGAAGTGATAGTACCGGAGAACAGAGTGAAGTGTGAAGTGTGAAGTGATAGTACCGGAGGACACGGAACAAAATTAGAATGATTGATGTATATTTTGTTCTCTATGGTGGAGGGAGATGGAGACTCCGAATTTCTGATGGAGGTGTTCTGCAAGATGCTGGGCAGAATACACACTACGATGCTGTCCTCCCGTGCAACCGAAGGCAAACTGAAGGTGGGTAAATCCACGGTTAATGTATCGTTGAACATGAAAATCAGCCAACTTATACACACTTTCCAGGAAAGTAAGAATCTCTCCGTCCTTTTCAAGGAAATCAATCACAGGCTTGTCCAACCCCGTGAGTTGTTTGTACTCATCGTAACGTCCGGGATTGTTGCTGCTGCGGCAATCAAACACATATCCGCCACCGTTTCCGCTTTCGTCTGCCGGAATGCCTTTCTTATAAGAAAAAGAGTAAATCGTGACATGGAGCGAAGGTTTTTCGCCACTTACAGAAGTGCTGTGTGCAAGTTGCTGATTCTGCTTCGAACCAAGCTCCACAAGCTGATGGGCAATAGACTTCAAATAAGGATAAGCATCAACCGTCCCCTTCTCTATCAACTCATTCAGATTGCGCAGAGCAACTGGGATGCTTTGAATGAAATACTGCTTGCGTTCCCAAAGTCCGCGATAGCCGTATGCTCCTAAGACCTGCAGAGTGCGGAAGAGCACAAACAGGCTCAGTAGCTTCTCAAATGTCTCTCGGGGAATGTCAACATAGCGCCGCAGAGACTCAAGATACGCATCGATGAGTTTACTGCGGAGGGCTGGCGAATAATTGGCAGAAGCCTGCCACAGGAACGATGCCACATCATAATATATAGGTCCCTTGCGTCCTCCCTGAAAATCGATGTAGTAAGGACGTCCCTCCTTGAGCATCACATTCCTTGCCTGGAAATCGCGATACATAAACCCCTGCTCTTCAACAGAAAGTATATCGTCGGCAAGATGAACGAAATCCGCTTCAAGCGACAACTCATTGAACTCCAGTCCCGACAACTTCAGATAGCAGTACTTGAAGTAATTGAGGTCGAACATCACAGATGTACGATCCATTTCCCTGGTCGGATAGCATTGGCTGTAGATATAGTCGTTGGCGCACTTGAACTGGAATGCAGGCAGTTCACTCATCACCAATTGAAGCATGACTTGAGCCATCTCGCCATACTCGCCGTTCGCCCTGTCGTCATTGATGAAGCCGTACAGAGAGCGGTCGCCCAAGTCTTCCTGGAGAATGCACAATCCGCTTTCGTCAATGGCATAGACAGCAGGCACAGGCAGATGGCGTGCTGCCATAGACAAAGCCAGATTGTAGAAAGCTCTGTTTTCCTCGGCAGAGGTGCCAATGACACCAATCATGGTTTTACCGCCTTCTTCCGTGATGCGGTAGTAGCAGCGGTTGCTCCCTGCCCCAGGGAGTTTGTTCAGCTTAACGGGAGTTTTCCCGAACGTGTTCTGGTAGAGTTCTATCAATCCTTGCGTTTCCATATTGACATCACTTTAGAACGGACTGCAATAACATTGAGAACGGAAACCAGCAGGAGCAATCCCACACCTACGACAACGGCAATAAGCATTGACGGTGTTTCCATATTGGGGAAGAAAGTCTCAAACAGACCCAGATACTGCTGACGGATGATAATAAGCACTACGAAAGCCAGCACGAACACCAGCACGTTGAGACCGATGGTCAATATCTGGTATGGCATCGACACTCGTGCAGGGCTATATCCCACCAGCAGGAGGTTCTCCAGTTTGGAGCTGTTCTTCTGTACTAGCAGGTAAACGCTGAGCATGAGGATATAGAATGCCAGCACACTTATTATCAGTCCCACTCCCATCACAATTCCCACAATCACTCTGAGGATGAAAGTCGTCTTGGATGCATCCAGTTTGTCTTCATCAGTCAGGTAGTTGTGTTCTTTCAGGTAGCGGGTGATATTCTCGTCGGTAGGATTGTTGACTTGCAGAATCAGTCGGGTTGCATCACCTTGGCGTCCGGATGAATAGTAATCGTTTGCCCACTGCATGAACGCCTGTGGCACGAGAATGGTATTGAGGCGGTTGCTGAATCCCACGATGCGACCCTCGTAGTTGTCACGGAATCCGTTGCTGCGGATCACTATGCTCAGGCGTATGCTTCCGAGTATTCCTTCCGAAAGCGTAGGCATGTTACGGCTCTGGGCATAACCGAAATTATACAGGTCGAGATAGTTGCGAGGCAGGATAATCGGAATCTTCTGATCACCCTCTGTATAGTCCCATTCACCTGCATGGACATCAACAAACTCATCAGGAACAGACTCGAAGAACATATCCGTGGAGAAACGCACGAAGCCCTCAATGTCAAATCCGGCATACACATCGAAGCTTGAAGCCGTGAATGCGCCAAGTTTCTCCACGAACGGCTGCTGCTGGAGTTCCTCTATTTCCGATTTTGAGAACGAAGTCGATGAGCCTACTATCGAACCGATGGTGTTCACCTCTTTGTTGATGATGAGATAGTCTTCCTTCATGAAGCTGTCCTCACTCGTATAGACCGACTGTGTATCAGTATAGAATTGCACGCCAAGCAGAATGATGAGCATACCCACGAGGTTTGCGAAGAAGAATCCCACAAACTGCGGTATGCTGATGTGCTGACGCAATAGTTTCCAGACAAGTGCCATAGTTATAACTTCAATATCGTGTCGTAGTGAATTTCCATATGTTTGCCGATGCTCGTGACAATGACTCCTGCGCCCTGTCGTTTTGCCTCAGTGGTGAGGATATCAGCCATTATATTGCTGTTGTCGTCATCAAGGTGGCTGATTGGCTCGTCAACAAATACAAAGTCAAAAGGCTGGCAGAGAGTGCGGATCATAGCCACACGCTGCTGCTGACCAAACGACATCCGTCCGATTTTAGCACCGCGCTTCTCGGCAATGCCAAGCATTTCGAACCAAGTATTTATCTGTGACTCGCTCTGGAAATGTGTGAGGTTGTTCTTGATAAGCACATTTTCCATAGCTGTCAATTCAGGAAACAGTCGCAGTTCCTGCCAGAGCAAAGCGATATTAGACCTGCGGATATTCACCCACTGGCTTACTTTGTACTTGCGTATGTCTTCACCGTCGAAGAGAATGTCGCCGTCGTAGTCGTGGCGATAGCCGAAGATATAGCTGCAGAGCGACGACTTTCCTGTACCTGAGTTGGCTTCAACAAGGTAGGTATTTCCGCGGCTGAGCTTCACATCGCTCATCCACACATCGCTGTGGATGTCGCTGTTGCCTCGGAACACCTGCGGAAGTACCTGCCTAAGTTCGATTTCGTTCATTAAATAGAATTAATTACATATTATTTTCGAAGAACTCATTGAGAATACCCATGTAGAGCGCGAGGATATTCTTAGAGTTGTCTGTAACTGTGAATCGTGCAGAGCCGTGCATCTTGTTGTCACCCTTTGCGATAATCACGTCGAGCATTTCAATAGCTGTCTTTGCCTCAGAAGGGATGTGAGCAGCCATTCCTGACTCTTTCATGATGGCATTCATCAGTTTCTTCACGTTGAAGTAGAAGAAGCTTGTAGATGCCTTGATTTCGTCCTTGTACTTGTCAAGTGCTGAAGTTGTGCCGACAAAAAGGTTTGGAGAGAATCCCTTAAGCCCTGTGAATACAAGGTTGTTCTGCTCGTTCACACCGAACACACAATTTGTATGCTCTGTTGTTACAGTCATATCACCTGTTTCCCAGTCCCAATCATGTTTCTCACTGGCTACATCAAGCTGATAGATATTGCCCATCAGAGGAGTTACAACCACATCGTCTGCCTTGAAGTTCTTGTCGAAATCCTTCATGAAGTCTGCATTCGAAACCTTGGCTGCCGCTACGAAGAAATCGAGGAAATCACTCTCTTCCATATTTTCGAACTTGCAGTTGAAAGCTGCTGCACAGTCGCCGTTGAAAGAACTCATCAATTTCATTACGTCAATGCCAAGAGTCTGCTCAAGCACGATGAACGCCTCCTTAGTTTTCTTGTCTTTGTTCATCTGATCGACAATCGACTTGCCGTCAAATGCAACACCTAGCCATCCGATGCAGTCAACAGTAGCCAAGTTCATATAGTCACCTGCGAGAGTCTTGCTCTTGGCTGCGTTAGCTTCGAGCTTCTTCTGAGCCTCGTCGTTTGAGCCATACTGCTCAAAGTCGATTCTCATCTCACCCTTGTCGAAGGTAAGTGTGCTCAGCAGGTTTATATCCTTGAGTTTCACACCACCTGTCATGGAAGTGATGTCTGTGCCTGTAGCTTCAAACAGAGCAGAAGGGATGATGCCCCAGTTCACCCAAAGCTTGGCGTCGCCGTCGGCATCACATATTTTATTATATGTATCAGTTTCAGTAAACGGATTCTCCTTCTTGAAGAGCTGCGAGAGTTTCACTTCGATGTTTGTATCAGCAAAACTGAACAGAGTGAGGAAAGCATCGCCGTTGTATGCCATAGCTCCTCTTCCGTCAATCATCTGATGGATATCACCGCTCTCCTTGAATTTTGGCGAGAGGTTTGGCAACATGGTCTTGACAAAATCCTCGAACTTGCTCTCGCTATCCATGGCGAAGAGCATACCGAAGCAAGTGCGGTCGCCAGTAACGAAAACGTACATTGGCTTCTCTACGTCGAGTCCTGATTCAACAGGATCGCTGAGAAGTTTCTTGATATATTCAGCCTGCTTTGGAGTAGACTGCATTGAAGTCATTGTCTTGATTGCCTCGAGCACTTTCTTGTTGGTGTCGAAGTCACACTTCTCGACAATGCTCTTGAAATCCACCTCTGCCACTACCTTTGCATCAGCAGGAATTACCTTTACATACTCGTTCTTGCTACATGAAGCGAAAGCAAAAACAATGACTGTAGCTAAAATTAATAACTTACTCTTTTTCATTTGTTTGATAAATTTAATTAAATTGATAATTTATTTTGTGTTTATTGAGTTTTTAAGTTCATCAGATGCACAGCTACGAGAGCAGCGGTTTCGGTTCTCAAGCGGCTCTTTCCGAGCGAGACAGGAACGAAACCAGCCTGCATAGCCTGCTTCACTTCGTCGATGCTGAAGTCGCCCTCCGGACCAATCATCACCACACAGTCATGTCCTGCTTGCAGCACATCCTTCAGCTCCAGCTTAGCCTGAAGGTCTTCCTGCTCGTAGCAATGGCAAATATATTTATCACCATGGAAAGGCTGGCGGATAAAATCCTTGAAAGGAGTCATGGCGTTGAGCTGTGGCCTGTACGCCTTGCGGCTCTGCTTCACCGCAGAGATGATGATTTTGTCGATTCGCGGCAACTTCACCTCGGTTCGCTCAGAGAACTGGCAACGCAGGAACGTCAGTTCGTCAAACCCTATCTCCGTAGCCTTCTCTGCCAGCCACTCTATTCTGTCCATGTTCTTGGTAGGAGCCATAGCCAGGTGGAGGTGCGGATTCCACTGGCGCTGCTGAGGCAGAGCCTCGGTTATGGAGTAGCAGCAATGGCGCTTGTCCGCCGCATCTATCACAGCACGGTAGAATGTACCCTCGCCGTCCATCAGCATGATTTCGTCGCCCTCCGTCAGGCGCAAGACACGCAAAGCATGTGCCGCTTCCTCCTCCGGCAACTCATTCACATTGGCTGCGCCAGGAACATAGAAATAGCGAACTTCTTTCATGCCAGTAGTCTTGCAAAAGCAGGTGCATCGATATCACAGTACTGCTTGTCGAGATACTTGAAATAAGCAGCCACGCCAATCATCGCCGCATTGTCGGTAGTATAGCTGAATTTAGGGATGAACACTTCCCAGCGATACCTGCGGGCATAGTCATGGAAGGCGTTGCGCAATCCGTTGTTGGCAGACACGCCACCTGCCACAGCCACCTGGTTGATGCCGGTGTCGCGGGCAGCCTTCAGAAGTTTCTTCATAAGGATGTCCACAATCGTCTTCTCGAGCGAAGCGGCGAGGTCCTCCTTGTGGTGCTCCACGAAGTCAGGATCATCCTTCTGCCAGTCACGCAGGGAATAGAGGAACGAAGTCTTCAATCCAGAGAAACTATAGTCATAGCCCTTGATATTAGGTTTGGCAAACGAGAAAGCGAAAGGATTGCCCTGACGCGCCAGCTTGTCGATAATAGGTCCACCTGGGTAGCCCAGTCCCATCACCTTAGCGCACTTGTCAATCGCCTCACCTGCGGCATCGTCAATGGTCTGTCCCAGAATCTCCATGTCGTTGTAGGCATTCACCTTCACTATCTGGGAATTTCCGCCACTCACGAGCAGGCACAGGAACGGGAACTGGGGAATGTGCGCCTCCACACCGTCCTCGCGGATGAAATGGGCAAGGATATGTCCGTGCAGGTGATTTACATCCACCAGAGGGATTCCAAGCGAAAGAGCCATGCCCTTCGCAAACGACACACCCACGAGCAGGCTGCCGAGCAGACCCGGTCCGCGGGTAAATCCTATGCACGACAACTGATCCCTGCCTATGCCGGCACGTTTCAATGCCTGATCCACCACCGGCACTATATTCTGCTGGTGAGCACGGCTGGCGAGTTCTGGCACCACGCCGCCATACGCTTCATGCACAGCCTGGCTTGCCGTCACATTCGACAGCAGCACATCGCCGCGCATCACCGCCGCCGACGTATCGTCGCACGACGACTCTATTGCTAGTACATATGGAGCTTCCACACTTTAAGTTCTTAAGTTTTTGAGTTTTTGAGTTTATTTTTTTGTCAAGAATTAGAGAATTTTATTTTTTTTGAATTCTCCGGAACAATTTTCGCAAAGCGAAAAGAATAATTCTCTAATTCTCAAAATCTTGATATAATAATTTGTTTTTGAGTTCTTAAGGTATAATGTTTTCAACTTTAGTAGCTTCGGGCAAAGCTCCGAAGAATTATTCATTCTTCATTCTTCACTTAGAAGGGGTCTTCTTAATACGTCAGTACTTCTACTCCCTTTTCCGTCATCAGCAGGGTGTGTTCCCACTGAGCGCTGGGCAGTTCGTCCTCAGTCACCACAGTCCAGCCGTCGTCCTCATCCACAAACACACGCCAGTCGCCCATGTTTATCATCGGTTCGATAGTGAACACCATTCCCGGTACGAGCAACATGCCACTACCCCTCTTGCCGTAGTGCACGATGTCGGGGTCTTCGTGAAACTCATTCCCCACTCCGTGTCCGCACAGGTCGCGCACCACGGTGAATCCGTTCTTGTGGGCATGCTTGGCTATCTCATAGCCTATATCACCCACGAAGCAGTAGGGATGGCACGCCTCTATGCCTATGTTTAGGCACTCCTTAGCCACGTCCACCAGTTTCTGTTTCTGCGGCGTAGTCTTGCCGATTACGAACATACGTGAGGCGTCGGCATAATATCCATCGAGGATTGTAGTCACGTCCACATTGATGATGTCACCCTCGCAGAGTATCTCATCCTCGCTAGGAATGCCGTGACACACCACCTCGTCAATGCTCGTGCACACGCTCTTCGGAAATCCTTCGTAGTTCAGGGGAGCGGGGATCCCTCCATGCTCCACCGTGAAGTTATGGACAAGCGTGTTGATTTCCTCGGTCGACATACCCTCTCTGATGTTTTCCGCCACGTAGTCCAGTACTCTGGTATTGAGCACGCCAGCCTTGCGGATGCCCTCTATCTGTTCAGGAGTCTTGATGAGTTCACGTCGTGGCACTTTCTTTCCACGGTTCTCCCACCCCATGATTATCTTGTCCATCTCCGTGAGGGGCTGTCCGCTGATAGCATGCCATACTTTTTTACTCTTATTCTTTCCTATCATCATGAATAATGTTATTGAAATTCAATCAACTTGCAAAGTTACTCTTTTATTTTGGAAAAACTAATAATCATGTGGTAAAATTATTTAATGAAAGTAAACCAGCCTATTTCAGCACAAGACAAAAAACACTAAGTATTCAACATAAATCACCGCTATGGTTTTGAAAAATCACAACGTTCAAAAAACATAGAGATTTGATATTTGCTATCGGGTTGATGTTTTTTTTAGTAAAAAGGATATTATGACCGAAAAAAAGAGTAAATTTGCAGATTATAACTAATAATAAAGCATAGACATATGAAAATCGAAAGAATCTCACTTGCACTAACGATGATTATAACTATTGTGGCGTGTGGTAACAACAAGCAGGAAAACACTAAGGAAACTGAAGCATGGGAAGCTCCAGAAGAAATACACTCCGAACTGATGAGTTTGGAAAAACGCTCGCACACGGAAACAGTGATTATAAAAGGCGAGAAATATACTTACGCATTCACATTCGAGCCATCTGACTCTCTCCCTGTCATCGTGAACGCAGAAGGACAGAAATATCGAGACAATACTGCAACACTGACCATCAAGCATAATGGTGAGACTTTTTTCCATCAGGTATTCACGAAGAAGACTTTTGCGGATTTCAGCGATTATCTGAGTTTCGAAAACTCTGCTCTAATAGGTTTCAACTATAACTACAACAAAGCTGACAATCACGACGGTCTGTACTTTATAGCAACAATCGGTGATCCAGACCCTGCCCTTGAATTGGTGTCTCCAGTGGAGATAACGATTCTGCCAGGAAACAAGTTCTCACTCCAGCCAGCTGAAGACGTGGAAACAGAACCACTGGAGCCAGGATTGCGTTTAGAACCGGAGCAGTTTGAGTAAAAATTAACCGCTACCTGACCTATCCCTTCATGTAGAGGAACAGATGCCTTATACGAGAGATATTTTTTTAGGTATTTCAATAAAAAGTGCAGTGATAAATGTGATGAGTGACTGCAAAACTGACAAAATGGCGCAAGAAAAAGGAATTTCCCCTTAATGGCATATTATTTGAATAATATAAAACTTAAATAACTTAAGAACATACTCCATTGACTGAAAACTATTCTGAATTACTGAAACAAGTGTTGCAATACAGCAAAGAAGAGGCAACACGACTTGGGAACGACTATATTGGTCCTGAGCACCTGTTACTGGGCATCATTAGAGATGGCGACAACAGAGCTATCGATGCACTGCAAAGAGGAAGCAATCTGGACGTTATGACTATTAAGTCACAACTGGAGAAAAGAATCAGAAGAAACGAGCAACTGACGTTTGGTGCTAATGATATCTCACTGAACGACACTTCTAACTCAGTACTGAGACTGAGTATCCTCGAATCAAGGCTGATGCGGGCACAGTCGGTGGGGGTTGAACACTTATTATTGGCTATTATGAAACACAAAGATAACCTACCTGCACACATTCTGGAAGACTCTGACGCAAGCTATGACAGTCTGTTCAAATTCCTGTCAAAGCCTGCCACTTCGCCACGTGGTGATGTGGACTTCGACGACGAGGAGGAAGACACTCCGCCTGTGGACAAGGGCTGCCAGGGACAGGGCAGCGGCAACACCGCCACCGCCACTGGCACCACTCATGATAAGAGTACCGACACTCCTGCCATTGACTCCTTCGGCTACGACCTCACCAAGGCTGCACGCAACAACCAGTTGGATCCAGTGGTGGGAAGGGACAAGGAAATAGAGCGACTCATACAAATCCTAAGCCGCAGGAAGAAGAACAATCCCGTGCTTATCGGTGACCCGGGTGTAGGAAAGAGTGCGATTGTAGAAGGACTGGCGCGCAGAATCAACGAACACAGGGTGCCGAGGATGCTTCGCGACAAACGTCTGGTCACTCTCGACATGAGTAGTGTGGTGGCTGGAACGAAGTACCGCGGTCAGTTTGAGGAGAGAATGAAGACCATCATCTCCGAACTCAAGAACAACAAAGACATAATCATCTTCATTGATGAGATACATACCCTCGTAGGTGCTGGCAACCAGGCTGGACAGATGGACGCAGCCAACATGATGAAGCCAGCACTTGCCCGAGGTGAGCTGCAATGCATCGGTGCCACAACGCTCGACGAATACCGCAACAGCATAGAAAAGGACGGTGCGCTGGAACGCCGATTCCAGAAGATTGTGGTGCAGCCAACTACAGAGGAAGAGACGCTCGAAATTCTCCACAACATCAAGGAGCGCTACGAAGAACACCACAACGTGACCTATACCGACGAAGCCCTGAAGTCGTGTGTGACTCTGACCAGCCGCTACGTAACTGACCGCAGCTTCCCCGACAAAGCCATCGACGTGATGGACGAAGTAGGTGCGCGTGTGCACCTTGGCGACACCAATGTGCCCAAGGTCATAGAAGAGCTGGAAGCTGAGATAGCTACTGCCAACGCTCACAAGGACATGGCTGTGAAAAGCCAGAACTTCGAACTGGCTGCCAATTTCCGCGACCAGGTGAAGCAGTTGCAGACTGAACTCAACATCAAAAAGCAGGAATGGCAGGCAAGCATCACCGAAAACCGCGAGACGGTGGATTGCAGTCAGGTGGAAGAGACTGTCGCCATGATGACTGGTATTCCCGTGCAGCGTATGGCTTCGGCAGACGGCATCCGCCTGAAAGGAATGCGTGAGGAGTTGAAATCCAAGATAATCGCACAGGACGACGCCATTGACAAACTGGTTTCATCCATCCAGCGCTCACGTGTAGGTCTGAACGACCCTAACCGCCCGATCGGCACATTCATGTTCCTCGGTCCTACGGGTGTGGGTAAGACATTCCTTGCCAAGCAACTGGCTGAACACATGTTCGGCACAGTCGACGCCATCATCCGCATCGACATGTCGGAATACATGGAGAAATTCACCGTGAGCCGACTGGTGGGAGCGCCTCCAGGATATGTGGGTTACGAAGAGGGTGGACTGCTGACCGAGAAAGTGCGTCGCAAGCCCTACTCCATCGTTCTGCTCGACGAGATAGAGAAGGCTCACCCTGATGTTTTCAACATACTGCTGCAGGTGATGGACGAAGGACGACTGACCGACACCGGTGGCAGAACGGTGGATTTCCGCAACACGGTAATCATCATGACATCCAACGCCGGAACACGCCAGCTGAAGGAATTCGGACGCGGCATCGGTTTTGCAGCCATGCAGGGCGTGGGCGAGAAGGAGATGTCGCGCAGCGTGATTCGCAAGGCTCTGGAAAAACAGTTCAGCCCGGAATTCCTGAACCGCATCGACGACATCATCACCTTCGACCAGCTGGATCTCAATGCCATACTCAAAATTATAGAACTGGAGCTTAAGCCTCTCTATAGTCGCATCGAAGCATTGGGTTATAAGCTGCAGATCAGCGATGAAGCCAAGGAGTTTATTGCCAACCAGGGCTACGACAAGCAGTTTGGTGCAAGACCGCTTCGACGTGCCATCCAGACTCATCTGGAGGACGGCATCTCCGAACTCATCGTTGAGGAAAAGGTTCACGAAGGATGCACCATAACCGCAAAGATGGGCGGCGACGATGCTAAAAAAGTGATTTTGGAAGTATCATGAAGAAGACCGCACGACGTTATATGATAATAATCTCTGCAATTGTCATTCTGGTAGTAATAGCATTCATTGCTGCCAAAATGACAATTGGCAGTATTATGCACAACGAGCAGCCGGTATTCATATACATAGACCATGACGACGACATCGACTCTGTCTGTGCCAAGATAGAAGATGCAGGCCAGCCATCGACCATGACAGGTTTCAAACTGCTTGCAAAGCTGACAAAATACCAAAGCAACATTCGTACGGGACGCTATGTGATAGACCCGGGAATGACCATGCTGCAGTTGGTGAGAAGACTCAGAAACCATGAGCAATGTCCTGTGCAGCTCGTAGTGCCTTCTGTGCACACTACCGATAAGCTCGCAGAACGGCTCTGTCAGTCGCTCATGATTGACTCCGCTGCCATCAGCAAGGTCATGCACAACCCCACCCTGCAGCACCAATGGGGCTACAACGACACTACACTTATGGCAATGATTATCCCCAACACCTACGAAGTGTGGTGGGACATCTCAGCTAATCAACTTATAGAACGGCTGCACAAGGAATCGGAGAATTTCTGGGACAAAACACGCAAAAGCAAGGCAGCCAAGCTGGGACTGAAACCTACCGAAGTAGTAACCCTTGCTAGCATCGTGGACTCCGAGACTGCCTACACTCCAGAGAAGCCAACCATTGCAGGACTCTACCTCAACCGCCTGATGAAGGGAATGCCTCTGCAGAGCGACCCGACAATTCTCTTTGCAATCGGAGACTTCACCCGCCAGCGTGTGTTGTCGGAAGACCTGCAAGTGGAATCGCCATACAACACCTATAAATATGCAGGACTGCCACCAGGACCTATCCGGATGGCTTCCATCTCTGCTATCGACGCTGTGCTGAATCCTCTCAAGAGCGACTATATATATATGTGTGCCAAAGAGGACTTCTCAGGCAGCCACAATTTCGCAGTAACCTACAGCGAACACATGGCAAACGCACGCCGCTACCAGCAGGCACTTAACCAGAGAGGAATAAGGAAATGAAGATACTATTGCTTGGTGAATACAGCAACGTACACTGGACTTTGGCTGAAGGACTGCGCAAGCTAGGGCATGAAGTCTGTGTCGTAAGCGATGGTGACCGATGGAAGGGATACAAGAGAGACGTTGACCTCAGCCGAAAGTCGTTCTCCTTGGTTGACACAATGAAGTATATGGCAAAGGTACACCGCCTTATGCCGAAGCTTCGCAACTACGACGTGGTGCAGATCATCAATCCCATATTCCTTGACCTGAGAGCAAGCAGGAACCTGCCTTTCTACAAATCCCTGCGCCGACACAACAAGAGAATGTTCATGTGTGCATTCGGAATGGATTACTACTGGGTGAAGACCTGTCTCGACTGCAAGACATTCCGCTACTCCGACTTCAACCTGGGAAGCAGGCTGAGAACAGAGGAACCGTTTAACCGGCAATTTATAAAAGACTGGATGGGCGATGAGAAGAAACCGCTCAACGAATATATTGCCCAGGACTGCGACGGCATCATCACCGGACTGTACGAATACGACGCCTGTTACCGACCTGTATTCCCGGACAAGACTCATTATATTCCCTTCCCCATTGACATGACGGGAGTGAATCGAGTGGCTGAATACCATGAAGGCGACAAGGTTCGCATCTTTATAGGGATACAGAAGAACAAGTCGGAATACAAAGGCACAGACATCATGCTCCGTGCCGCAGAAAAGGTACAAAGGAAATACGCAGACATGGTGGAACTGGTGAAAGTGGAATCAGTTCCTTTTGAAGAGTATCAAGACACCATGAATTCCTGCCACATCATGCTCGACCAGCTCTACGGCTACTCTCCGGCAATGAATGCATTGCTGGCCATGTCGAAGGGAATGGTGGTAGTAGGTGGTGGCGAGGAAGAAACCTACGACATATTAGAAGAAAAGGAACTGCGTCCGATTATAAACGTAGTTCCTGAAGAAGAAGATGTCTACAACAAACTGGAGCAGCTCATCCTCAATCCGTCAATCATCCCCGTGCTCTCACAGCAAAGCATAGACTTCATACGCCGACATCACGACTATGTGAAAGTAGCAGAGGAATATGTGAAGGTCTTTACTTCTTTACCAACTTCAAAGAAGTGATGAGAAGGCTGTCGGTACTGATGATTGCAGTTCCATCAAAATGATGAGTCTGAATGCGGTCGGAATCTTCAGGATAAACAATCTCCTGAAGCTCGAAATTCACACTCAGCACAGGAACTCCCCCACTCTCAAGCTTTCTTACCTTGAAATCTGAAGGAGCGAAACGCTTCGGCTTGTTGTCGGCATGAGTGTGTTTCATATAGGCTACTACATCCTCACGAGTAGCATTGTCTTTGCCAAAATAAGATAACTTGGAAGCGATGGTTCTCTCTATGTCGATATTATCGCTTTGAAGCAAAACGAAATGCTTGAGCAGCAATTGCTCTGCTGCACTCACTTCTGTATCGTCAAGACGAGAGAAAGTCTCAGCAAGTTCAGTCAGGCGGCGGTTGGCATCGTTGACATGTACGCCTTCCGGATGACGCAGAAGGTATTCATCAAACGCTGATGGAGTATTCTCCACAACTGCCATGGAATAATCGATATGATCAAGCTGAAGAACGGCTGTAGAGCGAAAGAAACCATCCTGATGAGAAGTGATATAGTTCTCCATTTGCTCTCTCGTAGGATTGCTGGTCAGAATGTTGGTCCACTCATCATATTCTTTCAGAAGACGGTGCTTCAAAGACTGAACATGATTGAAATGTGCTCCATTTGGGCAATTGTCCAGATAATCATCTATTGCGGCAAGAAGTGAATCAGGCTGGTCGGACTCCTGAAAATGGGCAATTTGTGACCAATACTGAGGTTCTTCATTCGGTTTTGAACCACAGGAAACAAGCATGGCTACTGCCAGAAAAAGAGAGTAATGAATACGTTTCATAGTTTCTGTTAATAACATTTTTCAGAAAAATCATGCAAATTTACATCATTTTTGAATTTCTCTATAATAAAATTGCTATTTTTGCAAAAAAAACATAATGCAACAAATTCACAAATACTTTCCAGACCTGTCGAAAGACCAGTATGACCAGCTGAACGCCCTCGGTCAACTCTATGCTGAGTGGAATGAGAAAATCAACGTAATATCCCGCAAGGACATTGCAAATATCTATGAACACCATGTGCTCCACAGCATGTCCATAGGCAAACTGATTCATTTCAGGGACAACAGCAGGATCATGGATTTGGGTTCAGGAGGAGGGTTCCCAGGCATACCGCTTGCCATTCTGTTTCCAAACGTCATGTTCCACCTTGTAGACAGCATCGGCAAGAAAGTACGTGTAGCAGAGGGAATAGCCCGTGCCGTCAATCTGAAGAATGTGGAATTCAGCCACAGCCGCGGCGAGGACATCAAAGGCAATAACTACGACTTTGTGGTAAGCAGGGCGGTTATGCCCCTCGGCGACATTCTGAAATGTGTGAAGAAAAACATCAGCAAGAACAGTTCTAACTCTCTCCCAAACGGCATCATAGCACTCAAAGGCGGAGATATTGAAGCAGAAATTGCATCCATGCGTAACCGCTGCACCACATGGGAAATATCGAACTGGTTCTCCGAAGAGTGGTTTGAGACAAAGAAAATTGTGCACTTAGCCGTTAAATAAACTCAAAAACATACAAAAAAAATTTGTCAGAACTAAAAAAAGGCGTAAATTTGCACTCGCAAAACGAAATGGTGCGTTGGATGAGTGGCTTAGTCAACGGTCTGCAAAACCGTGAACGGCGGTTCGAATCCGCCACGCACCTCCAAAAGTAGAAAGAGCGTAACCCGACCTTTGAACAGTTGGTTACGCTTTTTTTGATTAAAACCAAAACTAATAACACTATTTGATATGAAACCACGTTGCATTTTCAGCACACTCACCCTTTGTTTACTCGCTGCCAGCATCATGGCATGCTCAAGCGACAGCCACAGCTCATCACTCGCCGACAAAGTACATACTCCAAACAGCACAGGAGCTACTGTGAAAAGGATAACCTACAGCGGCAACTTCGAGAATGTGCGTCAATGGGCTTTCACATATACAGGCACAAGGAACTGGGTGATGCAAAGCGCTACATCTACCGAACGCAGCAGCGAGACATCAGGCTTGAGCCAAAGCTATACCTACCGGCTCAACTACGGCACAGACAACGTCAAGATAACAACCGACAACAGCCAGTACCCTATCACTCTTACGATGAATGAGGGAGTGATTGCAACTGCAGAGAGTGGAACAACCACCTACCACTACTCCTACGCCAATGGGTATCTTGCTGAATGGAACGTGATATATCGCAACGAAAGCGCATTTGGCGGAACTCAGCAGAAAGGAGCAATGGCAAGACTTACATGGAGCATGGACGGACGTCTGCTTCAGATTGTCTACACTCCAGATATAGCTGCCCGTCAGGAAATTTACACTTATACCTACGAGTACAATGATGACGCACTCGTTGAAAACATCAACGGACTGCTTCCAGAACTCTCTACCGAAGCTTTCGGTTGCAACGGACTGGAATTCCTCTACTATGCAGGACTGCTCGGAAAGGGTACAACTTACCTGCCATCCACTCTTCGCATAGAAAACACCATAGATAACACATCCGTTACTTATAACATGCTCTACATGAAGACCACACTCTCTTCAGGAAAAGAACAGATTAGCGGATGCCAGTATATGGTTAACGACGGCAGTTCAATGGGTGTAATCGCCACCTACGGCTATTGATTGCAAACAGAAAAGTTCTCATACGAGCATAATAGAATAAACAGCTTAAAACGAACAACAAGAAAAAGCATCAAAAAAAATGCAGGACTCAGAGATTTCTCTTTGTCCTGCATTTTTATTATACAACTGTTAAATTAGTCGTTTTCTGGACGAAGTTTACGAACTACCTCGCCAGTACGCCACATTTCGCTGTCGCGGAGAGCCTGGAGTTCCTTCTCAAGACCTACGCGGTAGTCTGGCTTAGAGTTAGCATCGATTGATATCTGAGCCTCATTACCAGTTACAACGCTGTGGTAGAGTTTCTCAACAACTGGCTTGATAGCGTCGTGGAAAGGACCCATCCAGTCAAGAGCACCACGCTGAGCTGTAGTAGAGCAGTTTGCGTACATCCAGTCCATGCCGTTCTTTGCAAAGAGAGGCATGAGTGACTGAGTGAGTTCCTCGACTGTTTCGTTGAATGCCTCAGATGGAGTGTGACCATTTTCACGGAGAACTTCATACTGAGCAAGGAGAAGACCCTGGATAGCACCCATGAGTGAACCACGTTCACCTGTAAGGTCACTTGTTGCTTCACGTTTGAATGTAGTCTCGAACATATAACCAGAACCGATACCGATACCGAATGCAAGAACCTTGTCTGTAGCGTGACCACTTGCATCCTGATATACTGCATAGCTTGAGTTCAAGCCACGACCTTCGAGGAACATGGTACGGAGGCTGGTACCACTACCCTTTGGTGCAACCATGATAACGTCGATATCCTTTGGAGGAACAACGCCTGTGCGATCGTTCCAGTTGATAGCGAATCCGTGAGAGAAATAGAGAGTCTTACCTGCAGTAAGGTATGGCTTGATAGTTGGCCAAAGCTGCATCTGAGCAGCATCTGAGAGAAGCATACAAACGATTGTACCCTTTTCTGCTGCCTCTTCAAGAGAGAAAAGTGTCTCACCTGGCTTCCATCCGTCAGCAACAGCCTTTTCGTAAGTCTTACCTGGACGCTGACCAACAATCACGTTGAAACCATTGTCACGCAGGTTGCATGCCTGACCAGGACCCTGAACACCATAACCGAGAACGGCGATGGTTTCATTTTTCAACACTTCACGGGCTTTCTCAAGAGGAAACTCTTCGCGGGTCATCACTTCTTCGATAACACCGCCAAAATTCATTTTTGCCATAATAATAAAAAATTAATGTATAAATGATAAATAATTACTAGATTCGATTATTCTATATTTCGATTTGACGTTATAACGATTAACGTTATTACCTCATTCGCCTTTTCGCCTTTCAGGAGAATTCCAAAGAGGCTCGCACAATTGGTGTGCCACGGTCGCCTCCAGGAATGAAGTCCTTGCGAACTTCCACCTCGTATTTATTATCGCTAACTTTACGTTTGAAGAACGATAGCAAATCACCATAGCGGCTCTCAGCCATATACGAAATCTCAAGACGATGAAGATTGCGCCCATCCTTGTAGTCATCAATTGAGAACAAATCCATGATATGCTCAATATACTTGATGCTGTTTACGTGGCTGTTCATATCTATGTCGCTGTACTTAGCATGATGCGACTTCACATAGTCAGCATCGGTCAATGCCCTAACTCGCCCTTGAGCAGCAATGGGACAGGGTTCTTCCGGCAAGAGATATGCCTGAAACAGTTCGCCCTCAATCTGCTCCAGCTGCATAGGCTTACGAGTTTCGTAGTCAATCATAGCCCAGATGCTGCGAGCATAGCCATATACCGTACCATCTTCATCCTTAATAGCGAAATTACGGTTGGTAAACAGGCGGTAAATGTTTTCAATCCAGGTGGACACATTGACATTATGATATGCAGTCGGCATACTCTGCATCTCAATGGTCAGACGCGACAACACCCAAGTATAGTGGCGTCCATTAAGATCCATCATTCCGAAGCCACGAGCCTTAGCATGGTTCTCTGCGGCATTGAGCAGGGTCTTGCCAAGCATTGTCCAGGTCCATCGCTGACAGAAGTCAGTATTGAAGGGATCAACAACTATGGATGTCGTATCAATCTTCTTCATTACGCTCCTTTTCCCTTTCTGCCAGATATTCGTCAAGGTGCTCTACACGACTGCGTGTGATGGTGATACGTCCGGAACGAACAAACTGCAGCACAGCACCAAGTTCATTCAAACTATGATACAGCGAGAGGATATCATCTGTGAAGCCTGTCTTTTCCACAGCTGCATAGGTAGAGTTAACCTCAACAATGCGGGCATCATGAGCACGAAGTATCTTTCCTACATTCATATTTTCCAACATCATCGGAGTGGAAATCTTCAGCAACGAAGTCTCCAGGATAAAGAGTTCTTCATCAGTATAGTAATCGGCCTTCAGCACATCAATACGCTTCTCAATCTGTCGGGTGAGAATCTTTGCCATCTCCTCATCGCAATTGCAAGTAATGGTGTATTTATGTACACCAGGAGTGGACGAAGCACATACGTTAAGGCTTTCGATATTCACCTGACGGCGAGTAAACACAGCTGTAATCTGATTCAGCACACCTGCTATATTCTCAGAATAAACGAGAATGGTATATAGTTTGTTTTCTTCCATAATTATTTAACCTCCAACATCATATCATCCACATTCTTTCCCGGCGGTGTCATAGGCAGTACATCGTCGTCTTCAAGTATTGCGCATTCAAGGATATACGGACCTTTGGTTGCAAGCATCTTGTCAACAGCACCCTGTAAATCCTTTCGTTCGGTAACACAAGCATATGGAATGCCATAACCCTTTGCAATCAATTCGTAGCAAGGGTTCATCATTCTTGTAAACGACTTACGGCGTTGCCAGAACATATCCTGCCATTGACGCACATTACCCAGATAGTTATTATTCATCAGAATCATCTTCACAGGAGCCTGCTGTTCCATGATAGTACCAAGTTCCTCTATACACATCTGGAAACCGCCGTCACCCATGAAGCAGCAAACGGTACGGTCTGAAGCACCGAAAGTGGCTCCGATAGCAGCTGGCATACCATAACCCATAGTTCCCAATCCACCACTTGTACAGATACTGCGACGCTTAGGATATTTGAAATAACGGGTTGCGAAGAGCTGGTTCTGACCCACATCGGTAACGAGAACGGCATCTCCCTTAGTTGCCTCAGCTACAGTATTAACGACCTCACCCATAAGCAAAGGTCCTTCTGTAGGATGGATAGCTGGTTCGATGACCTTTACACGTTCCTTCTCATCAAGTGGTTTGAAGGAATCACGCCATTCGCTATGATTATTCTTATTAATAAGAGCTGTAATAGCTGGAAGTGACTCCTTACAGTCTGCAACAACAGCCACATCTGTCTTTACATTCTTGTTAATCTCGCTTCGGTCTATATCGAGGTGAATCACCTTTGCCTGTTTTGCATAAGTCTTAAGACTTCCAGTTACACGGTCGCTGAAACGCATACCAATAGCAATCAGTACGTCACACTCCTGTTCCTTGAGATTGACAGCATAGTTACCATGCATACCCAACATTCCCACATTCAGAGGATGGGTACTTGGCAGGGCACTCAGGCCAAGCATAGTACGACCTGCAGGAATATCGGCTTTTTCAAGGAATGCAAGAAGTTCGTCCTGTGCATTACCCAGTTCCACTCCCTGACCAACGAGAGCCAATGGCTTTTTCGCATTATTTATGAGTTCTGCAGCCTGACGGACAGCTTCATTATCGAGTTTTGGATAAGGAACGTAAGAACGGACGAAGTCTACCTTTTCAGGCTTGAACTCCACCATTTCTGTCTGAGCGTTCTTTGGGAAGTCAAGAACCACAGGACCGGGACGTCCACTACGGGCGATATAGAACGCACGACTGACAGCCCATGCTATGTCTTCGGCATGACGAATCTGATAGCTCCATTTGGAAATTGGTTGGGCCACACCAACAAGGTCAACCTCTTGGAAGAAGTCCGTACCAAGTGCAGAAATTGGCACCTGACCTGCAATCACCACGATAGGAGTTGAATCCAGCATGGCATCGGCCACACCTGTTAAGGTATTTGTAGCACCAGGTCCGCTGGTCACGATAGCACAACCTACCTCTCCGCTCACACGGGCATAGCCCTCTGCTGCATGAGTGGCACCTTGTTCGTGACGCACGAGAATATGGTCAAACGCCTTCTTCTCACCTCGTGTATAGTCATAGAGAGCATCATAAACCGGCATGATAGATCCACCTGGATATCCAAATATGGTCTTCACACCTTCATGTTGCAACGCTCTCATCAGAGCTTCACTACCTGTAATCTTACTCATTCTATATTTTGAATTGTAATTAATCAATAATTCTTACTCCGCCTTTATCAGCTGAACTAACGCTCTGAGCATAAGCACGCAAAGACTTACTAACCACACGCTTACGCTTTAATGGTTGCTGTGGGCGTGCAGCCAGTTCCTCATCGCTCAAGCGAACGTTGATACTGCGGTTAGGAATATCTATCTCTATGATGTCGCCATCAACAATCTTACCGATGTTTCCACCTGCGGCAGCTTCAGGAGACACGTGACCTATACTCAGTCCGCTTGTTCCTCCGGAAAAGCGTCCGTCAGTAATCAAGGCACATTCCTTACCCATATGCATAGATTTGATATAGCTGGTTGGATAAAGCATTTCCTGCATACCAGGTCCGCCCTTTGGTCCTTCGTGAGTAATCACGACTACATCACCCTTCTTAACCTTACCGCCAAGGATTCCCTCACAGGCATCTTCCTGTGAATCGAATACTACAGCAGGACCGCTGAACTTCCAGATGCTTTCGTCCACACCGGCAGTCTTAACTACGCAACCGTCCTGGGCAATGTTTCCGAAGAGGATTGCCATACCGCCATCCTTGGTGTAAGCATGTTCTATATCACGGATACAACCATTTTCACGGTCTGTATCGAGTGTTTCATAATTAGTATTCTGAACACCAAGCTGATTGCAGAACTTACCTGCAGGAGCTGAAGAATAAATACGCTTTGCCTCCGGATCTACATTATCCTTGAGGATAGAGTACTTTTCAATATCCTCAGCAAGTGTAGCTCCGTTTACACGTTTAACACTTGTATTGATAAGACCGCCTTTGGCAAGTTCACCAAGGAGTCCCATCATGCCACCGGCACGTCCACATTCTTGAACAGAATACTTCTGTGAATTAGGCGCCAGTTTGCAGAGGAAAGGAGTTTTGCGTGAGAGAGCATCGATATCAGCCATGGTAAAGTCAACCCCAGCTTCCTGAGCAACTGCCAGTAAGTGAAGCACAGTATTGGTGGATGCGCCCATAGCTATATCCAGAGTCATAGCGTTGAGGAAAGCCTGACGGGTTGCAATACTACGTGGCAAAACGCTATCGTCGCCGTCTTCGTAATAAGCAAACGCATTCTTCACTATCTGACGAGCCGCAGCCTTCATCAGTTCCTTGCGGTTAACATGTGTAGCGAGAATAGTTCCGTTACCAGGTAATGAAAGACCAATAGCCTCAGTAAGGTTGTTCATGGAGTTGGCTGTGAACATACCTGAGCAGCATCCGCAACCAGGACATGCACGGTTCTCCACCTCAGCCAGTTCCTCATCATTTACTGTTGGGTCGGCACCCTTAATCATAGCGGCAATCAAGTCAAGGTTCTCACCTTTATACTTACCTGCCTCCATAGGACCTCCGCTCACAAACACAGCAGGGATATTCAGTCGCATAGCAGCCATCAGCATACCAGGAGTGATTTTGTCGCAATTGGAGATGCAAATCATCGCGTCAGCCTTATGGGCATTGCACATATACTCTACAGAGTCAGCTATGATATCACGGCTTGGCAACGAATAAAGCATACCGTCATGTCCCATTGCGATACCGTCGTCAATAGCTATTGTATTGAATTCGGCTGCATAACAACCCAACTTTTCAATCTCTGCCTTTATAATCTGACCTGCCTCATGAAGGTGAGTATGTCCAGGAACGAACTGAGTAAATGAATTTACGATTGCAATAATAGGTTTGCCAAACTGCTCACGCTTCATTCCGTTTGCCACCCACAAAGCGCGGGCACCAGCCATTCTTCGTCCTTCAGTACAAACAGCACTACGTAACTGATGTTTCATTATTTCTTATTTAATTGTTTTATATTCAACATATTACCATCTCTTTTACAAAGACTTTGCCATTTTACCACATAAAACAAAGAAAGCCTCTCCGTTTTGATTAGGAAAGGCCAATTCTATGCTATGTAAATAGAGGCTCTTTGCATACTCAAGATGGTTTCGCATTGCAAATTTAGTGTTTTTCACACGAACCGCAAACGAAAACGCAAAGAATTTGCAGATTTACTTACAAATTGACAGAAAAATCTACTATTTTTGTTCAATATAGTACTTTAAACCGCGCTTTACGTTATCAATTATTGCATTTGAGGTGTATGTCGCACCTGTTACTGCATCAACCTTCAGATTCATCGCAGTAGCCAACTTCAAACCATTCCATTTTGAAAGGATTCCCTCGCTCACCATCTTCATATATTTTGGTCCTTCGCGGTTAGGAAGTACGGCAACCTTTACAACCTTACCTTTCTTAATATAAATCTCTACAGGAGTCTGAGCCTTATAGCCCTTAACGTCTTTGGCAATCTCTGTTGTATTCACAACTTCTGTATTGTCCGCCTGCTTGGTAATCACTTGTTGGGCAAAAGACATCTGGCAGAAAAGAGCTGCCAAGGCGAAAGTAAAAAATCTTGATTTCATAAAGATAAGTATTTAGATTAGGGAGTAATACTTAGAGGATTAACAAAAAAAAGACCTTACAGATATCTCTGCAAGGACTACCCGAAGGGTGGATGGTGGGACTCGAACCCACGACATTCAGAACCACAATCTGACGCTCTAACCGACTGAACTACATCCACCATCATGTCAGCTCATAATTCCTTGCCAAGAGAAAGGAATTTTTCAAAAGCGAGTGCAAAGGTACGGTTATTTTTTTAACTGACAAATTTTTTGATGATTTTTATTCTAAAATAGTTTTAATTCGCTCTCTCGCATATCTGATATATTATTATAAAGCATCTGAAGACTCCAAAGATGAAAGACTATTGAAAGTTAAAATCTATTAAATGAATACGACACAAGAGTCGTTTTATACTTTATTAAACATTTTTCAGTCCACCGTTTACTGGAAAATGGGTAAATTTGCAGTCAAATTGAACTAAACAAAAACAAGTACTTATAAATGACAAACGCAATTGACATTAAGGCACTGAACGAGCGAATAGAGCAACACAGTGTTATGGTGACAAACCTGATGACAGGCATGGACCAATACATTATCGGCCAGCGTCATTTGGTAGAATCATTGATCATAGGCCTCCTGAGCGACGGACACGTTTTGCTCGAAGGTGTACCAGGTCTAGCAAAGACTAAGGCAATCAGAACACTCGCAGGTCTGATTGAAGGAAAATTCAGTCGTATACAGTTTACCCCAGACTTGCTTCCTGCTGACGTGGTCGGCACCATGATATACAATCAGCGTGAGGGAAAGTTTGAATCCAAGCGTGGTCCAATCTTTGCCAATTTCGTCCTTGCAGATGAAATCAACCGTGCTCCGGCAAAGGTTCAAAGTGCACTTCTCGAAGCCATGCAGGAGCGTCAGGTAACTCTCTCCAATGAGACTTACAAACTTCCCCACCCCTTCCTCGTACTTGCAACTCAGAACCCAATTGAGCAGGAAGGTACATATCCTCTGCCAGAAGCGCAGGTTGACCGTTTCATGCTCAAAGTCGTAGTTGACTACCCAGGAATTGAGGAAGAGAAGCACATCATCCGTCAGAACATCCAACCTGAAGAGCAGGAAGTCAAGCCTATCATGGGATTGAAAGACATCGACGCTGCCCGCAACGTTGTAACAGGCATATACGTTGACGAGAAGATTGAGCAGTATATTGCAGACATCGTATTTGCAACCCGTTATCCCGACCGCTACGGCCTGCGCGATATGGTTGGTCTTATTGCTTTCGGTGGTTCTCCACGTGCTTCAATCAACCTGGCTCTTGCATCACGTGCTTACGCATTCATCAAGCATCGCGGTTATGTTATCCCAGAAGACGTGAGAGCTGTAGCTGCGGATGTGCTCCGCCATCGCATCGGTCTTACTTATGAAGCAGAAGCAAGCAACGTGAGTCAGATGGAAATCATCAGCCGCATCATCAACAAGGTTGAAGTGCCTTGATTAACCCGAAACAATCACGACCACAATTGGAAACAGAAGAACTACTACAACAGGTTCGTCGCATCGAGATTAAGGCAAGAGGTCTTTCGAGCAACGTGTTCGCTGGTGAATACCACACAGCGTTCAAGGGGCGTGGTATGGCCTTTGCCGAAGTCCGCGAATATCAATACGGTGATGATGTGCGCGACATCGATTGGAATGTCACGGCACGCTTCGACCATCCCTATGTGAAGGTATTCGAAGAGGAGCGCGAACTGACGGTAATGCTGATGATTGATGTCTCTGGAAGTTTGGATTTCGGAACCAGCGGAGAGACCAAGCGTCAGATGGCAACAGAAATTGCTGCCACTCTCGCCTTCTCAGCCATTGGTAACAACGACAAGGTTGGTGTCATATTCTTTTCCGATCGCATAGAGAAATTCATTCCTCCAAAGAAGGGACGCAAGCACATTCTGTTCATCATCCACGAACTGCTGAATTTCCAGCCACAGAGCTTTAATACGGACATTGGCATGGCTGTGGAGTTCATGACCAATGCCATAAAGAAACGCTGTACCGTTTTTATCCTAAGCGACTTCTTCGACCCTAAGGACTTCAGCAACCAGCTGATGATAGGGAGCCGTCGTCACGACGTAGTGGCTCTGCAGATCTACGACCAGCGCATGATGGACATGCCAAACGTCGGTCTGCTCAAGGTGAAGGATGCGGAAAGCGGCAAGGAAATGTATATCGACACTTCTTCCAAACGTTTGCGCCGTGCTCACCACGAATGGTGGCTGAAGCACAACAGCTGGCTGGTCGAAACTTTCGCTCGTGCCAGAATCGACTGTGCCCACTTGCGTACCGACGAAGACTTCGTCAAGGGTCTTATTGGTTTGTTCAGAATGAGAAAATGAATTATTGAAAATGACAAGATATATTAGAAATAGGTTTTTGCTATTGCTGACAATCTTCATGTCTTCAGTATGCTGCATCAATGCCCAGGTTACCGTTGACGCAAAAATCAGCAACACACAAATTCTTATTGGTGAGCCTACGGAAATAACCGTGGAGGTAAGCACAGGCAGGAAGTCCAAAGTGGAAATTCCTGTTTACGACTCTCTGGCGATGATTGTGCCAGGAGTGGAAGTACAGCGCACCAGCGACATCGACACAGACCTCATCAACAATGGTGAGAGAATGGTGTTGCGTCGTTCCTACTCTGTTACATCATTCGATTCAGCTCTCTATTACATTCCCCCTGTCGAAGTTATTGTAGACAACAAGCACTATACTTCAGGTAAGAATCTCGCCCTTAAAGTGCTTACTGTTGACATCGACACCACCAAAGTCAATGAAATTGCTCCAAACAAGGACATGATGACTCTACCGTATGAAAAGGATGAATGGTCAGTTCCATATATCCTTGTCTTCGTCATTATGTTCGCAGCTTTGGTCATACTATACATTATTATTCGTCTCAAGGACAATAAGCCTATCATTCGCCGCATAAAGGTCAAGCCTCGCCTTGCTCCTCACAAACAGGCTATGCAGGAAATCGAGAAAATCAAGAGTGCGCGCGACTGGAGGGAAATTGAGAACTGGGACGAACAGCATCGTCAGGCGGCAACCAAGGAATACTACACATGGCTTACCGACACTCTGCGTAATTATATCAAGGAACGTTACAACTTCAACGCCATGGAGATGACATCCGACGAAATCATCTATCACCTCAAGGCTGTCAACGACGAGCAGATGATTAAGGATGTGCAGTCTATCCTTGCGACAGCCGACCTTGTGAAATTCGCAAAATACAGCACCGTAGTCAACGAGAATGACCGCAACCTGCTCTACGCTATAGAATACATCAATCAAACAAAACAGGAAGAGGTAGAGAACAACAAGCCCGAGGAAGTAATCATAGTCGAGAAAGGCTCACCTGAGAATCGCACCATCATGTATATCACAGTTGGAGTGCTCTCTGTTGCCACCCTTTGCGCACTTGGCTACACCATTTACAGACTCTACCTCCTTTGGCTCTAACCTTCAAACAATCAACGGATGGAATTCAAGAACCCATATATGCTACTGCTTCTGACGCTGCTCATACCATACATCGTGTGGTATGTGCTGCATCACAAACACAGCCATGCATCCCTACTCCTTCCTGAGACAGAGAAATACATCTACGTACGTCGTTCCTTCAGGTCATTACTGATTCCAGTTCCCAACATTCTGCGAATCATCATTTTTGCGTTGGTAGTGATTATCATCGCCCGCCCGCAGAAGAAACACTCCTGGAACGACACAGACATAGAAGGTATTGACATCATGCTGGCGGTAGACGTGTCAACCAGTATGCTCACCCAGGACTTTAAGCCCAACCGCGTGGAAGCCTTGAAGAATATCGCAAGCCGATTCATCGACAAACGTCCGAACGACAACATAGGACTCACCTTCTTCGCAGCAGAGGCATTCACTCTTTGCCCGCTCACAACAGACCATGCCGTACTCATGAATCTTTACCAGAGTGCTGACAACCAAATGGCAGCCAAGGGCATGATAGCCGACGGTACAGCAATTGGCGACGGCATCATGAACTCGCTCCTGCGTCTTCGTGAGAGCAAGGCAAAGTCAAAAGTCATCATCCTGCTTACCGACGGTGTGAACAACTCCGGAACAATCGCTCCGCTCACAGCATGTGAGATTGCCAAGAAGCAGAATGTAAGAATCTACACCATCGGTATCGGTCGCAACGGTATGGCGCCATTCCCTCTTCCCACTGGCGGAACGGCTATGGTTCCTGTAGAGATTGACGAAACAACCATGCGTAAGATTTCTGCAGAGACTGGAGGAAAGTACTTCCGTGCCCAGGAGAATCAGGAACTTGCCGAGATTTACGACGAAATAGACAAGATGGAACGTACGAAGCTCAATGTAAGACAAATCAGTAAACGTGATGAATTCTTCGAGCCTTTTGCAATTGCCGCACTTGCCATCTTCCTCTTGGAAATCCTAATGCGTATGTTCGTCTTACGACGCATACCATAATTATAATATACAGATTCAATGTTTAGATTTGCACATCCATTATTTCTATATATAATGCTGATTATTCCAGTACTCATTTTGGTGTATTGGTATATTTGCAGACTTCAGAAGAAGCGCATCAAGATGATTGGTGATCCTCAGCTGATAGCTCACCTCATGCCAGAAGTGTCGTATAAGCGGAAACATCTAAAATTCGGGCTTATGATGCTGATTCTGGCTCTGCTCACTTTGCTCATAGCACGTCCGCAGACAAGCCAGCCTTCTTCTCAGGAAATTACACATAAAGGTATAGAGGCAATAATTGCCGTTGACGTTTCCAATTCCATGTTGTGTCAGGACATCTCCCCGAGCCGTCTGACCAAGTCCAAGATGCTGGTCAGCAAACTTACCGAGAAACTGGACAACGACAAAGTCGGACTTATCGCATTTGCAGGAACTGCGATAACAATCCTTCCTCTGACTGTAGACGGAGTTTCGGCAAAGATGTATCTTGACCAACTCGGCACATCCACCATTTCCACCCAAGGCACAAACCTCGCAGAAGCGATATTATGTGCGGGACGCAGTTTCTCCAAAAACGAGAATGTAGGTAAGGCTCTGATTCTCATAACCGATGCCGAAGACCATGAACAGGGTGCTATAGAGGCAGCCAAGCAATTGGCGGAATCAGGCATACGCATCTTCGTTCTCTCTGTGGGAACGGCAGAAGGCGGACCTATACCGTTGGGCAACGGCGAGTTCAAGAAGGATTCCGAGGGCAAGGTGGTAATTACCCATCTCAACGAGAAGGTTGGTCAGGAAATCGCCATGGCTGCCAACGGAGTATATATCCACGTCACATCTTCAGACCAGGCACAGAACAAACTTTTGGCAGAAATCAACAAGATGCAAAGCGAGGAATATACTTCTGAGATATTTGCAGAACACGAGGAACTGTTCATGGCCGTTGCCATAGTGTTGCTTATCTGCATAATACTTGAGACATGCATCATGAGCAAGAAGAATCCTCTGCTAAAGAACTTCAAGGTGTTCAAATAAATAACCAACCATCAACAAATCTTCAGTTTTGAAACGACTCATCATACTATACATAGCGGCATTTTGCACCATGAGTACATTTGCCCAGAAAACCTATCGCGACCACATCCGCATGGGTAACTACTTCTTCCGTCAGCTCAACACCAACGAGGCGGAAGTCAACTACCAACGCTCTGTCAATTCCGAGTTGTCTGTTGAGGGACTCTACAACCTGGCTAACATTCAACGGCTGATGGGAAACGACTCAACAGCATTGGAGAACTACAAGAAAGCATTGGATCTGTCGGGCAACAATAAAAAGAAAAGTGCAACCATACTCCACAACATAGGAAACCTGTACTACACCCAAGGAGTTGGTGCCATGAAGAGCCGACCGGAACTCACAAACGCATTCCTCACCAAGGCTATCGAGGCGTACAAGAGTGCGTTGCGCTACAACCCTGCAGACAACGAAACACGCTACAATCTGGCCAAGGCTCAGTATCTGTTGAAGAAGAACCAGCAGAACCAGAACCAAGACCAGAAACAAAACCAAAACGAAAACCAAAAACAGGAAGACAAGAAGGACAAGAAAGACCAGCAGAAGCCTGAGGATCAGAAAGACGAGAAGAAAGATAACCAGGACAACCAGCAGGACAAGAAAGACCCGGAGAAGAAAGACCAGAAGAATCAGGACGAGAACCAGAATCAAAATCAGGATAAGAAGGAAAACCAGAACAACTCCCAGAACGGACAGTCTAACCCTCAGAACGGACAGAAGAAGAATGAGATGGACGACAAAACTGCCGAGCAGTTGCTCAATGCCGCCCTTCAGGACGAGAAAAAGATACAACGTCGTCTTAACCAGCGCACAGCACCTATGCGTCGACTGGAGAAAGACTGGTAAATGTGCAAAATCATCAGTATGAAACATTACGCTATAACACTCCTACTCTTTATCACATCAGCCGTTTGCGCCATTGCAGCAAATGTCGATATCATCGTCGATGCACCTTCCACGGTGGAAGTCGATGAGCAGTTCAGAGTAAGATTTACCATCAACTCAAGTGAAGTAGCAAACTTCGGAGCACCCAGCTTCAAGGGATTCGAAGTTATCTACGGACCTGCGAAGTCAAGCCAGAGCAGTTATCAGATTATCAATGGCAAGACGAGTCAGAGCAGCTCCATCACATTCACCTATATCCTTCGCGCGGTCTCAACCGGCACATTCACCATTGAGCCTGCATCCATTCAGTACAACGGACAGAGCATCAAGTCGCAGCCTCGTAAGATTAAGGTTGTGAAAGGCAGAAACGGAGGCGGTTCGCAACCAAACTCCCAAGGCTCACATCGTCAGCAGAACGAGGTTCACGAAAACACATCTACCAACATAGGTCCGAACGACCTCTTCATCACGGCTACGGCAAACCGCACCACCGTCTATGAACAGGAAGCCATTCTTGTGACTTACAAGATCTACACTCTCGTCAACCTGATTCAGCTCGACAATCAGATGCCTACGCTCGACGGTTTCCAGATTCAGGAGATGGATCTGCCGAATAACAAGCAGTTCTCAGTTGAGTCGTACAAAGGACACAACTATCGCACAGTTGTTTGGAACCAGTATGTTCTCTTCCCGCAAAAATCAGGCAATCTGACCATTCCAGCCATCACCTACGAAGGAGTTGTGGCACAGCCCAATCGCAACATAGACCCAATCGATGCCTATTTCAACGGAATGAGTAGCATGATTGAGATAAAGAAGAAGATAATCGCTCCGGCTGTCAAAATCAACGTACTTCCTCTCCCAGCCAAACCAGCAGAATATACTGGTGGTGTGGGTAATTTCACCATTCAGTCTAACCTCACTCCCGAAACGGTTAAAGCCAACGAAGCCATCACTCTTCGACTGACCGTTGAAGGTCAGGGCAACCTCAAGCTTCTCGAAAGCCCAAAGGTGAACTTCCCTGCCGACTTTGAGGTTTACGACCCGAAGGTTATTGACAATTTCAATATCAGCACCGGAGGATACAAAGGCACGAAGGTGTTCGAATATACCGTGGTTCCACGTCACAAGGGCAAATACACCATTCCGGCAGTCAAATTCTGCTACTTCGACACCAACTCCCATTCCTACAAGACCCTGACCACTCAGCCCTATACCGTCAACGTGGAAAGAAGCCGTAACGGAGGCTCAGGCACAGTCAACGATTTCACCTCAAGTCAGGATGTGGAAGAACTGAACCACGACATCCGATACATCAAGACCAAGAACATCTCGTTTGCCGACACAGACAACGACTCGTTGTTCGGTAGCCTTGAGGCAATCGTTTATGGCGGTTCACTTCTCCTCTTCCTTATTATATATATAATATGTGTAAAGCAGGTAAACACAATAGTTGACATTGCCGACAGGAAGCAGAAGAAAGCCAACAAGGTGGCAAAGACCAAGCTCAATCGTGCGGCACAACTGCTCAAGCTACATCAGGCCAACGAGTTCTACGACGAAGTTCTCAAGGCTCTCTACGGCTATACCACCGACAAACTACGTCTGCCTCGTGAGCACCTCAACAAGGACAACGTGGAAGGCGAACTTAACCGTCTCGGAGTTCCGACAGACATCATCAGTCAGTTCCTTAACGTACTGAGCGACTGCGAGTTTGCGCGTTATGCTCCAGGCAATCCAAATGAGAACATGGAGACAATCTACAATCATGCCATTTCACTCATCACACAGATAGAGAACAACATCAAGCCGAAGTCGGAGAAGTCAGCCGATTCTGCATCACGTGTCCTCGGCGTAATCGTTGCCCTGCTTCTGCTGACGCCGCTTCAGGCTTCAGCCGAGAACGACAAATGGGACGATGCCATCACTCTTGCAGACTCGCTCTATGCAGAGGAAGACTTTGCCGAGGCGGCAGATCTGTACCTGGCTGTCATCACGAACAAGGGCAAGTCTGCGGAACTGCTCTACAATCTCGCCAACTGCTACTATAAGCAGGACAGCATAGCATGGGCTATCATCAACTACGAACGTGCCCTACGCCTGGCACCTGGCGACGACGACATCAAGACAAACCTCGCTTTCGTCCGCACCCATACAATTGACAAGATTGCGCCAACTGCACAGACATTCCTCAAGGACAAGCTGCATGGCATAGCCAGCATCTTCAGCGCAGGGACGTGGAAGATTATAGGTATGGTGGCATTCGTACTCATGCTCGCAGGTTTTATGGTTTACCGATTCACAGAACCTCTGAAGCTTCGCAAGACAGGATTCTACGGAGCTGCAGCCTTGCTCATCATAACCATCGTTGCCAATCTTTGTGCATACCTTCTGCTTCATGAGCAGCAACGTACCGATGTAGCTATTATAACAGCCCCGTCGGCCACCATTCTCAGTTCACCTTCAGAAAGCAGCACTCAGCTGTTTGTGGTTCACGAAGGTACTCGGATTGAGATTCTCGACAGCACAGAGGACGGCTGGAACGAGGTGAAATACGATGACGGCAAACAGGGCTGGGTACAAAACGAAGTATTTGAAGTAATATAGTTGATATGGAAGAGATACTGGCTTTCGACCAACAAGCAACTCTGGCTCTCAACGGCAGCGAATCGCTGTTCTGGGACAATCTGATGACAACTGTCACCAGTACCTGGTCGTGGACAGCACTCATCCTCATGCTCTTCTACGTTATCTTCAAGAACAACGCACCTAAGCAATCGCTTTACATCATCCTCTGCATCGCTCTTATGATATTCGTAACCGACCGCATCTGCTCAGGATATGTAAAACCCACCATCGCACGCTGGCGTCCTACGCAAGACCCAACAATCATGTATCTTGTCGATACCGTCAACGGCTATCGTGGCGGTCGCTTCGGATTCTTCTCAGGACATGCCAGCAACACCTTCTGTGTGGCAACCATGCTTGCCTTGCTCTTCCGCGACTGGCGCATGAGCATCGCACTCTTCTTCTGGTGCACGACTACAACCTTCACACGTCTGTATCTGGGTGTTCACTATCTGGGTGACGTGACCGTAGGAGCCATCGTAGGCATAATCATGGGTACGCTCTTCTACTTCATCTATGCCTTCATTCGCCAACGTACCAGCAAAGTCAATTCCACCATATCGGAACAATATACCTCCTCAGGGTATCTCAGGTCCGACATCAACAACTTCCTACTCTTAATCGTAGCCAACTACATAGTACTAATCATCATAGCAACAGCTAAAGGAATATGATAACTTATCCTAACGCAAAAATCAATATCGGACTGAACGTCGTAGAACGTCGTCCCGATGGTTACCACAACCTTGAGACCATCTTCTACCCCATCCCGTTTACCGACGCTTTGGAAATCACAAGCAGTCAGGATGATGTGCAACTCAAGGTATCGGGTGAAATCCTCAACGGATCGCCAGAAGACAACCTCGTCATGAGAGCATACCGTTTGCTGCAACAAGCTAATCCCGACAAGGTTAAGCCTGTAAGCATACACCTCTTCAAGCAGATTCCTACAGGAGCAGGACTGGGCGGAGGAAGTGCCGATGCGGCATTCACCCTTAAAGCACTTAACGAGCGCTTCAAGCTCGATCTCTCCATCGCAGAACTTGAGCAACTGGCTACCAAGCTGGGTGCCGACTGTTCGTTCTTCATACAGAACAAACCGGCATTTGCCGAGGGCATAGGCAATAAGTTCACCGATATCGACCTCAATCTCAAGGGAATGACGCTTGTTCTGGTGAAGCCCGACATTTTCATCAGCACACGTGACGCTTATGCTAACATCAAGCCACATCATCCCGAAACCAATCTGCTTGAACTCATCAAGCAGCCTATCGAGCAATGGCGCGACACCATCGTGAACGACTTCGAGGCAAGCGTTTTCCCAGTTCATCCGTCACTCGCAGCCATCAAGGATCAGCTCTACGACCTTGGTGCCGTCTATGCCTCCATGTCGGGAAGCGGTTCCACCCTCTTCGGTCTCTTCCGCCAACCACTCGACCATATCGACGAAATCTTCTCCGGCTACTTCTGCCGACAGAGGGAGTTATAATAATTTATAATTCAAAAGAAAATGAAACACCTCTTTCTATCAACAATCGCACTTATAACCCTGTTTAGTGCAACTTCCTGCCTTGATGAAGGCACAGGAACATCCACAGCGAAGACAAGCTATCTCGCCATATGCGACAGCGTGGTTTTCGCCAATTCCGAAAACGAGGTCTTTGAACCTCTGATTACTGCCACACTCGACAGTCTGGCATACACAGGCAGCAAATCCGCCTTTCAGGAGGAAGCAACCGTAGACGTAAGCTTTCTGGGAGCAGCACGTAGCAAGTGCCACGAACAGGCAGTAGAGACCTACAACACTAAAATCAAGGGGATTACCCTCGATGTGATAAAGTCTGGAGTGTTTATTCAGGCAAAGGATTCTTTCCAGAACATCGGCTACACATCTGCGGCCGACATTCCGCTCAGCGACTTTATCATCTATCTCGACCTGCTCTACATCCCCTCTTCACCAGCCGAAGGCATCCAGCCCTTCACCCTCAAACTCTTCCCCAAAGCGTTGTAAGTGGTTTCAAGTATAATGAATTCTTCATTTAAAAGCGGTTTTCTCAAAAAATCGCTTTTTTCTTTTGCAATGCGCTTGATTTGCATTAACTTTGCAAAGATTTTGTGTACAAACCACATACACACACCTACACAACAGAACAAAAACTAAAAAAACAACATACACACATGATTAAAATCACTTTTCCCGACAATAGCGTAAGGGAATACGAAGCACCTGTAACAGGACTTCAGATAGCAGAAAGCATCAGTCCTCGTCTGGCACAAGACGTAGTAGCATGTAGCGTGAACGGTGAAATCACCGAACTCAACCGTCCTATCAACAGCGATGCCACCATCAAGCTTCACAAGTTTGACGACGAAGAAGGCAAGCACGCATTCTGGCACACAAGTGCCCACCTCATGGCAGAAGCTCTGCAGGAACTCTATCCTGGCACTCAGTTCGGTATCGGACCTGCCATCGAGAACGGATTCTACTACGACGTGATGATGCCCGAAGGTGTTAAGCTCAACGAGACAGAATTCCCAAAGATTGAGAAGAAAATGCAGGAACTCGTTGCACGCAAGGAGTCTCTTGTAAGAAACGAAATATCCAAGGCCGACGCACTCAAGTTCTTCGGCGACCGCGGTCAGACCTACAAGAACGAGCTTATTGCCGAACTTGAAGATGGTCACATCACCACCTACACTCAGGGCAACTATACCGACCTCTGCCGTGGTCCTCACCTCATGTCCACAGCTCCTATCAAGGCTGTCAAGGTGCTCTCAGTAGCTGCTGCATACTGGCGCGGCGACGAGAAGCGTCCTATGATGACACGTGTCTACGGTATCAGCTTCCCAAAGAAGAAGATGCTCGACGAGTATCTCGAGAAGCTTGAAGAAGCAAAGAAGCGCGACCACCGCAAGATCGGTAAGGACATGGAACTCTTCTTCTTCTCCGACCGCGTGGGCAAGGGACTTCCAATGTGGCTTCCAAAGGGAACAGCACTTCGCATCCGTCTGCAGGACTTCCTCCGCAAGATTCAGAAGCGTTACGGCTACCTCGAGGTAATGACTCCACACATCGGAGGCAAGAGCCTCTACGTCACTTCAGGTCACTATGCACACTACGGCAAGGACTCATTCCAGCCAATCCACACACCTGAGGAAGACGAGGAATACATGCTCAAGCCTATGAACTGCCCTCACCACTGTGAGATCTACGCAAGCCAGCCACGTTCATACAAGGACCTCCCACTCCGCATCGCAGAGTTCGGTACAGTTTACCGCTACGAGCAGAGCGGAGAGCTTCACGGACTTACCCGCGTACGCTCATTCACTCAGGACGATGCCCACATCTTCTGTACTCCAGAACAGGTGAAGGGAGAATTCCTCCGTGTGATGGACATCATCAACATCATCTTCAAAGCACTTGACTTCCAGAACTTCGAGGCACAGATTTCGCTCCGCGACCCTAACGACAAGGAGAAGTACATCGGTAGCGACGAAGTATGGGCAGAGGCAGAAAACGCCATCATCGAAGCATGCAAGGAGAAGGGACTCAGCGCCCGCACCGAACTTGGCGAGGCTGCATTCTACGGACCTAAACTCGACTTCATGGTCAAGGACGCCATCGGACGCCGCTGGCAGCTCGGTACCATCCAGGTTGACTACAACCTGCCTGAGCGCTTCAAGCTCGAATACACAGGAGCCGACAACGAGAAGCACCGTCCGGTTATGATTCACCGCGCACCATTCGGTTCAATGGAACGCTTCTGCGCTGTACTCATCGAGCACACAGCAGGTCACTTCCCACTCTGGCTCACTCCAGACCAGGTTGTAGTACTGCCTATCTCAGAGAAGTTCAACGACTATGCAAAGCAAGTAAGCGAATACCTCAACGCAAACGACGTTCGCACTATTGTTGACGACCGCAACGAGAAGATCGGACGCAAGATTCGCGACAACGAACTCAAGCGCATCCCTTACATGCTCGTCGTTGGTGAGAAGGAAGCAGCCGAAGGCACAGTTAGTGTCCGCAAGCAAGGCGAAGGCGACCAGGGCAGCATGAAGTTCGAAGATTTCGCTCAGAAAATCAACGACGAAGTGCGTAGCATGACAGAAAACTTCTAAAAAGTTGACAACAACAAGGTGCAAAATTGCTTATATTCAGCTGCAAAAACAAAAGAAATTGAATTTTTGTTTTGTATTGTGCTCGCTTATTCGTAACGTTGAGCTGACGCTCGAAGTTACTCACGTTCGGCAATAAAAATAAAAAAAGTTAAATTTTATTTTGTATTGCGCTCACTTATTCGTAACTTTGCACCTTGAATTTGAAAATAAATGAAGGTAGACAACAAAAAACAACAACCGCAGTACCGAATCAACGAACAGATTAGAGTACGTGAAGTGCGAATTGTAGGCGATGACATAGAGTCAGCAGTAATGCCTATTCAGGACGCCCTCAAGCTTGCACAGGAAAAAGAAGTGGATCTCGTGGAGATTTCCGCCAACGCCAATCCACCCGTTTGCCGCCTCATCGATTACTCCAAGTTCCTCTATCAGTTGAAGAAGAAACAAAAGGAGATGAAGGCAAAACAGGTGAAGGTAGAAGTGAAGGAAATCCGATTCGGACCACAAACTGCCGATGCTGACTACAACTTCAAACTCAAGCACGCCATAGGCTTCATCAACGAAGGCAACAAAGTAAAAGCCTACGTCTTCTTCAAAGGACGCTCCATCGTGTTCAAGGAGCAAGGCGAGGTACTCCTTCTGCGTTTTGCCAACGACCTTGAGGAAATTGCCAAAGTAGAAAGCATGCCTACCCTCGAAGGCAAACGAATGAGCATCATCCTCTCACCCAAGAAAGCCGGCCAGCCAAAGAAGAGCCAGCAGCGCCGCGACGAAGAGAAAGCACAAGTTGCCACTCAATCCGCTCCCGCCGCTGAAGCAGAGGAAACCGAAGCTGAAGAATAAGAACAGCAAAAAAAAACAAAGGGTGCGTAACGTCCTGGTATATACGTTGCCACCATAATTAAATAACTAAAACAAACAAAAAAAATGCCAAAAGTTAAAACCAAAGCAGCTGCCAAGAAGCGTTTCAAGCTCACTGGCACAGGAAAGATCAAGCGTCAGCACGCTTACCACAGCCACATTCTCACAAAGAAGACTAAGAAGCAAAAGCGTAACCTCGACCACTCTACAATCGTAGTAAGTGCAAACGTTAAGCAAGTTCGTGACCTTCTTTGCCTGCGTTAAAAAACAAATCTTTCCAAAAATCAATTAAAGTTTAACCGAGTGTTTAGCCCACAAGACCAATAACAAAACTACGAGAGATTCGTAACACATTGGCGCTAACATTCAAAAAGAATCAAAATTATGCCAAGATCAGTAAACCACGTAGCATCACGTGCAAGAAGAAAAAAGATTTTGAAGCGCGTTAAGGGTCAGTTTGGTGCCCGCAAGAATGTGTGGACCGTTGCCAAAAACGCATACGAAAAAGGACTTACCTACGCATACGTAGGACGCAAGCTCAAGAAGCGTCAGTTCCGTGCACTCTGGATTCAGCGTATCAACGCTGCTGCCCGTCTCGAAGGCATGTCTTACAGCCAGCTCATGGGTGCAATCCACAAGGCAGGAATCGAAATCAACCGCAAGACTCTTGCTAACCTTGCAATGAACAACTTCGACGCATTCAAGGCAATCGTAGACAAAGTGAAGTAAACACACACTCCTACTTCATACTTAAAGCCTCGCAACCATTACGGTAGCGAGGCTTTTTTGTTTTTAGGAATCTCCTCCGCAGTCTACAAATATTTCTGGCGCAGAGGTAAAATATTTCTGGCACAGTGTAAATTATTTTTCACCGTAGTGTTTTTTGAAATACACTTAAGTCTTTTTCATACTCACACTACGGTGGTTTTTTGAAAAGACTTAAGTTATAGACTTGCCACACTTCGCTGAAAAGTTCTTAAGACTACAGACGTAGTGAACCAAAATGATAATTATATCTTCTACAACTATCCGCAAATTTAAACAATTCTTTTGGATTTATCAATTATTCTTAATAATTTTGCCAACAGCTAGAACTACAAGAAAGACTACAAACAACTAATAACACATATATTATGAAAAAGATTATATTGACTTTTGCAGTTTGCCTCTTCGCAAACTTAGCTACCGCACAAAATCTTGATGAATTGCGCAAGGCAGGCTTGGATGCATATAATGCAAAGAACTACACATTAGCTTTTAAGACATGGTTGAAAGCCGCCAATTTGGGACATATAACCAGCCAAAGCGATGTAGGCACATGCTACGAATTCGGAGAAGGAGTGGAGAAAAATATTGAAAAAGCCATGTTCTGGTATCAGAAAGCAGCAAATCATGGAAATGCAATCGCCCAATTAAGGCTTGGATATCTCTACGAACACGGCGAAGGTATTGAAAAAGATCTTTTCTCAGCTGTAAAATGGTATACAAAATCTGCAGAACAGGGTAATGCTGAGGCTATGTGGCGATTAGGTATGACTTATTTTGAAGAAGATGACGAGAAGTGTGTGTCGTGGGTGACAAAATCCGCAGACAAAGGATATTCAGAGGCACAATTCTGGTTGGGTTTTATGTATGAAAATGGTGATGGTGTTCCTGTAAATGAATCAAAAGCCATTTATTGGTATAAGAAAGCTGCCAGCCAGGGACATAAAGATGCCATCGAACATTTAAAACAAATTTCAGAATAAAAAAACATGAAAAAAGTATTAAAAACTATAGCTTTGGCTTCTTTTACAATTGCGATAGCATGTGGTGAATCGTCTAAGACTAATGGCTCAGACATTAATCAATCAGAATCAGCAAACGAAATGAAAGAAGAATATACGGGGGACTGGATGGAAATTGCTCAAAACGATGAGTTTGGTAATCCTACCGATAATAAGATTATTGCAATAAAGGGACAAGGTAGTTATTCAAACTCGGCAACGACAAGTGCAGAACTAACAGCTTATCTTGTTGTTGATACTGCATTTATGAGCTTAAATTTATTAAAGCATGGGAATTATCCAGTTACTGATGAGAACACACTAATCTTGAAAATTAAAGACGAACAGGGCAAAAAACATGAGTTTGGTTTTCTGCATGCTGATAAAAGCGGTAATATCATAATTTACAGACGAGGACAAGGCTTTATTCATAGTCTTAACAAAGCTTTGGGTGACGATGCTGTAAAAAGGACAGACGTGGAAAGCGATTGGCGTTGTGAAGGCCTATATGGAGATGAATGTTACGACATGGTTTTTGAGATTCTCAGAAACAACAAAAACATCTCACTATCTGTAGTAAACAAAGGAGAGCCAGACACATACCTCTTCAAACTACACACAGAGGGATTCGCTGCTGCTTTCAAGAAAGTATATGGGATTTAAAATTACAAATAATCTTCGGCTCCCTGTTCTTACGGGGAGCCGTTGTTTTTGTGGGCGGCGGTGAAGAATGAATAGAACGGGACCTCGTATCTAAAATGCGAGGCGCTATGGGTACGAGGCGATTGGGTTCATTTTTCAAAGGCAAGGCTTTGAGGATTCATGGGGAAGCGCTATATTAGCCTGTGAAATTATTAACCATAATCAATACTATGACTGAAGGCATTAGGAAAGAAAAGTGCATAGCATGAAGCGGAGAAGCTTAACGCATGACTATAGTCTTAAGGGAATTTACCATATCACCCTTAGCGTGGCTAAGGGGCTTAGGCATCCGCTTGGACGGATGACTGGTGGAAGATTGAAGAACTGAAAGCTAAATAATACAACTTTCATACGTATTTGATTCAAGTTGAAAAAAATGCTTATTCTTTTTTATTCTTCCGGATGAGTTTGCGTGAATAGAGGAACAGGAGGACGGAGACGGTCCAGAGAGCGATACACAGCAAAGACTGGTTGAGCTTGCCGCTGAAGATGATGTCCTTGGAAAGGATATCGGCTACGTAATAGGTATCTACCACCGCTCCCACAAAGAACAATCCGCAGAGAATCACCATGGTCATGACATAGCCTTTCAACTGGAGAATCTTTTTCTTGAAAACGAACGAAAGGATTGACAATATCCACAGGACTGCCGACCACACATAGAGCAATGGAACCCAGTCGTGAGGAACGCGTTTAGTTGCCTCCTCAATTGTCCAGACAGTCATAAGGAGGGTTGCAGCCACAAGGATTGTCTGGAAGAAAATAAAGAAATATCGTTTCATATTAGTCAATAAACCAGTCTTTTACAGAGAATAACTCAAGTTAACCATGAACGAAGATGAAGACACATGGTACTTGGCATAAGCAAGTCCTATCTTTATCTTCTTGACGTTCAATCCGGCTCCGAGGGAGAATCCTGCCCAATGGCTAGAATCGAGGACTTTCATCTCGTAGCCACGACGGAAACTGTAGCCAAGCGACAGCCATGTCTGCGACGAAGGGAAGATGTCGGCTCCTAAGGCAAAGTGATTGAGGAAGCGTTTGCCGGAGCTTAGCTTCTCGCCTTGCACGGCGTAGTAGTCCTTGTCCCAATGTGTGAGATCCTGCATGGTGAAGGAGAGGCGAATAGGCGCATTTGAGAAGTCGAAGCTCATTCCCGCAACAAGGTTGAAGGGCAGCTTCACAGCCTTGTCGTAGAGAGGGTCAACCTCGCCACCGAGGTTCTGAGCCACAAGTCCGAAGGAGATGCCATTGTCGCCGTCGAAGTAGTTCAGACCGATGTCGCTGGCAATGGCTGTAGACTTGAATTCTCCGTAGTTAGACAGAAGGGCTTTGACCTGTACACCTCCCGACCACCGGTCTGTGAGCATATAGGTATAGCCTGCCTGAACAGCGATGTCGCTTGCTGAGAACTCGCCTATCTGCTCGAAATCGGCTGTGGTTTCCTTCATCTTGCCGTAGTTGATGACCTGTCCGGCAAACGACCACGTGCCACGTTCACGATACTGCTTGACAAAGGCCGCAGAGAGTTTATTGGAACTCTGCATGTAGGACATATAGTTAAGATTGAGAGTCTTGTCGCTGACATTGGACAGGAGTGCAGGATTGCTGAAAAGCAGAGTTGCATCGTCCTCGATTATGGACACGTTGTTTCCGCCCAATGCCGCAGAATGTGCGGAAGTGGGGATGTTCATAAATTCGTAGCCCGTATGTCCCGTCTGTGCCTTGACGGCAGAGAGGGAACCAAGAATCAATGCCAATGACAGAAAGAAGCGTCTCATCGTCTTAACCATTAATCATTTTCAGTTCATCGTAATACATGTCGAGTAGGTTCTTTGCCGCAACAAACGAGGTGACCTTGCCGTCGAGAACCTGTTTCTCCATATCGCCAATGGTCTGCCTGACGTTCTTGTTGTGATAGAAGCCGTTGCGCAGCTGCTCGTTGATACTCTCGTACATCCAGTACTTTGCCTGTTCGTTGCGGCGGAACTGGAAGTAACCGTTCTTCTTGACGAAATCGACATAGTCGAAAATCATCTTGAGAATCTCATCTATACCCAGCGAATAGAAGCCTGAATAGCAGAGCACCTTGGGTGTCCATCCGCTGTCGGGCATCGGGAAGAGAAGGAGTGCGTTGCGGAACTGAGTGGCTGCAAGCTGCGCCTTGTCCACATTGTCGCCATCGGCTTTGTTGATTACGATGCCGTCGGCTATCTCCATGATTCCGCGCTTGATTCCCTGCAGTTCGTCGCCCGTTCCTGCCAACTGAATGAGCAGGAAGAAATCCACCATGGAATGGCAGGCGGTCTCGCTCTGCCCCACTCCTACTGTCTCCACGAAGATGTTGTTGTAGCCAGCCGCCTCACAAAGGATGATGGTCTCACGTGTCTTGCGAGCCACGCCACCAAGACTGCCTGCCGTGGGCGAAGGGCGAATGAACGACTTGGGATGTACGGAGAGCTTCTCCATACGAGTCTTGTCGCCAAGAATACTTCCCTTGGTCTTCTCGCTGCTTGGGTCGATGGCGAGTACGGCAAGCTTTCCTCCGTAGTTGTCGAGAAGGTGAACTCCGAACGCGTCGATGCTGGTACTCTTTCCTGCACCGGGAACTCCGCTTATGCCTACACGGACGGAATTGCCACTGAACGGCAGACATTTCTCAATAACCTCCTGGGCAACGACCTGGTGCTCGGGCAAGGTGCTCTCGACAAGAGTGACCGCCTGACTCAGTTTGGTGACGTCTCCACGCAGAATACCCTCCACATACTCATTGACCGTAAAAAGCGCCTGACGTTTCTTACGGAGTTTCTTCAAGTAAGGGTTTACTATCGAAGGCTGTGCCACACCGGCATTGACTTGAAGACCTGCATATTCTGAACTATTCTCGGGATGATCCATATAAAGTGAAGAGTGAAGATAATAATTTTACTCCATATTCTCTTATAAGAAACGAAAAAGTGAGCCATATATTTTATGACTCACCTTATCAAAATCAGATAAGAGAGAACGCCACATCCATCATGTGGGTGAAATTGTTCTGACGCTCCTCTGCCGTCGTAGCCTCACCCTTAAGAATGTGGTCGGAAACGGTACAGATACCCAGAGCGCGGTTGCCGGAACGAGCCGCATTCATGTAGAGAGCAGCAATCTCCATCTCCACAGCCATTACACCCATCTTGATCCACTTGTCGTTGTTTGGAGTGTCGCCATAAAAGAAATCAGAAGAAAGCACATTGCCCACCATGTAGTTATAGCCAAACTTCTCGCAAGACTCAACTGCCTTGCGCAGCAAATCGAAATCAGCAATAGGGGCATAAGTACCAGGAAGACCGTACTGGGCAGCATAGTTGCTGTCGGTACAAGCGCCCATGGCAACGGCAATATCGCCGATGTTGAGGTCGTTGTTGATAGAACCAGCCGAACCCACACGGATGATAGTCTTCACTCCGTAGAAGTTGTAGAGTTCGTAGGTGTAGATAGCAATCGAAGGTATACCCATACCATGACCCATGACGCTGACACGCTTGCCCTTGTGAGTGCCTGTATAGCCAAGCATGCCACGGACGTTGTTGAACTGAACCGGATTTTCGAGATACTTCTCTGCCATCATTTTCACACGCAGCGGGTCGCCCGCCATGATTACAGTTTCAGCAATTTCGCCGAACTGCGCCCCGATGTGGGGAGTAGGAGTCTTACTCATAAGCATAGATATTTAAAGTTTGTAATATGATTCCGGTTACAAAGATAAACATTTTTATTTTGCAACAAGAGTACAAAACAAGAATTAATAGTATTTTTTTGATGTCTTAGTTCGTTTTTTGGGTAAAACCACAACATAAACAAAAAGAAATGTGTATATTCGCCACAGTAAGTCAACAAACAAGAAACATGAGAAAACTACTACCCTTCTTCATGCTGATGGCAATTGCCACTTCGCCGATAAAGGCACAGAACGTAACCGATAATTCAACGGACAGCGTCGGTCGAGCTAAAACCCTTACCCTCTTCGGAAGAAAACTGACCGACTTCGCCTCCAAGCCCAAGTTTGGCGGCTACTTCATCGGCAAATACGCCTACAGCGATCAGGACGGCAAGCACGGAGGCAACGGATTCAGCCAGCGCCTCATTCGAGCATACGTGGACGGAACCATCCTCGGAGACTTCAAGTACCGGCTCCAGGGACAGGTCAGCAACTCATCCTTCCACATGAAAGACTACTTCATAGAATGGTCGCATTGGAAGGAACTTGCCGTAAAGGTCGGTCAGTACAAACGCGCCTTCCTCTTTGAGAACCCGTACAATCCCTGGGACGTAGGAGCTGGCGACTATTCACAGATATCCAACAATCTCGCAGGCGTAAGCGACAAGGACGGGAACGTAACCAACGGAGGACGCGACCAAGGCATTCAGGTGCAAGGCGACCTCTTCCCCGCCAAGTCAGACGGACACCGGTACGTTCACTACCAATTGCAGGTAATGAACGGTCAGGGTATCAATACAGCTGACGCCAACGGACACAAGGACTTCATCGGAACTCTCCAGTTTCAGCCTATTAGGGACCTCTACATCGGCATCTTCGGCTGGACAGGCGACTATGTGGACAAGAACGGCGTAACCACCGACCGCAACCGCTGGGCTGCAGCCATAAAATACGAGCACAACGACTGGACCGTCCGTGCAGAATATGCCCACGCACAAGGAATACTTGCCAATTATGCCGGCAAAGGCAAAGCAGACGGCTGGTACGCAACCCTTGGCGTGCCTTTCACTCCCTGGCTCAAAGTCTATGGCAAATACGACGCATACCGCAGCAACGCCACCTGGGCTTCGACTAAGTCCATCTACTCAGTCATTCCCAACATCCAACTTCACAAGAACCTCCTCATCCAGTTGCAGTACAACCACGTCCACGACCGCAACCTACCCCATAAAGACTACAACGAACTCTGGGCCGAACTATATGTGAGGTTTTAAAATGCAAGAAGAGCAACTTGAAAGTTGCTCTTCTTAGCGGAGAGAGAGGGATTCGA
>DEFM01000002.1:136531-137097 GCA_002350855.1 Prevotellaceae bacterium UBA2852
CGACCACTCTGCCATCTCTCCAAAAAAAGGAATGGAATCTGTCCATTTTACATGAAGAAAACTCCATTCCATTGTACGCCCTCAGGGGCTCGAACCCTGGACCCATTGATTAAGAGTCAATTGCTCTACCAACTGAGCTAAGGACGCATGTTTATGTTTTGCGCTTCAGGATGGGCTTGAACCAACGACCCCATGATTAACAGTCATGTGCTCTAACCAACTGAGCTACTGAAGCATATTTTTATTACTTGTTGCGTGAAGAGGAGGAGACTCGAACTCCCACGGGCTGAGCCCACTACCCCCTCAAAGTAGCGCGTCTACCATTCCGCCACCTCTCCTTTACAGGTAATTATTTGTTTTTTTTGTTTTCCAGACTTAAGCCTCTTGTCGGATTAAATATCCGAAAAACCTGCCGGTGGGCTGTCTTTCAAATCTTAATTTTGATTCGTCATATGAAAGTAAACTTTCATGACGTCTTCAAATTAATCTTTGAGCCTCTTGTCGGATTCGAACCAACGACCCCGAGATTACAAATCACGTGCTCTGGCCAACTGAGCTAAAGAGGC
>DEFM01000002.1:137287-137513 GCA_002350855.1 Prevotellaceae bacterium UBA2852
TTTGGCCACTCTGGAATATGCCCAACAAATTTTACTTCAAACACTTTCACTAAAGTGCAGAAAAAAGTAAGACTTGACGTCGTTTAGGATTGGAGTTCCTAATTGTCTGCCGGCTGCAGTCTTACAATCACATTCCTTTTTCATCATTCCGAAAGCAAGCTTTCGCATGCTGTCAAGAAACGTTCTTGTGACTCGTATAGGATTCAAACCTATAACCTTCTGATCC
>DEFM01000002.1:137610-142424 GCA_002350855.1 Prevotellaceae bacterium UBA2852
GACCCTCTGCTTGTAAGGCAGATGCTCTGAACCAGCTGAGCTAAACGCCCTTTTTAACTTAAGAACCACCGTTCTTTCTCAAAAGCGAGTGCAAAGTTACACGTTTATTTTTAACCCACCAAACTTTTGCCGAGTTTTTTTCGTATTTTTTCCAAATCAGTCACAATAATGCGTTAAATTCATAAATACACATAAAATATTATTACAGATTTTACTCCATTTGATAATTTTTGAATAATTTTGCAGCACTAAACTTATTCATTTTTTATCACTTTTATTTAATCATTTTTATTATGAAAAAGTTACTATTTTTAGCAGCAGCTGTAATCACTATGACACTTGCTGCATGTTCAGGCGAACAGAAGAAGAGTGAAGTTGACGAATTGGGCGACACCCTCAAAGAGCAACTTGAAAAGAACGACAAGGAAGGTGTTATCGGTACATTGACTACAATCAAGGAGAAGATTGCAGCTTTGGCAACTCCTGAGAACGTTGCTACTCTCAAGGAGCAGCTTCCTAAGTTCCAGAAGATCCTCAGCGACAACAAGGATCAGATTCTCTCAGTTGTTGGTGAAAACGCTACCGTAGAAAGCATCATCACTACAGTTTCCACTCTCGACGCAAGCAGCGCTGTAGACGCCATCGCAAGTCAACTGAGCACATCTAAGGAAGTTGTAGAAGAAGCTGCCGAAAACGCCGTAGAAGGTGTTGTTGACGCAGCTAAGGATGCTGCCGTAGAAAAGGCAAACGAAGCTGTTACAGGCGCTCAGACAAAGGTTAACGAAACTGTTAACGCAGTTAAGGAAGCTGAAAACAACGCTATTGATAACGCTACAAACAAAGCTGCCGGCGCAATCAACGACGCAGCAAACAAGCTGAAGTTCTAAGCGATTTCAACCAAATCCCTACCTATTATGACAACAATTCTTTTAGCAGCCCTTTTCATTTGTCACTTCGCGTCAGACTTCGCTTTTACCCGACAGCGTATGCTTATTGCCAAATCTAAAGGATGGCCTCCGTTCCCGATAATGGAACATGCAGCAGTTCACGCCATCACTATGAGCGCAGCCTTTGCCATCTACGGTATAGAATGGAAAACTATCGGCATTCTTTTTCTCGTTGAATGGGTAAGCCACTATGTCATTGACTCCATTAAAGGTCTTTTGTCACGATGGTTCCCCTCTGTTGGCAACAGCCGCAAGAAAGCCTTTTGGGTTGCATACGGAATCGACCAGCTTCTCCATGCTTTCGTCATCATAGGTATGTGGCATTGGGCTATACATGGTAATTTCAAAGACCTAACCATGTACTTATAAAACCCAACAGTCTTCACAAAAAAACAAGAGGATGTATCTGTTTTTATCAGATACATCCTCTTTATTATTAATCTTTGTTATCTTTCTTCTTTCCGAATTCCGGATCGATTTTGAGGAACAAAGTAACAAAGAAGGTAATGGAGCAGGCTATACAAACAACCGTGAAGAACAAGGTATATCCCATCATATCCGCCCATTTACCTGCAAACATTCCAGGAATCATCATTCCCAATGCCATGAATGCCGTACAGATGGCATAGACGGACGTAGACTTCTCGCCTCGCGAATAATAAATGAGGTACAGCATATAAGCCGTAAATCCAAAACCATAACCGAACTGCTCAAGGAATACACAAGAGTTCACCAGCCACAAATCTGAAGTATTGAATATACTCAGGTAGAGATATGCCAAGTCAGGAACGCTAATACTGAGAACCATTGGCCATAGCCAGCGCTTAAGTCCGTGACGAGCAACAAGGAACCCTCCAAGAAGACCCCCGAGAGTCAGACCTATCATACCGATTGTTCCGTAGGCAAGTCCTACCGTTTCTGTATCAAGTCCAAGACCACCCTTCTCAACAGGATCAAGCATGAAGAACTTAACGATATTGACCAACAAAGCCTCGGGAAAGCGGAAAAGCAGCATAAAGAGCAGAGCTGCCAGCACCTGTTTTCTGGAGAAGAAAGCCTTAAGAGATTCCCAGAACCCACGTAAAGCAATCTTAAACGAGGACTGACCCGCGCCTGAGGAAAGCACAGCAGCACTACCCTGCTCCACGCGTGGCAATACTTTCTGATGATAAGCCCAAAGGAGCAGGAACAGCACAGCCATCACAGCAAAGGTAACTGCCCACGACAGTGGCACATTACCCGAATCACACAGATGCGTCGCATCCTCGGACAAACCAAGAGGCATTCCCTTCTCTATCCATCCTGCAAGCATAACCAGCAATCCCTGTCCAAACAACGTGGCGATGCGATAGAATGTGGAACGGACACCCACATAGAATGCCTGGTCATGTGAATCGAGCGCAAGAATGTAAAAACCGTCTGCGGCAATATCATGCGTAGCGCTGCTGAACGCCATTAGCCAGAAGAGAGCTATACAACTCGTCAGCCAGAAATCAAAAGGCAACGTGAAGGCAATCGAGGCAAACGCAACTCCAATCACAAACTGCATGATAAGAATCCACCAACGTTTTGTACGGAGCGCATCAACAATCGGGCTCCAAATAGGTTTTATTACCCAAGGCAGATAGAACCAAGCCGTGTAATACGTAGCATCCTCATTGCTCAATCCCATCTTCTTGAACATAATACCAGCCAAGGTCATCACAGCCACATAAGGCAACGCCTCGGCGAAATAAAGCGTGGGAACCCACCAATAGGCTTTTCTGTTTTTTTCTTTCATAAATATTATAGTGTATTATCTATCTTCACCAAGTTCTATTACTTCCAAGTCCTTTATCTCACTTCCGTCAATTGTAAAGCGGACAAGTGTGCGGACTTTGTGGAAACCACTAATACCGGCAGCACCCGGATTGATATGAAGACATTGCAGACTTTGATCGTATAACACCTTAAGAATGTGCGAATGTCCCGAAATGAAAAGCTTAGGAGGACGAGCGAAAAGACTTCCTCGAATACTCGCATCGTAATGACCGGGATATCCGCCAATATGCTTTATCAGAACCTCAACTTCCTCACAACGAAAACGGTACTTCTCGCTAAAATGACGACGCAAATCACCACCGTCGATATTACCATAGACTGCTCTTAGTGGTTTGATGGCAGCAAGACGGTCAGCAAGTTCCATCGTCCCTATATCACCAGCGTGCCATATCTCGTCACATTCCGAGAAATACTTTACATAGCGGTCGTCCCAATAGCCATGTGTATCCGACAAAAGACCAATTCGTTTCATTTCAGAAGGGGTTTATTGTATATTAACAACGCAAAATTAAGTAAAAAAATAAACATACACAACACAATTGCAAAGTGGTGTTTACAAACAGAAGATATTTTACTAACAAAATGCCACTTCAAATAAAGATTTTCAGCAAAAAACTTGCTCATACTCCACACTTATATAACTTTGCATATAGAATCAACTAACAAAATGACACTTTTAATACAACTATCCTAAAAATAACACCGTTTATGAAAATTGAAAACATCATGGCTCAGCTCGAAGCCAAACATCCGGGCGAAAAAGAATACCTTCAAGCCGTTCACGAAGTGCTGCTGTCAATAGCCGACGTCTACAACCAACATCCCGAATTTGAACGTGCAAAACTCATCGAACGTCTTGTAGAACCGGAACGCATCATCACATTCCGCGTTCCTTGGGTTGACGACAAAGGTGAAGTTCAGGTAAATCTCGGATATAGGGTTCAATTCAACAGCGCCATCGGTCCGTATAAGGGAGGACTTCGCTTTCACGCCTCTGTAAACCTCTCCATACTGAAATTCCTCGGATTTGAACAGACTTTCAAGAACGCTCTCACCACCCTGCCCATGGGTGGAGGCAAAGGCGGCAGCGATTTCTCGCCACGAGGAAGGAGTGATGCAGAAATCATGCGATTCTGCCAGGCTTTCATGAACGAACTATACCGTTATATAGGTCCGGAGATTGACGTACCAGCAGGCGATATAGGTGTAGGTGCGAGAGAAGTAGGTTACCTCTTCGGACAATACAAGAAACTCACCCGCGACTGGAGCGGCGTACTCACAGGTAAGGGACTCGAATACGGAGGTTCGCTCATTCGTCCTGAAGCAACAGGATTCGGAGGTCTCTACTTCGTCAACGAGATGCTCCAGACACGTGGTATAGACATCAAGGGAAAGACTGTTGCCATCAGCGGATTTGGCAACGTAGCCTGGGGAGCAGCAACCAAAGCCACACAACTCGGAGCAAAGGTAATCACCATCAGCGGACCTGACGGATACATCTACGACCCAGAAGGCATCAGCGGCGAAAAGATTGACTATATGCTTGAACTCAGAGCCTGCGGAAACGATATCTGCCAGCCTTATGCCGATGTCTTCCCATCAGCTACCTTCGTGGCAGGACGTCGTCCTTGGGAAGTTAAGTGCGATATTGCTCTGCCTTGTGCCACTCAGAACGAGCTTAATGGTGATGACGCCAAACAACTCATCGATAACGGAACTCTCTGCATCGGCGAAATATCCAATATGGGATGCACACCTGAAGCAATAGACACCTTCATAGACTCCGAAATGCTTTACGCTCCAGGAAAGGCCGTAAATGCAGGAGGTGTAGCAACCAGCGGATTGGAAATGAGTCAGAATGCCATGCATATATCATGGTCGGCAGACGAAGTAGATAAACGACTTCACCAGATCATGCATGCCATCCATCAGCAATGTGTAAAATATGGAACTCAACCCGATGGCTACATCAATTATGTCCGTGGTGCCAACATCGCCGGTTTCATGAAAGTTGCTAAAGCAATGATGGCACAAGGAATTGTGTAA
>DEFM01000002.1:142606-143027 GCA_002350855.1 Prevotellaceae bacterium UBA2852
GCTGATGGCACAAGGAATTGTGTGAAATATAAAAATCGGATGCATCGATGATGCATCCGATTTTTATTCTTCTAAGAAAGTATTGATTACTTCTTACCCAAAACCTTGTAACGGTTCATGAACTTATCTACACGTCCAGCTGTATCGACAAGCTTAGCCTTACCTGTGTAGAAAGGGTGAGAACTTGAAGAGATTTCAAGTTTGATTACTGGATATTCAACACCTTCATAAACTTCTGTGTCGTTCGACTTAGCAGTTGAACGGGAGAGGAACATATCGCCGTTAGACATATCCTTGAAGATAACTTCACGATAGTTCTCTGGATGTATACCTTTTCTCATTGTTGTGGATTGATTCTTTTAATTCAAAGTGATGGTAACACTTCTATTGTGTAATGGTTGAGCGGAAAACGAGACTCGAA
>DEFM01000002.1:143313-195782 GCA_002350855.1 Prevotellaceae bacterium UBA2852
CCAACTGAGCTATTTCCGCAATAGTTTTCAACTATTTCGAGGTTTTCTTCACGACTCGGCATAATCAAAATGGATTCTGCTTATGCTCTCGTTGTTCAGAAAACTCCGCAATTTTAGATTCTGAGTGAAGAGGAGGAGACTCGAACTCCCACGGGCTGAGCCCACTACCCCCTCAAAGTAGCGCGTCTACCATTCCGCCACCTCTCCAACATCAGTGCCCAGAACAGGACTCGAACCTGCACGGCTCTCACCACTCGCACCTGAAACGAGCGCGTCTACCATTCCGCCACCTGGGCTTAAAGAACGCCACGTTTTTTCAAACGCGAGTGCAAAGGTAGTGCATATTCGGGAATTGACAAAGTTTTTTTCTGCTTTTTTCCAATCAAAATTCATTTTTTTTGGAAAAAAGCAGGAAAAACTATTCTTTACTTCATCACCTTCTTACCATTGAGTATGTATATGCCTCGGCTAAGAGCGTTAAGGTCTGAACCAACATAACGTCCGTCAAGAGTATAGATACGGCTTGATTTCACAGCATCATTGTCTATAGTCTGAATAGCTGTAGCAGGTTTCTGGACATATAGCACAGCAGGCTTCTGATTAGAAGTATAGTTCATGAAACGATTAGCATTTGAAGCGCTATTGTACTGAATCGTGCCGAAACCATCTGTTGTTACAACATAACCATCAGCTGTAGACTCTATCAGCCATACGGTAGATTCAGAATTTGTGAAGCTCAACTTCTTTGGTTCCGAGGTTGTAAGATATTGTCCGTCAACTGAGAAAGAGTATCCATTAGCATTACCGCCCAATACCATTGGAACAAGATCGTCGCCGCTAACTGTGTTGCCAGAAACGACTACGTCAATAGCTGTGAAATACTTAGAATCAAAGCTACCATTACCCTTGGCATTTGACTCATTCACAAGAACATAGTTCCATCCAGCCACGAGTTGGTCATCAGATGTCACTTTCTCAAAATCTCCGTCACCTGTGTTTTCACCACCTTGACCTCCGCCATTATTGCCTCCGGTACTTGTAGCATAGTAATGGAACGACATAGATCCATCTGCATTCTGAGTGATATTGGTAATGCGCCAGAAAGGAGTCTTCGACCCCTTGCTATCCTTGTTGTAATAAAACAAAGCAGGCTTTGACAATGCAGTCAAACTGTCTTTTTTCGAATAAGGATACAGGTCAGTAGATAAAGTCGATTTCGTATAATAGCGGTTATATGAGTCCCAATACTTCAAATCATCGTCATTGTCAGCATGCACAATGGTCATGCGCTGGTGATCGTTCAGAGGAAAACCATAAATCTTATAATAATCGGAATTTTTAGTAATCTCGGTATCTGGGCAGTTGTATTCCCAGATATTTTTATCGAAATCAACATGAGTAATCATTAGGCCGCGGGCAGGATAGGCTGTATCCCAGCCCTTCTTCTGGCGGTTCTCTATCATATAGTACTCATCAGGATGAGCATCGTTATAGATGATAAACGTCGCACCATGATCAGACATTGACAAAACATCGTTGACAACAGAATCTTTCTCTGCAAGAACGAAAGGCTCCTGCCATCCGCACATCATCTTCTCGTGAGCAGTATAACCAGCTGGGCAGAACAAATCACCATTATAGCTACCAGAACACATCAGGTCGAAATCGCTCATACCAAACCAACCGTTATATGCGATGTCGTAGAAATCTGGGAAACCCATGCAATGACTAAATTCATGGCAAAAACAGCCGATACCTTCAATACCGTTATTAGGATTTACCTCGTTGGCACAGGCGTAGGTGTTAACGTAAACACCATCAAATGAGTATTTATTTCCTAACCCTTCTTCCAGTGTATACATGTGAGGCCAGATGGTTGATTCAGAACCACCATCTGCTTCACCCTTACCCGCATATAGCACGAAAACCTGATCTACCTCACCATCACCATCCCAGTCGTAGTCAGAAAAGTTAACTTCAGCATCAGCTTTAGTACAAGCCTCTGTAATCATTTCCTCAGCATGCATATCGTTGCCATATTGGTCATTCTCACCATAATAAGACTGGTTTTTGCTCAATGTGTATGGACCTACAACATCGAAGTCAAGTTCAAACTGATTGTTGCTCTGAGCCTTGAAATAATCGGAAACGGAGCCGCGGAACGAACCCTCACTATAACCTTCCTCGTTCATGATGCGCTTATACTTAGCCAAGTTATTAGCTGTTTGAAAACGAACATCAGTGAACTGAACCAAGATAACGAGACCTTTCTTTTGGCCATAAAAGTTAGTACGATCTCCCATCGCAACACGATGAGATGCACTTGCGGGAACAACGTTTCTCATCATCGCCATCAATCGTTTGCTACGAGCTGCATTTGCAACTGAGCGGCGTTTATTAGCTATCTCTATCAGATTCTTTGCATCAATCTCCTCAACCAAATCACCATTAACAGTATAGGCTTTGCCGTCAGCTCCTCTCCAAAAGTGTCCAAACTCATCCCCCACAAGGGTAGCCTTTACCTCTGTTCCGTCACCTAGAACCAATGTTTTGGAAATGCCCTTCTTTGCAGGTATTGCCATCACAGCAACACAGCACACAAGAAGAGTCATTAAAGTAAAAAATCTTTTCATCATTAAATTAAAAAATAGTTATTTGTATTAAATAATTTATCGTAGTATTTGCTAATTTTCCCCACGTTCTTAACATAAATCTTGCAAATTTATGCATTTTAAACGACACAACATCGTTTTATTCATTTTTTAACTATAAGTCCTACTCTATTCATTCATATACGTCCTTCATAACGGATCTATGCAAAAAAACACACCTCCTATCTGAATCAATAGAAGGTGTGATTATGTTGTAAATAAGAATCTTTTTGAAGTCATCACGATGATTCAAAGATGACCTCATGGATGGTTACCATGCAAAGAAGAGTTTTCTTGTATGACCATCTGGGGTTTTCTCTATACAAACCCCACGAGGTCTTTCAACTCGGCGACCCATCAAGTCATAATATGTCGTAGTTCCAATGTTTTCAGTTTGAGTCACATTTTCAATAGCAGTCTCTTCACGTGATATCATTAATATATATGTGTTAAGACTGCGTGCAGGCATTGTAACAACGAACTCGCTTGATGGTTCTGCAAATTCGATAGGAGTTTCTTGGCAGAGCTTCTCTGTTTCATTGCCTGTTGACTGAAGACATGTACCACCTTTCACTTTGTAAGGCAAAATCAACTTCACGTTAAGCGCAGTTGCGGTCGTATCAATTCCCATAACGATGAGTGAATCACCTTTTATATAAGCAGAGAACTCCGTAGCTGCCTCAGAACCCTTGGTCATATCTCGGGATGTTCTCAAACGGGTAGAGCCAGTAACATGCTTAGAGAAATGAGACATAACATATGCACGAGGCAACAATTTGTTTTTCTTGTTAGCATTACCATATTGTGCCTCCCCAGTACCGACGAATGCCCAGTGAGCACGCATATACCAATAGATATAGCCTGTACAACCTGCCAATATACACTCATTAAGTTCTTCAGCAAAAAGCAACTGTTCGTGCCAGTTTGGCAAACGATTTCCGATATTGTCGGTCGAGGAGTGCTCAGTCATCCAAACTTCCTTGCCATACTTAAGAGGAAGAACTGCAGATTTCTGCATATAATCGAGTGGAGCGTGACCATAGAGGTGGCCTGCGACAATATCAATCTGTTCGCGGCAAGTTTCATCTTCCATAAGTGGATCTGTATAGTTTTGAGTGAAACCTAAACTTTCACCACTAATAAGACGTACACCAGGATAGGTTTCACGATCGAGCATGTAGGCATAGTTCTTTACGAGTTTCACCAAATCTTGAGGATCGTAGAGACAACCTGAATAAGACACCCACCAGTCTGGTTCGTTTTGGATGGACACGGCATCAACATCGATACCGTTCTTCTTCATATACGCAAGGTAGGAGTTAAGCCATGGGAAAAATTTCTCATAGCAATCATCACGCAGCTTACCTTTCTTGTAGCCCTGACTTTCAGAGTTACCACCCTGTGCCGTACCATTTGTCTTGTAATCTCCTGGTGGGGACCAAGGTGTACCAAAAACTATACCACCACGTTGTTTGACTATCTTAGCCGATGGAACACAACCATGCCAATTGTATGTACTCCATGAGGCATTGTCATCACCATTAAAGCTTGGTGAGATTTCCATACGCATGATATTAAGTCCTATCTTGGATTGAGAACCGTAAAGAAGTCTGGCTGGAGCCGTATCATCACCATAAGGGCACATAGCTCCATCGCAGCATGCAGCTCCAAAACCCGTGATAGTCTGCACAGGTTTGTCATACACTCTCAAAGCAATGCTTGATTGTGCCTTTACTGAGGAAGCAGCTGTCAAGACCAAAAGAGCAGTAAATAATCTTTTCATAATTAAATTGATTCTGTTGGTTGATAAAAATGAATTTGGATGCAAATTTAAGAAATACATACCAAATCACAATGATTATGAAGGAAAATGTTATAAACCACAGCTTCGACCATCAACACATACGGTCGCGGTAGTCTTCGTATGCATAGCGGCGGAGGAGTTCAAATTCCCCGTTTCCGTGAAGAATACCAATGGAGGGGTGGCGTACTCCGTTGAAGGTGTTGGTTTTTACAGTTGTGTAGTGAATCATATCCTCAAAGATTATGGTTTCTCCAACTTTGAGTTCGTGGTCAAATGCCCAACTGCTCATATAATCTCCGCTTAGACAACTGTTCCCGCCAAGACGATAGACAAACCGCCCTTCCCCGTCAGGCTGATCAGCATCAAGAATCTCTGCTCCACGTACTTCTGGCATATAAGGCATTTCCAGACAATCGGGCATGTGGCAGGTAAAGCTAACGTTAAGAATAGCTGTCTTGATTCCTTTGTTCTCGACTATATCCACCACACGAGCATAGAGAGATCCGGTCTGCCATGCAAAGGCAGAACCTGGTTCAAGAATCACCTTCAGCCAGGGATATCGTTTGTGGAAGTCCTGCAACACTTTTATGAGCAGTTTCACATTATAATATGACCGTGTCATGAGATGTCCTCCTCCAAAGTTAATCCACTTCAGTTTACTAAAAACCTTTGAGAATTTCTCCTCAATATGAACGAGTGTGCGTTGGAAAGCCTCTGCACTACTCTCACAATGGCAATGGATATGCATACCCTGTATGCGGTCAGGAAGAATATCGGGCAACTGACTTGCCATGACTCCGAAGCGGCTTCCAGGAGCACAGGGATTATATAGTTCTGTTTCTATCTCCGAGTATTCGGGGTTCACTCGTAATCCAATAGACACGTCAGGATATTTATCGAGTGTAGACTCGAAACGATGGAACTGGCTTAGAGAGTTGAAAGTAATATGGCTACTATATGAAAGGATTTCATCGATGGTGTCTTCCTCGTATGCTGGTGAATAGGTGTGTGCCTTGGAACCAAACTCCTCGAATGCAAGTCGTGCCTCATCCACGGAACTGGCTGTGGTATGGGAGATATATTCACGGAAGACAGGGAAGATGCGCCAAAGAGCAAAAGCCTTGAATGCCAGGATTATCTCGACATCGGCTTTATTTGCTACATCTTTGATGAGAGAGAGATTGCGACGGAGCAATTTCTCTTCAACTACATAACACGGATTGGGTATATTCATGAGTGAAGAGTGAAGTGTGAAGAGTGAAGTGTGAAGTGATAGTACATGAACTATTCAAATGATGATGTTAATTGTTGGTTATGATTTTGAAGCGGGCAAAGCGGAGAAGGAGTTGCTTAGTGCCGGCATTGCGGAATTCCACAGTTGCTTTCATATTGTCTCCTGCACCTTCGACTTTAATCACATGTCCGATTCCAAAGCGCTCGTGTTCAATATATGTTCCTGCTGCTAGTTGATTGTTGGCCGAACTACTTGCGACAGCATTATTTGAAACACTCGATGCAGGTTTACTTTCCACTCGGCGATAACCCGAAGGAGGTTGTTGGCGAACTGATGCTGTCGGTACAGACGGGCGGCTGAAAGTTCTATTTGAGGATTGTGGGAAAGAAGGCTGTACCGGTTTGCGGCTCCAAGGCAACTGCACATCATCGTGACGGCCAATGGACGATGTTTGGCCAGCCATCTTGCAATCAAGGAATTCAGGACTGATATCTCCAAGGAAACGGCTCCGGCTGCCAAATTCCATCTTACCATAACGTAGTCGGCTGCGAGCATAGGAAAGGAAACAATGCTTTTCTGCACGAGTTATTGCCACATAGAACAACCTTCGTTCCTCTTCCATCTCACGTTGAGAGCCTGAAGCCAGCTGACTCGGGAAAAGGTTTTCCTCAAGACCTACCACAAACACAGTATGAAACTCCAATCCCTTTGCTGAATGGATTGTCATGAGGGTTACACGATGTTCGTTATCGCCGTCATCAGAATCTATATCTGAGAGCAGAGACACTTCATTAAGATAGTCCTGCAGAGACACATTCTCCGAGCCTTCCTCCAGTCGGCTCTGGCAGAACTCCTGCATACCATTGATGAGTTCCTCGACATTCTCCTGTTTGCTCTTACATTCAGGAGAATCGTCCTGGTATATATCGTTAAGCAGACCGCTTTGAGTCACGATTTCCTTGCCTACGATATCTGCAGTATTTCGCATAGCCAGAGTTTGGGAATCTTCAATCAAGGTCTTGAATGATGCAATTTTATTTAATGTCCCATTATTGACATTTACTCCGTATCGCAGAGGTTCTGAAACGACAGTCCACACTCCCACCCCATTTGCCACGGCTGCATCTACGAGCTTCTGAACGGTAGTGTTGCCTATGCCTCGGGCTGGATAGTTGACTATTCTGCGGAAAGCCTCCTCGTCATTATGGTTAAGTGTGAGACGAAAATAAGCGATAATATCTTTTATCTCCTTGCGCTGGTAGAATGACAGACCGCCGTATATCTTGTAGGGACAAGACTGTTTGCGCAGTTCCTCTTCAAACACGCGGCTCTGGGCATTAGTGCGATAGAGAATGGCAAATGCCGAATACTCAAGCTGCTCACGTTTGCGAAGTTGAAGAATAGTCCGGACTGCTATCTGAGCTTCCTCTATATCGGAATAAGCCTCACGCACTTGAAGCCGTTCACCCGGATCATTCTGGGAAAAGACATTCTTGAAGATTTGCCCCGTATTCTTATGAATCAGACTATTCGCCGCATCAACAATTGTCTGAGTGGAACGATAGTTCTGCTCCAGCTTAAAAAGACGGCTGTCCGGATATATTTTATTGAATGACAATATATTGTCGATGTTTGCTCCGCGGAAAGAATAAATACTCTGAGCATCATCTCCTACAACACAGACATGTTGATTCTCTCGAGAGAGCTGCTGCACTATCATGTGCTGCGCAAAGTTTGTATCCTGATACTCATCAACTAGGATGTACTTAAAACGCTCTGAATATTTGCGACGGACTTCCTCATGCTCCTTAAATAATATATATGTGTAAAGGAGAATGTCATCAAAATCCATTGCGTCTGCATTCCTGCATCGTAGAGAATACTGCTTAAAGATTGTTCCCAGCTCAGCCATTTTCTGACGCATGTCAACCTGACGGTTCTCGGGATTGGAGACATACTCGTTTGCTCCAACAAGTTGGTTCTTTGCGTTGCTTATTCGAGCCTGCACATTGCCCGGTTTGTATTGTTTATCGTCAAGAGCCAGTTCCTTGATAATGTTTTTTATAAGGCTCTTGCTGTCCGAGGCATCATAAATCGTGAAGTTGGAAGAAAAACCGATAAGATCGTGTTCTGCTCGCAGTATACGGAGAAACACTGAATGGAAGGTTCCCATCCACAGATATCTTGCGCGTTCATCGTTAACCAAAGTCTGAATACGCTGCTTCATTTCGTTTGCAGCCTTATTGGTAAAGGTAAGAGCAAGAATGGACCAAGGCTCGAGTCCCTGTTCCAGAAGATAAGCTATCTTATATGTCAGAACTCTGGTCTTACCCGACCCTGCACCTGCAATCACAAGTGAGGGTCCGTCGCAGTACTCAACGGCTGCACGCTGGGATTGATTCAGATCCTGAAGAAAAGAATTTGAAGACACTTATATGAAATTAATAATTAAAATTACAAGGCGTTGGCGCTACTATTCTATTAGGGCTTATTTCATCCTCTTAAGAAGAAGCGGTTTTGGCATGCTGACGTATTTGCCATCACCTATACATTTAATATAACTGCGACCAATCTGTCGTAGTTCCAAATCGCCATCTTTCGTAAGTTTCAGCTCTATGTCCTGCACATCTCCACCCCGTTCGGAAACAGCACGTACTACGGCCTTGGTCTCAGTCAACTCTTTAACTCGAATAACCATCCATTGCCCGTTGATGCGTCCTTGAAGGTATGCATAGCAACTGTCTATCTCAAACCCTGGGATAGGAATGTCACATTCATAGAGATTCACCTCCGACTTTATATTAAACTGTTCATTGGTAAACAGTCCCTGGAACTGACGCTGTGCACTTATGCAAAGAGTAGTTGTCAGCAATGACAGAACAGCTATTATCCTAATCCTAATCATAATAATGTTATTATATAAAATGAAGGTAGGTTCTAAAAACTTGTTTAGTCGATTCTTAGAACCTACCTAAAAGGTATAAGCTTATGAAATGCAGAATCAAATCAACTTCTCACTGTATGCATCGTTGATGATATTCAGAGCGTTAAGCGAACGAGGGAAACCAATCCATGGGAGCATTGCTGTTACAGCAGCAACCATTTCTTTCTTGGTAATCTTGGTGTTTTTGCAACCGATAGCATGAGTACGCAGACGATCGTCGCATCCACCCATTGCAGCCAGCATGCAGAATGTGATGAGTTCGCGATGCTGAAGATCTATACCGTTGCGAGTGTAGAACTTGCCGAAGCAATAGCCCTGCATGAAACGAACAATGTGTTCCTGCCCCTTAGGTGAGGTCTCAAGCATATTGTCTGCATTACCCTCACCCCAGAGTGCATCAATCATCTCACCACCCTTTTCAAAGCAATCCTCTTCGGTTGTTGTTGCCTGGTCGTCAAGCGGCAGACGGATATCGTTGTTGTCAAACACTTCGTTCATTGCAAGCAGGAAATCGATAACTCGTGAGAAACCGAGGAACGGAACTGCCTGATACACAATCTCACGGATTTCTCGTGGCTTCACGCCTACATTAAGTGCTGCATCTACATACATGCGGAACTCTGTCAGAGCGTTGCAGCCCATTGTTGATGCGAGGATACACATCACACGGGTCTTTTCGATAACCGGTCCGTCGGCAACCTCAAGGGTTTCGTCGAATGCAAAGTTATCAAATATCGCTGTTAGTTCAGGATCACTCTTAAGAGTGTTGACTGTGTTACGCATTGAGAAGAGCTTCTTAATAGTCTTGTGCGCACGTTCGGTAATTTTAATTTCTTTCATGGAAATTATTATTGTATAGTTAGACTCCAGAATTAATATGGCGGACTCACTCCGTCATTCAATGGCAAATTTACACAAAAAAATTTCATAAGAGCAATTATCTCGGTTTTTTTACATGATTTAACATAGATTTTAATTAAAATTCAGAGTTTTTACTCTTTGAGGGTAAAAGTTCAATCAAAAAGTGTTACCTTTGTCCTCGCAAATCAAATACACAGAATCCAACATGTCATCAAAATTAAGATTCAAAGTTGTTGACGATGCTTTCCGCAAACGCCCTGTTGAAGTTGAAGTACCATCAACACGTCCTTCACAATACTTCTGCAAATTTGTTTTCGACCGCAAGAAGATGTTCAAGTACCTGCCGTTGAAAGTCTATGAGCAGATGTGCCAGGTCATTGACGAAGGTGCCCCTTTTGACATCAGCATAGCCGACGAAGTGGCTGAAGGAATCAAGCGTTGGGCTATGGAACTCGGTGTTACTCACTACACCCACTGGTTCCAGCCTCTCACCGAGGGTACTGCTGAGAAGCACGATGGTTTCGTTGAGCACGACGGCAAAGGAGGTATGTTGGAGGCTTTTGAAGGCAAGTTGCTGGTACAGCAGGAACCTGATGCCAGCTCATTCCCCAACGGAGGTATCCGCAGCACATTCGAAGCTCGCGGCTACTCTGCATGGGATCCTACTTCGCCAGTATTCATCATCGGCGACACGCTGATGATTCCAACCATATTTATTTCCTATACAGGAGAAGCACTCGACTACAAGGCACCTCTGAAGAAATCCCTGCGTGCCGTGGACAAAGCAGCTACAGCTGTTTGCCAATACTTCTATCCCGATGTAAAGAAAACTATAAGCAATCTTGGTTGGGAGCAGGAGTATTTCCTCGTCGACGATTCTCTCTACACGGCACGTCCAGACCTCATGATGACAGGACGTACCCTCATGGGACACGATTCGGCAAAGAACCAGCAGATGGACGACCACTACTTCGGTTCAATTCCTGAACGAGTAGAGAATTTCATGCGTGACGTGGAGATTCAGGCACTTGAACTTGGTATCCCCTGCAAGACTCGCCACAACGAGGTTGCGCCAAACCAGTTTGAGCTTGCTCCTATATACGAAGAGACAAACCTTGCCATAGACCACAACATGCTCATCATGAGTCTCATGAAGCGTGTGGCAAGAAAGCACGGATTCAGATGTCTGCTCCACGAAAAACCCTTCAAGGGCGTGAACGGTAGCGGTAAGCATTGCAACTGGAGTTTGGCAACCGACACAGGTATTCTTCTCCACGCCCCAGGCAAGACGGTTATCGACAATCTGCGATTCGTAACCTTCATCGTAGAAACACTTCGTGCTGTCTACGACCACAACGGGCTGTTGAAAGCGTCAATCATAAGTGCAACCAATGCCCATCGTCTTGGAGCAAACGAAGCACCTCCTGCTATCATCTCTTCTTTCCTCGGACGCACTGTAAGCGATCTGCTTGACCATTTCGCCAACTCATACAACGACGACACTCTCACCGTTGCATCGAAGAAGGCTCTCCACCTCGACATCCCGTCGATTCCGGAGATTCTCATCGACAACACAGACCGCAACCGCACATCACCATTTGCCTTCACAGGAAACCGATTCGAGTTCCGTGCCGTAGGAAGTGAAGCAAACCCTGCAAGTGCCATGCTTTTGCTTAATACAGCTGTGGCTGAAGCGCTTGTATCCTTCAAAGAACGTGTAGACAAGCGCATCGCTGAGATTTCAGACAATCCGGAATTCGCCAACGGTGAGCACAATCCCAAGTTCCACGCAATCATCGACATTCTGCGTGAGGATATAGCTCATATCGCTCCTATCCGCTTCGACGGCAACGGCTATAGCGACGAATGGAAGGCTGAAGCAGCACGACGCGGTCTTGACTGCGAGACTTCCTGCCCGCTCATCTACGACCGTTATCTTGACGAAGACTCTATCCGCATGTTTGAAAGCCAGAACGTGATGACACGTCTGGAACTGGAGGCACGCAATGAGATTAAATGGGAGACCTACACCAAGAAGATACAGATTGAAGCACGCATCTTCGGTGACCTCTGCATGAACCACATCATTCCGGTTGTCACAAAATACCAGTCTGTACTCATTGACAACGTACACAAGTTAGGAGAAATCTTCCCTGCAGAGAAAGCAGCGAAAATATCTGCAAACAACCTTAAACTCATTGAAGAAATCTCCGAACACGAGTCATTCATCATAGCCAACGTGTCCAAGCTTGTTGAGCAACGCAAAATTGCCAACGTGATTGAAAGTGAACGCGAGAAAGCAATCGCCTACCACGACAACGTAGCACCATTACTCGAGTCTATCAGATATCATGTTGACAAACTTGAAGAAATCGTTGACGACGAACTGTGGCCACTGCCTAAGTACAGAGAATTACTTTTCATCAGATAGCACACTAGAATCATGCAAACAACGTCCAAACATACATTCTACAGATTCCTAACAGCCGCATTGCTTTTATTAGTAATGTGCATGGTGTGTGTGCAGCCTGTTGATGCAAAAAAGAAGAAATCAAAATACGATCTCAAGCGTGAGCATCCAAGCTACCTGCCTCTGATCGAGCCAGACCCCATCACCCGCAAGGCTGCTCCCGACAATCATCCCAAAGCTCTTCAGAAACCCGATCTTGCAGGCATTGGACATGGAGCTGTAGGCAATCCCCTCCACGGCATAGATGTCAGTCACTACCAAGGACGAATCAACTGGCAGGAAGTTGCGCGTGACCCTCAGGTAGGTTATGTTTACATGAAAATGACCGAGGGATCAAACATGGTTGACAACACCTACGAATACAACAATCGTGAGGCACGCCGTGCAGGACTCAAGGTCGGTGTTTACCATTTCTTCAGAGCCAACACTACGGCTGAGGCGCAGTTTGCCAACTTCATGAGTGTGTTCAAGAAGCAGAACCAAGACCTCATCCCAATCGTCGATGTTGAACTCTCGAACGGAGTCAGCGACGGAGTATTTGTCAGTCGTCTTGAGAAGTTGCTTGAACTCATCACAAAGGAAATCGGAAAGAAGCCGATGATTTATACAGGCAAGCACTATTACAAGAAATACTGCGCCTACAACTCCAAACTTCGAAGCTATCCCTACATGATTGCCAGCTATACATTCACACCGCCCACATTGGAACGTGGCGACGAATATATGATGTGGCAGTTCACCAGTCAGGGTACCGTTCGCGGCATCAAGGGAGATGTGGACAGGAGCAAGTTCATGGGACGTCACACCATACATGAAATCATGTTCTAATACCTAAAGTATCACTTTTAATAAAAGACGGTAAAAATCTGAGTATAAACAACATAACAATATGTCAATTAAAACAACAACAGATTATGAAAGCATTTGTATTCCCCGGACAGGGTGCCCAGTTCTCAGGCATGGGTAAAGACCTTTATGAGAGCAGCGCGTTAGCAAAGGAAATGTTTGACAAGGCAAATGAAATCCTTGGTTTTGAAATCACAAAAATAATGTTTGAAGGCACAGACGAGGAACTTCGTCAGACAAAGGTTACTCAGCCAGCAGTATTCCTCCACTCTGTTATCTCAGCACTCTGCATGGGTGACGCTTTCAAGCCTGAAATGACAGCAGGTCATTCTCTTGGTGAATTCTCAGCTCTCGTTGCAGCAGGAGCACTCTCATTTGAAGATGGTCTTAAACTGGTTAGCCAGCGTGCACAAGCCATGCAGAAAGCATGCGAGGCAGCACCTTCAACAATGGCTGCAATCATCGGTCTTTCAGACGAGGACGTAGAGAAGATCTGTGCTGAAGTATCAACTCCAGGCAACATCGTTGTTCCAGCAAACTACAACAACCCAGGTCAGCTGGTTATCTCTGGAAACATCGACGCAGTCAACGCAGCTTGCGAGAAGATGAAGGAAGCCGGTGCCAAGCGTGCTCTTCCTCTGAAGGTAGGCGGTGCATTCCACTCACCACTCATGCAGCCAGCTAAGGACGAACTCCAGGCAGCAATCGAGGCTACCGAGTTCCACACTCCAAAGTGCCCTGTTTACCAGAATGTAGACGCCAAGGCTCACACCGACGCAGCAGAAATCAAGCAGAACCTCATCGCTCAGCTTACCGCACCAGTACGCTGGACTTACGAAGTTCAGAACATGATTGCTGACGGAGCAACAGACTTCACAGAATGTGGCCCAGGCAAGGCTTTGCAGGGAATGATTGCAAAAATTGCCAAAGGCAACGAAGCTGTGACTTTCCACGGAATTGAATAATCATATTCCTACCCTCTCCTTACACCATCTCATAAGTCTTATAATCACACATTAGATTATTGGACTTATGAGAGTTGTAGGGATTTATCATTTTTAACCACCACTTCATTCTCAACGGCATGAAACTACGAATAATACTATGCTACATCCTGTTTGCATCGTCCATCATGTCGAATGCACAAACAAGAAGTATGAAAGAAAGACCTATTATTTACCAAGTATTCACACGTCTTTTCGGAGCAAACTCATCACATTGTGTAGCCAACGGCAATTCCACCCAGAACGGAGTCGGCAAGATGGCAGACTTTACACAGAAAGCCCTCGAGCAAATCAAGGATCTTGGTTGCACACACATTTGGTACACCGGCATCATCGAACATGCCACACAAACCGACTATACCGAATTCGGAATAGCCAAAGACCACCCTGCGGTAGTGAAAGGACTGGCAGGAAGTCCCTATGCCATTAAGGACTACTATGACATCAACCCCGATCTTGCCACCAAAGTACCGTTGAGGATGAAGGAGTTTGAAGCCCTCGTGCGCAGAACCCACAAGGCAGGTTTGAAAATGATAATCGATTTCGTTCCCAATCATGTTTCACGTCAGTACGGGAGCGATTCCAAGCCTGCAGGAGTGAAAGACCTGGGCGAAGGCGACAACAACAAAGTCGACTTCGATGCCAACAACAATTTCTATTACATCCCGGGGCAGCAGTTCTCTCCTAAGTTCTCACTCAACGACTCCAAAGGCAGCGCCTATATCGAGATGCCAGCTAAGGCAACCGGTAACGACTGTTTCAATGCCTATCCGGAAAGGAACGACTGGTACGAGACAGTCAAGCTCAACTATGGAGTTGACTACACCCATGGACGTACATGCCATTTCGACCCTGTCCCCGACACATGGACCAAGATGCGCGACATCCTCCTCTTCTGGGCAGGAAAAGGCGTAGACGGATTCCGCTGCGATATGGCAGAGATGGTTCCGTGCGAGTTCTGGGGCTGGGTTATTCCACAAATCAAGGCAGAGCATCCCGACATCAACTTCATTGCTGAAGTATATAATCCAAACGAATACCGTAACTACATCCACAACGGACATTTCGACTATCTCTACGACAAGGTCGGTCTGTACGACACCCTGCGCACCGTAGTCAACGGCAATAGTGCGTCAGCCATCACCCAGTGCTGGCAGAGCGTTGACGACATACAGCCACACATGCTCAATTTCCTTGAAAACCACGATGAGCAACGCATCGCATCCCCATTCTTCGCAGGTTCAGCCAAGAAGGGACGTCCAGCCCTGCTGGTGTCAGCTCTAATGCGCAGTAATCCGTTTATGGTTTACTTTGGTCAGGAGCTTGGTGAACCTGCTGCCGATTCAGAGGGATTCAGCGGAGCAGATGGCAGAACTACCATTTTCGACTACTGGACTGTGCCCACCATCAGCCGCTGGCGCAACGGAGGCAAGTTCGACGGCAGGCGCATGAGTGAAGACGAAAAGGAATTGCAGGCATTCTACCGCACTGTCCTTACCCTTTGCAACAAGGAGAAAGCTCTGCGTGAAGGAGAATTCTTTGATATCATGTACGCCAACTACGACAATGCGATGATGAATACCCATCGCCAGTATGCATTCCTCCGCAAGAGCGGCAAAGACCTTATTCTCGTAGTTGCGAACTTCGATGAGCGAGGTGCACACACATCAATCAAGATACCAGCCCACGCCTTCGACTACCTGAAGATGCCCCAGTCAGCCAATGCCCGTCCCGCCGTGGATTTGCTCACAGGCGAAAAAGAGAATATAACTCTCAACGAGAACACCACAATCGACATCACCATCCCCGCCCTCAACGGCAAGGTAATAAAAATCCGGCTTTAAATGGCACTCAACTATATTTGGATAGGACTTTTCGTCATTGGCGTTATTGTAGGACTAGCCCGTCTGATATTCATGGGCGATACCGAAGCACTTCCGTCTATGATGGACTCAACGTTCGAGATGTCGAAGACAGCCTTTGAAATCACTCTCGGACTGACAGGAACGCTCACCCTGTGGATGGGACTCCTGAAAATCGGTGAAGACAGCGGACTGGTAAACAAACTGGCAAAATTCCTAAGCCCAGTCCTCACCAAGCTGTTTCCTGAGATCCCCAAGGGACATCCGGCACTTGGCAGTATCTTCATGAACGTCTCTGCCAACATGCTTGGACTCGACAACGCAGCAACCCCAGTGGGTCTCAAGGCCATGCAGGAACTGCAGTCCATCAACCCCAAGAAGGACACAGCCAGCAACTCCATGATTATGTTCTTGGTGCTCAACACGTCTGGATTGACCATCATCCCCGTCAGCATCATGAACTATCGTGCACAGTTCAATGCAGCCGACCCCACCGACGTGTTCATACCCCTGCTTCTCACCACCATGTGCTCAACTATGGTCGGACTGTTGGCAGTCAGCATCTACCAGCGCATCAACCTCTTCCGCAAGGCGTTCCTTGTGATGTTCGCGGGCATTCTGGCACTCGTTGCAGCACTCTTCTGGACCATCTACGGCATGAGTAGCGAAGACGTCAAGAACTTCTGCCGCATACTCACAGCGTGTCTCCTCCTTGGAGCAATCATGATATTCATACTACATGGCTGGAGGAAGAAACTCAATGTCTATGATTCCTTCATCAACGGAGCCAAGGGCGGATTCAACGTTGCCGTAAGCATCATCCCCTACTGCGTAGCCATCCTCGTGGCCATTGGAGTGTTCAAGGAATCAGGAGCCTTGCAGCTGCTTCAGGACGGAGTTGTTAATCTCGTTAGCGCCTGTGGAGTCAATTCAGACTTCGTTGACGCCCTTCCTGTAGCCATCCTCAAGCCACTCAACGGAGGAGGAGCACGAGGCATGATGCTCAACATATTCGGAACCGAAGGCTTAGGTCCGGATTCGTTCGTCGGCCATCTGGCAAGCGTACTTCAAGGCAGTACCGACACCACCTTCTACATCCTCGCCATCTATTTCGGTAGCGTTGGAATCAAGAAATACCGCTATTCCGTGGCTTGCGGTCTGCTGGCCGATGCAGCCGGCATCATAGCCGCCATCCTCTTCAGCTATTTCTTCTTCTACGAATAGAATGAAAGTAATCTTCACACTAAAAGCTCTCGATATGAAAAAACTGCTCTTATTATTCTTCACTCTTCACTCTTCACTCTTCACTCTCCAAGCTCAGACCAGCAACGACGATGCTGACATGCGATATGTAACCGTAGGCAAGAAAACCTACCATGTCTATAACTACAACGATTCCATTCGAGTATATAAGAAGTCGGGAGTACAGCGTCAGAACTGTTTCTTTGTCATTTCAAAACGCGAGTATCGTCTCTATGTCTACGAGAAAGTGGCAAACGACACCGTTCTTGTAGCTCACTACCCCGTATGCTACGGCAAGAACGCTGGAAACAAGACCAAGCGAGGCGACATGAGCACACCGGAGAGCACATTGAAGAAGCCTTTTACAATAAGTCAGATACAAGATGCATCCACTTGGACACATGACTTCAAGGACGGCCGAGGCAATATGCTGTCCTACGGAGCGTGGTTCATGCGTCTGTCCACCCCACCCCACACAGGCATCGGCATTCATGGCAGCACCAACAATGAGCCATCCGTTCCAGGTCGTGACAGCGAGGGCTGCATACGTCTTCGGGATACCGACATCATCCATCTGAAGACCAACTATGCTCAGGTAGGTACCAAGATCATCATCAAGAGCATCAAGCAAGGCAAACTGCCGTTCGAGCAACGAGCTGAACGTGCCTTAGGCACTCGCTACAAGCATCCTGTTAAGGGATATATATTGCCAAAGAAATAACAGCAACATAAAATCGCACAGGCAATTAAGTCTGTGCGATTTCTGTATAATAGCTTTTTCCTTAGTGATTAGTCCGAGGTTGCGGTTGCAGACATTTTTCCTGTGATGAAGAGGCGCATATAGTCGTCCTTGCAGTTAGAATAGATCTGGATGGCTTTCTTGAATCTGCCCGGCATCTTACCTCTTCCGTCGTAAGTGACGGTGATCTGCCCTACCCCTCCTGGAGAGATAAAGTCCTTGGGGTAATCTGCCACCGTGCATCCGCATGAGGTATGTACGTAGTTAATCATGAGTTTTGCCTTGCCCACATTGCGAAAGGTGAAGGTGCACTTGCGCACTGCGTTATCGGTTGAGAATGTGCCCAGATCTATGGTTGTCTGTTCAAACTTAATTATAGGGTATTTCTTTTTTGCGCTAACACCAATTGCCGCAACAAGTGCGATAAGAAGGAGTAAAAATCTTAATTTGTTCATGACAAAAATATGTATATTATAAGTTTTATGGTGCAAAGATACTTATTATTCTTTTTTTTTACTAACTTTGCCAAGATTTTTGCATTTCTTAAAAACTAAAGAACTTAAAAACAATATGCGTGATAAAAATTCATTGATTGGTTGGTTGCTGATTGGACTTGTGTTCGTAGTATTCATGGTCTACAACAGCAAGCAGTCACAGAAGCAGGCTGAACTAATGCGTATTCAGCAGGCTACAGAAGCTGTAGCAAAAGTAAAAAGTGACAGCATAAAGAAAGAGAATGCCATTAAGGAAGAGAAGAAACTGGAGGAGGAACGGACCGACTCCAACAACATCTTCTTCCAGGCTCGTCAGGGCAAGGACGGTATCACTACAATTAAGAATAATCTGCTGAAGCTGGACATCTCCAACAAGGGTGGTCAGATTCTTCGTGCCGAACTGCTCGACAAGACTTACAAGAGCCGTGAGGGTGGAAATATCGTACTGTTCGACAGCACAGACAATGTAAGTCTGGCTATGCTGCTCGACGGAAAGGCTGAGAACATCAACACTCAGGAGTTCTTTTTCAATCCGGAAAACGCCACCGACAGCAGCGTGAGCATGGTTCTGCCTATTGGCGAGGGTAACATCACCATAGACTATGAGATGGTGCCAAACTCCTACCTTGTGAACATGGATGTTACGGTGAATTCGCTGAAGAATTTCTTCTCATCTGAAAAGAAGACCTTCACAATCGTTTGGCAGGAGAACATGCGTCAGCAGGAGAAGAGTTTCTCGTTTGAGAACCGCTACAGCACTATCACTTACCGCGACACAGAAGGTGACACCGACGAACTCTCCTCATCGGGTCAGAACGCTGACGACGGAGCGGAAGAGTTTGAGTACCCAATCAAATGGCTGGCTTTCAAGACTCAGTTCTTCAGCCAGATACTCATAGCCGACGGCAATTTCAAGGCTCAGCGCATGACTTCCACAATGGGTCAGAAAGGCAGCGGACATCTCAAAGAACTGTCAGCTACCGTTACAACAGACTTCGACCCGACAGGCAAGAACCCTACAAACTTCAAGATTTACCTCGGTCCTAATAAGTTCCAGACTCTCAAGGAGAACGAAGCCATTATCGGAACTGACGCCAACCTCGACCTTCAGAGTATTGTTTATCTCGGATGGCCTATCGTACGTTGGATCAACCGATTCATATTCCTCTATATGTTCGATTTCCTCACCAGCTGGGGACTGAACATGGGTCTTATCCTCTTGCTCATCACTCTGATTGTGAAGTTCGCAGTATTCCCTCTGATGAAGAAATCTTATCTGTCATCAGCAAATATGCGTGTGCTCCGTCCGAAGGTTGACGAGATTGCAAAGAAATACCCCAACAAGGAAGATGCGATGCTCAAGCAGCAGGAGACCATGCAGCTGTATTCTCAATACGGTGTATCTCCAATGGGCGGCTGTCTGCCTATGCTCATACAGATGCCTATCTGGATTGCGCTCTTCAACTTCATTCCAAACGCAATCGAGCTGCGCGGTCAGTCATTCCTCTGGGCTGACGACCTCTCCACATACGACGATGTGCTGCAATGGAGCGGTAACGTATGGGGAATTGGTGACCACCTGAGTATCTTCTGTGTGCTGTGGTGTATCACAATGGTTGCCAACACCTTTATCTCTATGCGTCAGCAGAGCTACTCAATGACTTCTGAACAGCAGCAAAGCATGAAGTTCATGCGCTGGTTCTCATACGCTATGCCTTTCATCTTCTTCTTCTCGTTCAACGACTATGCAGCAGGACTTAACTTCTACTACTTCGTCAGCGGTCTCATCTCCATTCTGATGATGTGGTATCTGCGCAAATCAACCGACGACACAAAACTGCTCGAACGTCTTGAGGCAAGATACAAGGAGCGCAAGTCATCTCCAAAGAAGGCATCATCGCTCATGGAGCGCATGCAGGCTATGGCAGAACAGCAGCGTGAATTGCAACGCAGACAGCAGGAAGAACGTAACAAACGTAAATAACACCATTATGAACAAAACTCTATTGACGCTCATAGCGGCAACTATGTTCTCCGCCGCAGCACATAACGCTACGGCTCAGACAGACACTAAAGCAGAAGACGCAGTGAAAATCGGGAAGCAAAATATCAAACTCACCAGCAATCTGATGACTCCAGAAGCTCTCTGGGCAATGGGACGCATCGGCGCTTGTGAAGCTTCAGCCGACGGTAAGCAGATTGTCTATCAGGTAGGCTACTACAGCGTCAAGGCTAACAAGAGTCAGCAGAAAATCTGTATCATCAACGCTGACGGCACAGGTAACACCACCCTGACAACAGGCACAAAGTCGGAGACTGATCCTGCATGGATAAACGGAAAGATTGCCTTCCTCTGCGGAGGTCAGTTGTGGACAATGAACGCTGACGGAAGTGACCGCAAGCAGATTTCCAAGACAGATCTGGACGTTGAGGGCTTCCTGTTCTCACCCGACGGCACAAAGGTCATCCTGCTCCACTCCATCGACTTCAACGTCATCATCAAGAAGAATCCTGATGACCTGCCAAAGGCAACGGGCAGACTGGTGACAGACCTGATGTATCGCCATTGGGATCACTATGTGGAGAGCATTCAACATCCGTTCGTTTACGACGTTACCAGCGAGGGTATCGCAGCCAAGGGGACTGACATTATCGAAGGAGAGCCTTTCGAATGTCCGATGGAGCCGTTCGGAGGGATGGAACAGCTGGCTTGGAGTCCAGATTCCAAGAACATCGCCTACACCTGCCGCAAAAAGAAAGGTGTGGCTTATGCCATCTCTACCGACTCTGATATATACCTATATAATATAGAGAAGGGAGAGACTAAGAATCTCTGCAAGCCCGAAGGCTACACAGAACCGGAAATCGACCCGACAAAGACGATGAAATACCAGGCTGTGAATGCCAAGGAGAATCTCAAGAACAATGTGGGTTACGACACCAATCCTCAGTTCTCGCCCGACGGCAAGTATATCGCATGGCTCTCTATGGAGCGCAACGGCTATGAGGCAGACCGCAACCGCCTGTGCTGCTACAACCTTGCAACAGGTGAGAAGAAATACCTCACAGAGACGTTCGACTCCAACGTAGACGAATTCGTCTGGAGCGACACCAAGGACGCAAAAATCTACTTCATCGGAGTATGGTACGCTACAGAGAATCTCTATGCGGTTACTGTAAAGGGAGAAGTGAAGCAACTCACAAACACATGGGACGACTTCGGTTCGATTCACCTGATGAACAACGGCAAGCAGTTGCTGATGGAGCGTCACAACTACACATCTCCTGCAGACCTCTACATCGTCACTCCTAACTCAAAGAAACCTGAAAGCACAACCGTTAAGCAGCTCACATTCGAGAACAAGCATATCCTCGACCAACTTGCAAAACCATCGGTAAAGCAGTATTGGGTTGAGACTACCGACGGCAAGAAGATGCTCACATGGGTTATCCTGCCACCAAACTTCGACGAAAACAAGAAGTACCCCACCCTGCTCTTCTGCGAGGGAGGTCCTCAGAGTCCTGTAAGCCAGTTCTGGAGCTATCGTTGGAACTTCATGATTATGGCATCTAACGGTTATGTAGTCGTTGCTCCTAACCGTCGCGGTCTTCCAGGTTTCGGTCAGGAGTGGCTTGAGCAGATATCCGGCGACTGGACTGGACAATGCATCAAGGACTACTTGTCTGCCATTGACTATGCAGCTAACAATCTGTCATTTGTTGACAAAGAACATCTGGGTGCTGTAGGTGCAAGTTTCGGAGGATTCAGCGTATATTGCCTCGCAGGTCAGCACGAGAAGCGTTTCAAGGCATTTATTGCCCACGACGGTGCATTCAACCTCGAATCCATGTACACAGACACCGAGGAGGTATTCTTCTCCAACTGGGAATACGACGACGCCTACTGGAATAAAGACCAGACAGCCAATGCCCGCCGCACATACGAAAACTCTCCTCATAAATATGTGGACAAGTGGAACACCCCTATCCTCTGCATCCACGGAGAGAAGGACTATCGTATCGTCTATAACCAGGGAATGGGTGCATTCAACGCAGCCCGTCTGCGTGGCATTCCTGCCGAGCTTCTAATCTTCCCCGACGAAAACCACTGGGTGCTCAAACCTCAGAACGGAATCCTCTGGCAACGCACATTCTTCAATTGGCTCGACCGCTGGTTGAAATAAAGCCCCTCCAACTCTTGAACCCTTAAACTCTTGAACTCTTATTATAGAATGGTAGAAACAGCAAAACAACTTTTAAATGACAAAGCATGGGCACGATGGACAGCCCTTGTGCTGATAGCCTTGATGATGTTCTTTGGCTATATGTTTGTCGATGTGATGTCTCCACTGGAAAGCCTGGTAGAGGCAGAACGCGGATGGTCACCTGAAGCGTTTGGTAACTATGCCGCAAGCGAATACTTGCTCAATGTATTCGGCTTCCTCATCATTGCAGGTTTGATTCTTGACAAAAGCGGCATCCGCTTTACAGGAACCCTCTCTGCTTCACTCATGTTCATTGGTGCCGTCATCAAATTTGTGGGTGTGAACGACTGGTTCCAAACCACAGCGATGGCCGACTGGCTCAACTCCTGGTGGGTGGAAATGCCGGCCAGTGCCAAGATGGCAGCGTTGGGATTCATGATATTCGGCTGTGGATGTGAAATGGCAGGAACGACGGTCAGCAAAGCCATTGCCAAGTGGTTTAAAGGCAAGGAAATGGCTTTGGCGATGGGTCTCGAAATGGCTATTGCCCGTATCGGTGTGTTCGCCATCTTCTCCATCTCTCCGTTGATTGCTGAAAGCATGGGAACTGTCGTAGCTCCTGTAGCATTCTGCACAGTACTTCTGCTCATCGGTCTCATCACCTTCATCGTATTCACGTTTATGGACAAGAAGCTCGACAAGCAGTTGGGAGCCAACGCAGAAGAAGGTGAAGTCGAAGAGGAATTCAAGTTCAGCGATATCGGCAAAATTTTCTCCAGCAAGATTTTCTGGGTTGTTGCCCTCCTGTGCGTACTTTATTATTCAGCTATCTTCCCATTCCAGCGCTACGGTGCAAACATGCTGCAGTGTAACCTCGGAATTTCCGCATCAACGGCTTCAAACATTTTCCGCTGGTTCCCCATCGGAGCTGCCATCATCACTCCGTTCCTTGGCAACTTCCTCGACAAGAAAGGCAAGGGTGCCACGATGCTGATGTGGGGATCGCTGCTCCTCATATGCTGCCACTTGATTTTTGCCTTTGTGGTTCCAGCAACAAGCAGCGCACTCATCGCATACGTCACCATCGTGATTCTTGGAGTTTCCTTCGCACTTGTTCCTGCCGCCCTCTGGCCAAGCGTTCCGAAGATTATCGAAGAAAAAGTGCTGGGTAGTGCCTACTGCCTGATATTCTGGGTGCAGAACATCGGTCTTTGCTTCGTGCCAATGCTCATTGGTAACCTGCTTGCTTCTACCAACTCCGACAACGAAATGGTGCAGCAGACAAAGACATTCATGGACAGCTATCAGGAGACCATGAGTGCCATCGACACCAACGACGGTAAGACGTTCGAGATTGCCTACACTGGTGTTCAAGAAGAGTTCAAGACTTTGGAGAAGAAACACAGCGAACTTTCCGAAGAGAACAAGACTCCTGCTGTAGAGAAGACTTACGCTGCAGCACAGGAAGCCGCTCAGACACTCGAGAAGAGTCACGACGACATCCTTGCGTACATGGAAGAACACCCCACTGCTCCAAAGGCAGCAGCTGGCTTCTGGGATTTTCTGTCAAAGGACAGCAAGGAGGCTACGTTGCTCACCGAGCGCCAGGACGAACTGGGCAAGGCCAGCTCAGGCATCTTCGTCCCCTACCGCTTCACCATTCCATTGTTGGTATTCGCAGGCTTTGGCATTCTTGCCTTCCTCTTCGCCATCTATCTGAAGGCACTCGACCGCAAGAAAGGCTTTGGTCTTGAGGCTCCGAATATTAAGAAGTAAAATGCCCCCTCCGTCCTCCCCGGGGAGGACGGAGGGAGTTCAAAGTTCAAGGTTCAATGTTTAAAGAAACTTGAATAAATTGTCAAATTGTAAATAAATATCATGTTTGAAAATCAACCTAAAGGTCTATACACCTTAGCCCTCGCCAATACAGGCGAGCGATTTGGCTACTACACAATGCTTGCCGTTTTCCTGCTCTTTCTGCAGGATAATTTCCAACTTGAGACAAGCGTAGCCAGCACCATCTACTCTTCGTTCCTGATGTTCGTCTATTTCCTTCCACTCTTCGGAGGAATCCTCGCCGACAAGTTCGGATACAAGAAGATGGTGACCATCGGTATTATCATCATGTTCCTCGGCTACGCTCTGCTTTCCATCCCAGCAGGCCACGGCGACATAGCTTACGTGGCTATGTACGGAGCCTTGGCATTGGTATGTCTGGGAACAGGTCTTTTCAAGGGGAACCTTCAAGTGATGGTCGGCAACCTCTACGAGAACAACGAATACTCAGACAAACGCGATGCAGCCTTCTCCATCTTCTACATGGCAATCAACATCGGTGCACTCTTCGCACCAACTGCAGCCATCAAAATCATGGATTATGCACAAGAGAGTCTTGGATTCACTAAGGCAGACTCCTACCACTTCGCTTTCGGAGTAGCCTGCGTGTCACTCATTGTCAGCATCCTCATCTACTACTTCGGACGCAAGACCTATGCCAATGCAGACGGTAAGACTGCCGCAGCCAAGAATGAGGCTGAGAAGGAAGTTGCACAAGAATTGCCAAAGGAAGAGACCAAAGCACGTATCGTGGCACTCGGACTTGTCTTCGCTGTGGTTATCTTCTTCTGGATGGCATTCCACCAGAACGGCAACACCCTCACACTCTTTGCACGCGACTATACTGCAACTTCGTCAACAGGACTTGAAAGCATGATGTTCAACGTATGGAACCTCGTTCTTGTTGCCGTCCTCGTTTACGGTCTCTTTGCTGTATTCCAGTCAAAGACTTCAAAGGGCAAGGGAATTGCAGGCGTAGTAAGTCTGGCAGCAATTGGAGTATTAGTCTACAACTACTTCAACATTTCAGGTGAGACCAAGGTTGACGCACCTATCTTCCAGCAGTTCAATCCCTTCTTCGTAGTAGCCCTGACTCCTGTATCAATGGCAATTTTCGGATTCCTGAACAAGAAAGGCAAAGAGCCAAAAGCACCTACAAAGATCGCGCTCGGTATGCTCGTTGCAGCTGTTGCATACATCGTGATGTCACTCTGCTCATTCGGTCTTCCAGATCCTACATACCAATTGGTTGACGGCAAGCCAGTTTACGACCACATGACAGACGTAACTCCAAACATCCTTGTAAGCACATACCTCATCCTTACCTTCGCAGAGCTGCTGCTTTCACCGATGGGTATCTCCTTCGTTTCAAAGGTGGCACCTCCAAAATACAAGGGAATGATGATGGGTGGATGGTTCGTTGCAACAGCCGTAGGAAACTTCCTCGTTGCAATTCCAGGATGGCTCTGGGGAATTCCTCTCTGGATTCTCTGGTTGCTTCTTGCAGGACTTTGCTTCCTCTCCTACCTCTTCATAATGTCACAGATGAAGAAGCTCAACAAGGTTGCATAATCAGAGTACACCTTATATAATCTAACACTCGAAGCGGGACAACCCACTTCGAGTGTTTTGTTTTTGGGCAATTGCAATTTTACGAAAATTTAAGAGTATATGTTTTGCTGCAATAGTAAATTTATATTATCTTTGCCTTTTAGAAGAAAAAAAATGACGACAATGAAACTACAACATAAGATTCTAACAAGCATTCTAACTATCATGATGTATAGCGGCATGGCGTCCGCACAGAAAATCATGATTGGTACTTACGTCTTTCCAAAGGACGGTGGCAGCTACTACGGAGAATTGGTTGGTGGCAAACCCAACGGCAAGGGAAAGACAACTTTCAGCAACGGCGACACATACGAAGGTGAATACGTGAAAGGCAAGCGTCAAGGTCACGGTATCTATATCTTCTCCGACGGCGAGAAATACGAAGGTGACTGGTATCAGGATCATCAGCACGGACGCGGCACATTCTACTTTGCAAACAACAACCGCTACGAAGGTCTATGGTATACTGATTACCAAGAAGGTAAAGGCACTATGTTCTACTTCAACGGTGACAAGTATGTAGGTGACTGGAAAGAGGACAAGCGTGAAGGCGAAGGCACATACACCTGGGCAAACGGAGTGTTCTACCAGGGCGGATGGCTCGATGACCGAAAGCACGGCAAAGGTCTGTTTGACTGGCGCGACGGCAGCAGCTACTATGGCGACTGGGCATACGACCAGCGCAATGGACAAGGCACCTACAACTACTCCAACGGTGACAAATACGAAGGTATGTGGAAGAGCAACATGATGGAAGGCAAAGGCATCTACACTTTCAGCAATGGCGACCGCTACGAGGGTGATTACTTCAATGGCGAACGTACTGGACAGGGCATATTCACATATACCGACGGCCGCAAATACGTTGGCGGATTCAAGAACGGGCTGATGAACGGCTTCGGTGTTTACACATGGCCCGACGGCTCTAAATACGAAGGCTACTGGGTGGACGACAAACAGAGCGGACGCGGTAAATACACATCCAAGGAAGGCGACCTCTACGATGGAGAATGGGCAAACGGAGTGATGGAAGGCGAAGGAGTGCTGAGGATGAAGGACGGTTCAAAATTCAAAGGTCACTTCAAGGGTGGTATGAAGCACGGAAAATGTGTGGAGGAAGCTGCCGACGGCACCCGTTTCGAAGGAAGCTATGCGAACAACGTACGCGACGGAGCCTTCGTTGAGAAAGACCGCAACGGCAACACTGTCCGCAAAGGCTACTACAAGCGCGGACGTATAGAAACATCAAACTAAAACTATCTAACACCTAATTTTATGATTCTTGATACCTTGAACAATTTTGAGAAATATGTTGCAACCAATCCCAGATTGCAACTAGTTGCCGACTTCATCAAATCTCACAACCTGAAAGAGGTTGAAAACGGCATTATTAAGATTGACGGAAACGACGTCTTTGCCAATTTCACCACAGCTAAAGGAAAGACTCCAGACGAAGCAAAGCTGGAAACCCACAACGTCATGCTCGATGTGCAGATACCAATGAGTTGCAGCGAGACCATGGGCTATACCCCTCGCGCTTCGTTGGAAGAACAACCATACAACGAAGAGAAAGACATCACATTCTATCCGGGACTTGCAGAGCAATACATAACTGTGCACCCTGGAGAATTTGCCGTTTTCTTTCCCCAGGACGGTCACGCACCATGTATTAGCAACGAGAAAGAAATAGATAAAGTAATCTTTAAAGTAAAAATGTAGTATGGCAACACAGAAGAAGATTCAACACATCGGGTTGGTAAAGAACGACCCTTGGCTCGAACCGTTTGAAGACGCAATCCGTGGTCGTCACGACCATGCGCTCTACAAATTAGGAGAACTCACTAATGGCGGCAAGATGAAACTCTCAGACTTTGCCGATGGTTATCTCTACTTCGGACTCCACCGCACCGACAAGGGATGGGTGTTGCGTGAATGGGCGCCCAATGCTACAGAAATATATGTGATTGGTGATTTCAACGGTTGGCAGGAAGACGAGAAATACAAGATGAAACGTCTGAAGAACTCTGGCAACTGGGAACTGAAGCTTGGCGCACGTGCCATGAAGCACGGAGACCTCTTCAAACTGAAGGTACACTGGAACGGAGGCGAAGGCGAACGCATCCCTGCATGGGCACAGCGTGTGGTTCAGGACGACTATACCAAGATCTTCTCTGCTCAGGTCTGGGCACCGGAACAACCATACGTATGGAAGAAAAAGACATTCCGTCCCAACACCGATCCACTGCTCATATATGAATGCCACATCGGTATGGCTCAGGATGCAGAGAAAGTAGGAACTTACCGCGAATTCAAGGACAATGTCCTTCCTCGTGTGATTAAGGACGGATACAACTGCATTCAGATTATGGCAATTGCCGAACACCCCTACTACGGCAGTTTCGGCTACCACGTAAGTAACTTCTTCGCACCGTCAAGCCGTTTCGGCACTCCTGAAGAGTTGAAGGAACTGGTGGACGAGGCACACAGCAAGGGCATCGCCGTAATCATGGACATCGTTCACAGCCACGCTGTAAAGAACGAAATTGAGGGTCTTGGTAACTTCGCAGGTGACCCATGCCAGTACTTCAATCAAGGCGGTCGTCGTGAACATCCGGCTTGGGACAGCCTCTGTTTCGACTACGGCAAGAACGAAGTGCTGCATTTCCTTCTCTCCAACTGCAAGTACTGGCTTGAGGAATTCCATTTCGACGGATACCGATTCGACGGAGTTACATCCATGCTCTACTACAGCCACGGACTGGGTGAAGCCTTCGGAGGATACGGTGACTATTTCAACGGTCACGAGGATGACGAAGCAATTGCATACCTCACCCTTGCCAACGTACTTATCCACGAAGTCAAGCCTCACGCAATAACAATTGCAGAAGAAGTCAGTGGTATGCCAGGTCTTGCTGCTCCGTTCAAGGATGGCGGATATGGTTTCGACTACCGCATGGCAATGAACATTCCTGACTACTGGATCAAGACCATCAAGGAACTCAAGGACGAAGACTGGAAACCAAGTTCTATGTTCTGGGAGACTACCAACCGCCGTGCTGACGAGAAGACTATCTCTTACGCAGAAAGCCACGACCAGGCTCTGGTGGGTGACAAGACCATCATCTTCCGTCTTATCGATGCTGACATGTACTGGCACTTCAAGAAAGGCGACGAGAACTTCATGGCAACCCGCGGAATTGCACTTCATAAGATGATTCGCCTGCTCACAGCTTCCACTATCAATGGTGGTTATCTGAACTTCATGGGCAATGAGTTCGGACATCCAGAATGGATAGACTTTCCACGCGAGGGAAACGGCTGGAGCCACAAGTATGCACGCCGCCAGTGGAATCTCGTTGACAACAAGGAACTCTGCTACCACTATCTCGGTGATTTCGATGCAGCGATGATTCACCTCATCGGTGGCATGAAGAAATTCCAGAAGACTCCAGTAGTTGAAGTATGGCACAATGACGGTGATCAGATTCTCGCCTTCAGCCGCGGCAATCTGTTTTTCGTATTCAATTTCAGTCCAAACCGCTCATATACAGACTACGGATTCATCGTTCCCGAAGGTTCGTACGATGTAGTACTCAACACCGACGCAAGCGAATTTGGCGGCAATAACCTCGCTGACGACTCAGTTCGCCACTTCACCAACTTCGATCCAATCTATGCCAAGGACAAGAAGGGTTGGTTGATGCTCTATATTCCTGCTCGCAGTGCTGTGGTACTGAAGAAGAACGAAGAATAATGGCAAATTATAATTACAAAGGCTATGATACTCCCACAGGTGTAGTACGCTACACCTGTGGTGCTATTTTTTGTCTTTTCTCACTTGTCTATCTTCTCTTCATGCAGGGAGAGCTGCTTTGTCAGGCACAATATGTACTCTCAGAGGGACGCACCTCCTACTCCATCACGTTTGGTGCAATCATCATCACTCTTATTCTGCAGATTATTCAATGGGCAATTGCCAGATACAGCAAGCTGCCATCTCAATGGCATGCACTCACATATATTCCATCATTCATGATTCTTGCCATGCTGACCAGTTTCAATCCGGACAGCTTGCACAAATTCACATTTGGAACATGGTCATGGATGGTGCCGCTGATGGTGATTCTCTATATTGCCCTTGTAATTATTATCAGAGTACACCACAGGCACGTGTCAAAACCCGAATCCCATAGCATATTCCAGAACTGTTTACCATGTTGGATAACAATGCTGGTACTCATGCTGCTTTGTTCGCTCGCATCCACTGTTCCCGACACATATTTATATGAACTTAAGACAGAGCGTCTGCTTATGGAGGGGAAACCAGAGAAGGCAACTGAGGTTGGGAAGAAATCTCTGGCAACATCATTACGCCTAACCAATCTGAGGATGTATGCCCTGTCGCTTCAGGATAAACTGGCTGACAACCTATTCGACTATCCTCAGGAGTACAAATCAGAAGGACTCATCAGCCTTACAGACACAAACCGTAAGGAACACCGAACAACAGCCTATAATATCTGCCAGTACCTTGGTGACAACTCAACCACACAAAAGGTAATTCCCGCAAAAGACTATATACGGAATCTGCTCTATGAAGCCACAAAACTCAAGGATTCCCTTCTCCACACAGACAGTCTAGAACTGCAGCAGTCCGATTCCATGATGATTGCATATACATTGCAAACTAATTTACTTCCACAGTACAGCAAACGTATTCTCGACTATTACCTCTGTGCACAACTCTTGGAAGGAGAGACATCAGAATTCCTCGCCACGATTCGGAAGCACATTGATATCACCAATTGCGACAGTCTTCCCAAAGCTTACCGCGAGGCACTGGTAATGGCAGACTACAATTATCAGGATTCATTGACACGGCAACGCTATGAGTCATATCAGCAGATGTGCGACACACTTCCCGACCCCGTAATACGCAGCAATCTCACAAGGAGAAAATTCGGCAATACCTTATGGTGGTATGTTGACAATCTCAAAGGCATAAACAAGAAAAATTAATTTTTTTCACAAAAATGTTTGAAGTGAAGAAAAAAGAACGTATCTTCGCAAAAACTAACTAACATATTTATTCACTAATTTTTAAATCTAACATTATTATGGCTACAAAGAAATGGGTATGCCCAGTATGCGGCTACGTACACGAAGGTGACACTCCACCTGAGAGATGTCCACAATGTAAAGTTCCTGGAGAAAAATTCAAGTTAATAGACGAAGGCAAAGGTCTTAACTTTGTTACAGAACACGTGGTTGGTATTGCCAAAGAAATTCCAGACACAGAAGATGGACGTTTCATCCTGCAAGGACTGAAGGACCACTTCGCCGGCGAATGTTCTGAAGTAGGTCAATATCTGGCAATGAGCCGTCAGGCAGACCGCGAAGGCTATCCGGAAGTGGCAGAGGCTTTTCGTCGCTATGCACTGGAAGAGGCAGACCACGCCTCACGCTTCGCTGAACTCCTCGGTGAACTGGTTTGGGACACAAAGACCAACCTCGAAAAGCGTATGATGGCTGAAGAAGGTGCTTGCGCTGGCAAGATGGAGATTGCAAAGAAAGCAAAAGCTCTCAACCTCGATGCAATCCACGATACAGTTCACGAAATGGCAAAGGACGAAGCTCGTCACGGCGCTGGTTTCCAAGGACTTTTCAATCGTTATTTCAAGTAATAATTGAATTAACAAATTCATCATTCTTTCTCATAATTGAAAATGAAGTCTCAAGAGTTATCAAAACTTTTGGGACTTTTTTTATGCTTTACTGTCATTTTTTCCTAATTTTGCATAAGAATCAATATCACATCCCTTTTTATGAGCAAACTAACTGTTCTTGCAGCACTTCTGGCTTTATCTACACTGGCAAATGCAAAGCCTGTTCCAGGTGACACAATTGCGAGTCACGCAACGTGCCAGCTTGTTCCAGAGGGCAAAGCCATCTATATTCCACGCGACTTAAGGAATAATGATTTTGAGAGCGATACTGCACAATGGTCGTTCCACCGTATGGCCTGCACAGAGAATGTAGTTGTGTTTTGGGAGAAAGGATTCGGTAACGATCTGTCAAAGGCTCCCGACCTCGACGGCCACAAGATGACTGTTGATATTCAGAATCTGTTAGGCAGGCTTGAATACTTCTACCAAACCTACCGTGACCAGTACAAGTTCACGCTTCCTGGTAGCAATGCGGAGAAATACCGCATGATGGTGATGCTCAACTACTCTCTCGAAGGCACTGCCTACGGAGGTTGCTACGACAATTTCATAGGAGCGCTGTGGATTGCCCCCAACCGAGTACAGGACAAACGTCTTAACTGTATTGCCCACGAACTAGGACATTCATTCCAGATTCAGATTGCTGCCGACGGCAAAGGTCACGGAATTGGCGGAGGCATCTACGAGATGTGTTCGCAATGGATGCTCTGGCAGGTGAATCCCGAATGGACTACAGACGAGAACTACCATTGGGAATCCTTCCGCAAACTGTTCCATAAGCGTTTCCTCGATATTGAGAATATCTACCATTCACCATACGTGCTGGAATGGTGGTCTACTCTTCACGGTACAACCGTTATAGCCAACATATTCCGCGAATGTCGCCACGATGAAGATCCTGTTCAGACCTACATGCGTCTCTACGATTTGTCATTAAAGAAAATGTCTGATGAGATGTACGACTGCTACAGCCACCTGCTCACCTTCGATTACCCCCGTGTTCGAGAGAGTCACAAGCAATATGCCTGTCAGCTAATCACTCCGTATGTAAAGACAGGAGACGAGAAAAAGACTTTCATCAAGCCTAAGGACGACTTCATACCTGAGACCTACGGATTCAACGTGATTCCTCTGCCTCTAGTTACGGGAAAAGCCACAAAAAAAGTGATTTTCCAAGGTTTAGGCGATTCTGCCAACGATGACTTCCGCTTCGGAGTTGTAGTTATAGACAAAGATATGAAGCCCATCTATTCACCCATGAAGAAAGGATTCAAAGGAGAACTGACTTATTGGAACAACAACCAGGCATATCTTGTCGTTGTCGGTTGTCCGAAAGAGAAATACGAAACCTACACCTTCAATCCCTACGCTAAAAGCGAAAAGAAGGAAGAACACAAATTTCCTTACCAAATTATTATAAAATGAAAAGACTTGTAAGCCTCATCATATTCCTCTTCACAGCATACTGCACAATGTTTGCTGCGGACAAGAAAGCACGTCTCACATCTCCTGACAAATTGCTGAAGGTGGAGATAACGGCTGGCAACCGCCTCTGCTATTCATTGTATAGCGGGAATACAGCAATAGCCAAGGATTGTCCTATCGACATCAGTATCGATGGGGCAAGCCTATGCACAGGCATCAAGTCTGCAACAACCAAGACTTCTCACAAGAAAGAGAGCATTTACGCACCATTCTACCGCAATCCACATTTCTCAGTGGAGTACAACTCACTTTCTCTTCAACTGAATACCGGTATAGCTGTAGAGTTCCGTGCCTACAACGAAGGTATAGCATACAGATTGCTCACCACCGGTTTTGACGGCAAGGAGTATATCGTCAATGACGAGGTGGCAGAGTTCAACTTCGTAGGAAGCGGCACATCCTATCTTCCCTACTCCACCAATGCCAAGAAACCCGAAGCTATGGCATTTCAGGCTACTTACGATGTAAAGCCTCTGAAAGAGCAGGCTTCCGACAACCTTGCTTTTCTGCCCTCAACCGTTGAAATCGGTGAGCAGGACGATGAAGGCAACGGTATCAAGGTCACCATAATGGAGAGTAATCTTGAGAGCTATCCTGGTATGTTCATCCGTCCAGAAGGAGAGAGCGTGAAAGGATGGTTTGCACGTCGTCCGAAAAGTTTCGATGTCTATCCATGGCGAGTTCAGCGTTATGTCAAGGACACTGAGAATTATATTGCCCGCTGTAAAGGCAACCGCTCCTTCCCATGGCGCATCCTCGCCGTTAGCCGTCGCACCATCGATATGCCTACCAATAATCTGGTCTATGCCTTGGCAGAACCCAACCGCATTGGCGAAACATCATGGGTTAAACCAGGACTTGTATCTTGGGACTGGTGGAACGACTGGGGCATCTCCGGCATTAACTGGAAGGCAGGCATCAATATGGACACTTATGGCTACTACATCGAATTTGCACAGAAATATCACATTCCCTATATCATTCTCGATGAAGGCTGGTACGATCCAAAGAGCGGTGATATGCTCACAACTATCCATGAGATTGACCTACCATTCTTAGTGGAATTCGCCAAGAAGCGTGGTGTGAAAATAATCCTTTGGACGGTGTTCAACGTGCTCGACGACCAACTCGAAGCAGCTTGCAAGAAGTATTCAGAAATGGGAATAGCTGGTTTCAAAGTGGACTTCCTCGACCGCGACGACCAGGAAGCCGTGGAGATGACCTACCGCATAGCAGAAGCCTGTGCCAAGCATCATCTCATCCTCGACTACCATGGCATCTATCCACCTAAAGGCATCAACCGTACCTATCCTAACATAGTGAATTTCGAAAGCGTCTTCGGCATGGAGGAAGCCAAGTGGAGCAAGGTTGAGGAAAAGGACATGCCCCTCTACGATGTCACCTTCCCATTCATCCGTCAGCAGACTGGTTTCACAGACTTCACACCGGGTGGTATGCGCAATGCGACTAAACCAGACTTCCATCCTGTTTACAACAACCCCATGACGATGGGAACACGCTGTCACCAACTCGCCATGTACATTGTGCAGGATTCACCGTTGACGATGTTGGCTGATAACCCTACCGCTTACGAACGTGAACCTGAATATACAGAATTCCTCAGCAGCATTCCAACACTCTTCGATGAAACTCGCGTACTGCAGGGACAGATAGGCAAATACATCGTCACGGCACGTCGAAAGGGCGACACTTGGTATGTGGCTGGACAGACAAACTGGGACGAACGTAAGATTGATCTTCCACTCTCTTTCCTGCCAGAAGGCAATTACGTCGTCACTCTCCTCACAGATGGCGTCAACGCCAATCACAACGCATCGGACTATCGCATAGATACGCGAATCCACCATAACGGTGAAACACTTACCATCAGCATGGCTCAAGGCGGCGGTTTTGTTTTAAAACTTGAAACTCATAAACTTAAAAACTCATAAACTTAAAAACTCATAAACTTAAAAACTCATAAACTTAAAAACTCATAAACTCAAAAACTCATAATATGAAAAAACTATTTCTTTTCGCATTAACCTTAATTGCTATTTCGGTTCATGCTCAAAACTACACACCTACCAAGGTACGTGCTCACCGCATCGAAATCACTTCTGTACTCGACAAGAACATCGATGCCTCTGTTCTCGACTTTATGGCGCCTTACAAGGCAGGAGTCGACAGCCTCACAGCACCCGTGCTTGGTGAGGCAGCAATGGAAATGACACCCGACCGTCCTGAGAGCCTTCTCTCCAACTGGGTAGCCGACGCCCTTCGTCAGGAATCCACCCGTTACGGAAAGATGGCCGACATCGGTCTATGCAATGTAGGCGGACTCCGTGCCAATATGCCCAAGGGCAAAGTCACCATCGGCGACATTGTGGAGATAGCACCCTTCGAAAACAAATTCTGCATGCTAACCCTCCGCGGCAGCGACCTCCTAGACCTCTTCAGCCAGATTGCCAAATCACTTGGTGAAGGCATAAGCGGAGCACAGCTCGACATCTCTGCCGACGGCAAACTCCTCTCAGCTACCGTTGGTGGTAAAGCTATCAAGCCCAATGCCAAGTACACACTCGCTACTATCGACTATCTGGCTGAAGGCAACGACGGTTTGGTTGCTCTGAAGAAGGCTATTAAGAAACAAGTAATGAGCGACAACGTCCGTGATGTATATATGGAATACATTCGCCGTGAGACCGCTGCCGGCAGAACTCTTACCTCACAGATTGAGGGACGTATAACCATTGACGGGAAGCGTGCCGACCAGCTTGTCCGTGAAGTGAAGGTAAGCGGAGAGAAACAGCTAACCATTCTTCACACCAGCGACTCACACTCATGCATCTATCCCATCAATCCTAACTCTACAGACAAGAAGCGTGCCAACAAGGGTGGTTATCTGCGCCGTCTTGCACTCATCAACGACCTGCGTGCCGACAATCCAGACCTCCTGCTCGTTGATTGCGGTGACTTCTCACAAGGCTCAGCCTACTACAATCTCTACAAGGGCGAGGTAGAAGTAGGACTCATGAACCTCATGGGCTACGATGTAGCCACCATCGGCAACCACGAGTTCGATTTCGGAATCGACAACATGGTACGCATATTCCGTATGGCAGAATTCCCCATTGTATGCTGCAACTACGACTTCGGCACTACACCTCTCAAGGACATCGTAAAGCCATATACCATTATCGAAAAGAACGGTCTGAAAATAGGTGTAATTGGTGTTGGACCTATGCTCGAAGGACTGGTAAGCACCAAGAACTATGAAGGAATTACCTATCTGGATCCTGTAGCAAGCGCTAATCCTATCGCTGCAAAACTCAAAAACGAAGATCATTGCGATCTCGTGATTGTACTATCACACCTCGGTCTTATCAAGGAACTTGAAGGCGCTATGCCCGACCCCGAATTCATTGCAGGTATGCACCACATCGATGCAGTCTTTGGCGGACACAGCCACTCTTACCTTACCGATCCTGTTTACTACAAGAATGCAGACGGCAAGGAGATTCCTTGCGACCACCAAGGCAAACACGCACAGTATGTAGGTATCCTCCAGTTTGACCTCAAGAAGAAATAATGCGTTTTTTCATCTATCTAAGCTACGATGGAGCCAACTACCACGGTTGGCAGATACAACCCAATGGGGTGAGCGTTCAGGAAACTCTCCAGAACGCTCTCTCCACCATCTTGCGCCAACCCATCGAAGTCGTTGGAGCGGGCCGCACCGACGCCGGTGTCAACGCCTCCATGATGGTAGCCCACTTCGATGTAAATGAAGTTATCGACTATAGTCGCTTCGGGCAAAGCCCCGAAGAATTAATAATGAAGAGTGAAGAATTTATCCTTCGCCTCAACCGCATTCTTCCTCCTGATATCGCTATTCAGCGCATTGTGCCGGTGACCGATGAAGCCCACGCACGCTTCTCTGCCACTTCGCGCACATACCATTATTACATCACGACAGAGAAGTCACCCTTCTCCCGTCACTACTCCTATCGCTATCCTCATCCACTCAACATCGACCTAATGAACGAGGCGGCACAGGCTCTCTTCAACTACACCGACTTCACCTCATTCTCCAAGCTCCACACCGATGTCAAGACCAACAACTGCCGCATCATGGAAGTGCGTTGGGAGCAAGTGAGCGATACGGAATGGAAATTCACCATCACAGCCGACCGATTCCTTCGCAACATGGTTCGCGCTATCGTCGGCACCCTTCTCGATGTAGGTCGAGGCGTCATCACCGTTGATCAGTTTCGTGCAATCATAGAGAAAAAAGACCGCTGTTCCGCTGGCACCAGTGTCCCTGGCAACGCCCTCTTCCTCGCCAACATCACATATCCAGATAAAATCCAGACCAACCCCCTTTAAACCTTTAAATCCCATAACCCGCAGTAGGAAACTACCCCCTCCTTCACAGGGCAATCGCGCGTTCGCGTTCAAGCGATTGGTGACCGAAGGGAAGGTGTCTGTACGGGGGAGGGTCTTTCACTCTCATGTGGCTCGCTTTAGCATTTCTCTCAGCATTCCTATTAGGATTCTACGACGTGTTTAAGAAGAAGTCGTTGAAAGCCAATGCCGTGATTCCGGTACTGACACTCAACACTCTCTTCTCGTCAATCATATTCCTGCCCTTTATTCTCCTTTCCGCCAATGGTGTGATTGGAGAGGAATCACTCTTCTTCACCCATAGCTACGGATGGGCAGAGCACCGCTTCATCCTGCTCAAGTCGTGCATAGTCCTGGCTTCTTGGCTCTTCGGCTATTTCGGCATCAAGAACCTGCCGCTAACTATAGTTGGACCAATCAATGCCACTCGTCCCGTTATGGTGCTCATCGGTGCACTCACCTTCTTCGGAGAGAAGCTCTCACTCTTCCAGTGGCTTGGAGTCATCACAGCTATGATAGGACTCTATCTCCTCTCCCGCAGCGGCAAGAAGGAAGGCATCGACTTCAAGCACAACAAATGGATTATCTTCGTGCTTCTCTCCAATATCCTCGGAGCCATATCCGGGCTTTACGACAAATTCCTCATGGCACCTGAGTCGGCAGGCGGAGTTGGTCTTGACAAGATGGCTGTTCAATCCTGGTACAACATCTACCAGCTCGGCATGATGACTCTCATGCTCCTGCTTCTATGGTATCCCGTGCGTCACCGTACCACCCCTTTCCACTGGACATGGACCATTATCTTCATCAGTGTATTCCTCTCCGCTGCCGATTTCATGTATTTCTATGCACTCAGCCACGACGGAGCCATGATCAGCATCGTCTCCATGATTCGTCGAGGCAGCGTACTAGTCAGCTTCGCCTTCGGTGCCTTAGCCTTCCATGAGAAAAACCTCCGGGCCAAAGCCATCGACCTTGCCCTCGTCCTCCTCTCCATGATCTTCCTCTTCATCGGCAGCAAGTAAGGTTTTATTAAAACACACAATGAATCGGGGAATCTGTGCCCTTGATTCTTGGCGAATATAGAGTGCAAAAGCAACAAGAGTACAGAGAAACATAAGGAGAACAGCACTTAACAGATATTGACTCTTCGTTTTTATGAAATTTTCAAGTACTTGGAAATATTTTTTCATATATTTATAAATATTTTTTCAAGTACTTGAAAATTTAACTATGATTTGTTGTTAAAATCTTTCAAGAGTTGTATCTTTGTCTTGAAAGTTCAGTTATAGAATCCCAGTGCTGAGGATTAACGTTTTACCATCCAAAATTCAGAGCTATGAGAGAAATTTCAAAATCAACATGCCTTTTCAAGGTAGGTCCTAAGAAAGTAGGCATAGGCGGTAAGAAACTAAAATATGTGGCGCGTCCGTATTATGCACCAAAGCAGTCAGAGAATGATACTATCGAACAGATTGTCCGCAACTTCGATGGCTTGCGTCCATATCAGGTTCGTGGTGTTGTAGATGCTATCGTCAATGATTTCCATAACCAAATCATGAAAGGCCATCCTATGAAGATTGCTGGATTGGGCACATTCCGTCTGTCGTTCAACAGCACATCACGCGACACACCGGAGGGCTTCACTTCGGCAGACATCCTCAATCCTCACATCATCTTCACCCCAGAAAAGACACTTAAAAACTATATCCAAACCCACGTTGTGTTTGAAGAAGCCAAATAGTATTGGATATCCAAGAAAAAAGACATGAACTGAAAACCATGTAAAAAAAATTTATGTGAAGTAAGTGAAGAAAAACTGGTAAAAGCGGTGTATTACTTGCAGCATTCATTATTTCTGCTTATCTTTGCTTGATAAATACAAATGCATAGATGAGGACGTATACTGACGATGAGTTGCGCAAACTGATTTCGCGCCCAATTTTCAAACTGATTTCTCAGGTGGCAGATGCCGAGGGAATGGAATGTTATGTGATTGGGGGATATGTGCGCGACCTGTTTCTTGAACGCAGGTCGAAGGACATAGACTGTGTGGTTGTGGGCAGCGGAATCCAGATGGCGAAAGCTGTTGCGAAAGCCATTGAGCAACGAAGCGGAAGGAAAGTGCATGTAGCTGTATATGCCAATTTCGGTACTGCTCAACTGCACTTTGGAGGCGAGGAGATTGAGTTTGTCGGTGCACGACGAGAGAGCTACAGCCATGATTCCCGCAAACCGATTGTGGAGGACGGCACTCTGGAGGATGACCTGAACCGACGCGACTTCACCATCAACGCAATGGCTCTGTGTCTGAACGGTGAACGCTTCGGAGAACTGGTTGACCCGTTCGACGGTCTGATGGACTTGGAGGATGGCATCATGCGTACCCCACTCGACCCCGACATCACCTTCAGCGACGATCCTCTGCGTATGCTGCGATGCATACGGTTCTCCGCTCAGTTGCATTTCGACATAGAGCCTGAGACTCGTGAAGCTCTGAAGCGCAATGCCTCTCGTCTGAAAATCATAAGCGGTGAGAGGATTCAGGATGAGTTCAACAAAATCCTGATGACGACAACTCCAAGCCGAGGCATCTACGATCTCTACGACACAGGTCTGCTGCAGCAATTCCTGCCAGAACTATGCGAACTGGACAATGTGGAGACACGCAACGGTCGTGCCCACAAGAACAACTTCTACCACTCACTGGAAGTGTTGGACAATGTAGCGAGAACCACCACTAATCATCCAAGAGGGAAGAATTCACCAGAAGACAAGGAGAAGGAAGAGAAGGAGGATATGACTTTGTGGTTAAGATGGGCTGCGTTGCTGCACGATATTGGGAAACCGAAGAGTAAGCGATGGGACGATGCTCAGGGATGGACGTTCCACAACCATAACTTCATAGGGATGAAGATGGTGCCGCAGATTTTCCGTAGGATGAAGCTACCACTCGATGCGAAGATGAAATATGTGCAGAAGCTGGTGGAACTCCACATGCGTCCAATAGCTATAGCTGACGACGAAGTGACGGACAGCGCCGTTCGTCGATTGCTCAGCGAGGCAGGTGACGACATCGACGATCTGATGACGCTTTGCGAAGCGGACATCACTTCGAAGAACGAAGTCCGCAAACAGCGGTTCAGGGAGAATTTCCGTATGGTTCGCGAAAAACTCACCGACCTGGTGGAGCGCGACTATAAGAGGCTATTCCAACCATGCATAGACGGCAACGAAATCATGGAGATGTTCCACCTGAAACCATCCAGGGAAGTTGGGTTGCTGAAATCGGCACTTAAGGAAGCAATTCTGGAAGAGACAATTCCCAACGAGCGCGAAGCAGCAATTGAATTTTTGCAAGCTGAAGCTAAGAAATTAAGAATTAAAATACATTAATGATGAATTAAGAATCAGATTATCGATGTGCGCCCTTCAACATAACGATATAACGTTATAACGAAATACTAATTAGACAAAGCGAAATAATTAAATAACATCAATTATATGAAACGAATATCAGCGTTATTTATCGGAGCGTTGCTCCTAGGAGCAAATGTGAATGCTCAGGATTTACCCGCTAAGCCTTATGCTCAGCAAGTGAAGAACGACGAAGCGCAGAACGTTCTGAAACTGATTGACAAAGTCAACACCTATTGGCAAAGCCATAACAAGGCTGAATGTCGCGGATTTTGGGACAATGCCGCTTACTTCACCGGCAATCAGGCTGTGTATGAACTGACAGGCAATAAGGATTATCTTGACTATGCCCTGCGCTTTGCCCGTCACAACAACTGGAAAGGTGCTACCGAGGGCAACAAATCGAAATGGGAGTACAAGACCTATGGCGAAGGTATGCGCCACGTGCTCTTTGCCGACTGGCAGATTTGCTTCCAGATTTATATCGACCTGTATAAACTCGAACACAGGGCAGAACGCCTGGAACGTGCACTGGAGGTAATGACCTATCAGGCTTCAACTAATGAACGTGACTACTGGTGGTGGAGCGACGCTCTGTACATGGGTCTGCCAATTTTCACCAAACTCTACACAATCACCCACGACCAGAAGTTACTCGACAAGCAGTATGAGTGTTTCGTATGGACGGACTCCCTGCTCTTCGACAATGAAGCTCAGCTCTACTATCGCGATGCGAAATATGTGTATCCGAAAGTTAAGACAGCCTGCAACGAAGGCAAGAGTTTCTGGGCAAGAGGCGACGGATGGGTTCTGGCAGGACTTGCAAAGGTGCTGCAGGATCTTCCAAAAGACTCAAAGTACCGTGCTTTCTACGTGAAGCGATTCCAGCAGCTGGCTGAAGGCGTTGCACGTTGCCAGCAGGAAGAGGGTTACTGGAGCCGTTCCATGCTCTGCGAAGAGGATGCTCCCGGCTACGAAACCAGTGGAACAGCATTCTTCACCTATGGTATGCTCTGGGGGGTAAACAACGGATTGCTGCCAGCAGCTAAATACAAGCCTGTTATCGACAAGGCATGGAAATACCTCTCCACCATTGCTCTTCAAGAGGATGGAAGCATCGGTTTCGTTCAGCCAATCGGAGAGAAACCCGACCCAACCCGCAAGGTTGATGCTCATTCTCAAGCACCATTCGGCACCGGTGCATGGCTTCTCGCCGCATGTGAATATGTTCGGTATAGTGAAAAATAAAGAATGAATCATGAAAGATTTTTTTAAGTACGTTCTAGCAACAGTAACAGGCCTCATAATAATGGGGTTAATCATTACCATAATAACTATAATCAGCCTTGTAGGCATGATGAGTTCTGCGACTATTTCAGTACCAGACGACTGCGTAATGGTTTTGAAGCTCGACGGAGAACTGAATGAAAGAGCTTCTTCGGCTTCCCTCACATCAATGATAACCGGTGGTTCGAGCCAACTCGGACTCAGCGAGATTCTCACTGCCATTCAAAATGCCAAGGAGAATGAAGATATTAAGGGTATATACATTGAAGGCGGCAATCTGTCTGGTGCCACTCCTGCCATGTTGCAGGAAATTCGTCAGGCATTGCTGGATTTCAAGAAAACAAAGAAATTCATTGTTGCCTACGCAGACACATACACTCAGGGTTCATACTATATCAGTTCTGTGGCAGACTCAGTTTTCCTGAATCCACAGGGAATGGTGGACTGGAAGGGTCTCGCCATGCAGACCGTATACTACAAGGAAGTTATGGACAAACTTGGTGTACGTATGGAGATATTCAAGGTAGGCACATACAAGTCAGCCGTTGAGCCATTCATGCTCACCGAGATGAGTGAAGCCAACCGTGAGCAGATCACCACCTTCAGCAAGGAGATATGGGGTGAGATGAAGAAAGAAGTTGCAGCATCACGCAAACTCACTTCTGCTCAACTTGACGCTCTGGCAGACACCATGATGATGTTTGTGGAACCTACATTCTACAAGAAAACTAAACTTGTGGACAAACTGGTTTACTCTGACTATATACCCAAGATGCTGGCTCGCATGACAGGCAAGGAGAACGCAAAAGAATACAACACCATCTCTGCTCAGGATCTTGCTGCAAGCACAGCTATGGAACCAAAGGGAACCAGCGGCAACGTCATTGCTGTCTATTATGCCTTCGGCGACATCGTCCAGGAACCATCCGAAGGACTGACTGCAGACGATGAGATTGCTGCAACCAAGGTAATCAAGGATCTCCACGAGCTGACCGAGAACGAGGACATTAAAGCCGTTGTACTGCGTGTTAACTCAGGTGGAGGAAGTGCTTACGCCAGCGAACAGATTTGGCATGCCATCACAGAGATGAAAGCCAAGAAACCGGTTATTGTCTCGATGGGAGGAATGGCTGCCTCAGGCGGTTACTACATCTCCTGCAATGCCAACTGGATTGTGGCTGAGCCTACCACCCTTACTGGTTCTATAGGTATATTCGGAATGATGCCTGTGGCTAAGGAACTTATCAATGACAAAATCGGATTGCACTACGAGACTGTAAAGACCAACCGCTTCGGTGACTATGGTGACTACACTCGTGAGATGAACGACGGAGAGAAGGAATCCATGCAGCAATACGTGAACCGCGGTTATGAACTCTTCACCAAGCGCTGTGCTGATGGACGTGGCATGAAGCAGGATGAGATCAAGGCTATTGCCGAAGGACGCGTATGGACAGGACTTCATGCCAAGCAATTGGGGCTGGTTGACCAGTTAGGCAATCTTGACGATGCTATTGCCGTGGCTAAGAAACGCGCAAAAGTCGATGAATGTACCATTCTCTCCTACCCTGCTCCAAAGAGTATGTTCGACAACCTGTTCTCACAGAGCAGCGGAGAGAGCTATGCAAACGAATATATGAAGAATACTCTCGGGGACTTCTACGGAGTTATCAAGAGTATAAAGCAAATCAAGAGTGGATTCAGCATGCAGGCTCAACTGCCCTACTATTTCATATACAATCTATAAATCTCCTGTACTATCATTCACACTTCACTTTAAATGGAAGGCGACCACGTAAAAATATATTATCCTCTCATACCCTTCTCCTGGCTATATGGATTTGGAGTAACTGTCCGTAACATAATGTTTGAGTGCGGACTGCTGCATAGTGAGAGTTTCGATGTACCGGTAATCAGTATCGGTAACATCACCGTTGGCGGCACAGGCAAGACACCACATACTGAATATCTTATCAAACTGCTCAGCCCCACACAGCAAGTGGCAGTACTCAGTCGTGGCTATAAGCGCAAATCCAAGGGCTATATCCTTTCCGACAACTCTACACCAATGTCGAAGATTGGTGATGAGCCATTCCAGATGAAACAGAAGTTTCCTCACATCCACATGGCTGTGGACAAGAACCGACGCCATGGAATAAAGGAACTGTGCAAGCTATCGGTATATCCAGCGGCAAACGTGATAATACTCGACGATGCCTATCAGCACCGCTACGTCACACCAGGCGTGAACATCCTTCTCATGGACTATCACCGGCTGATATATTTCGACAAGCTTATCCCTGCAGGCAGACTTCGTGAGCCACGCTCCAGCAGCAATCGTGCAGACATAGTGATTGTGACCAAATGTCCCGAGAGCATCACTCCTACCGAACGAATGGGAATCACTCAGTCACTGAAACTTCAACCATGGCAGAAGATTTACTTCACTCACTTCAAATACGGAAATCTAAAAAGTATAGCCAACGGAATTTCGTCGAAGAATAAGGTTAATGACATAGAGTTATCAGAACTCAACGACAATGAATACAATGTACTGTTGCTGACAGGAATCGCCTCTCCTCAACAGATGGCATACGATCTGGAGAAATTCTGCAAATTCACATCCATGAGTTTCCCCGATCATCACGATTTCACGAGAAAGGACATTGCACTGGTTGACAGGCGTATCAAAGAACTTGAAAGCAACGGAAAGAAAACTATTGTCATCACAACAGAGAAAGATGCTACCCGACTTGTATCATATATTCGCCAGAATCCCAGCGACGGAAGTATTCTCAGTTCCACAGAAGGAAGGGATTTTTATGCCTTGCCTATAGAGGTAGTGTTCATGAATGACAAAGAAAGCGAATTTAATCAATTCATTTTAGGATATGTAGAGAAAAATTCAATAAACAGCACTCTTTTTAAAATAAAGAATGCTAACACAACCAAAACTACAAATAACCTTGAATGAAGAATTGCTTAGCAAATGCGAATAAATGGAGAATAAATAATTATGGAAATATCAGAAATAGGAGAATTCGGACTTATTGACCGACTGACAAAAGACTTAGGAACATTCCATCCACAGACACTCGTTGCAGTAGGCGACGACTGTGCTGTGCTCGCATGTGATGACAAGTCAGACACACTCGTAACCACAGACCTGCTGATGGAAGGAGTACATTTCGACCTCACATACATGCCGCTAAAGCACCTCGGCTACAAAGCAGCACAGGTGAACTTCAGCGATGTTTACGCAATGGGCGGAATGCCTCAGCAAATCACCGTCAGCCTCGCTATCAGCACTCGCTTCACGGTAGAGGATATTGAAGAACTCTATGCCGGCATCAGACTGGCGTGTGAGAACCATCATGTGGATATTGTTGGCGGTGACACCACGTCCTCAAAGACAGGACTTGCCATCAGCATCACCTGTATCGGAAGTGTAGCTAAAGGCAGGGCCATCCGCCGCAACGGTGCAAGACCCACAGACCTCATCTGCGTAACCGGAGACCTCGGTGCGGCATACATGGGACTTCAGCTGCTGGAGCGTGAGAAGGAAGTGTATTACCAGATGATAGATGAGGCAAAAAAGAAAGAAACCCCTACTGAGGGAGGTTTGGAAGATTTCCAGCCCGACTTTGCAGGACGTGAATACATTCTCGAACGTCAGATGCGTCCAGAAGCCCGTCGTGACATCATCCTTGCATTGAAAGAAGCAGGTATTCAGCCAACAGCCATGATGGACATCAGCGATGGACTTTCCTCAGAACTGATGCATATCTGCAAGCAGTCAGGAGTTGGTTGTCGTATTTACGAGGAACGTATTCCGCTCGACTACCAGACAGCTGTGATGGCTGAGGAACTGAATATGAATGTAACCACTTGCGCACTCAACGGTGGTGAGGACTATGAACTGCTCTTCACCATTCCAATCTCAGATCATGAGAAGATAGAGGAAATCGAAGGCGTGAAACTTATCGGACACATCACAAAACCCGAACTCGGAGCAGCGCTCATCACCCGTGACGGGACAGAATTCGAACTCAAGGCACAAGGGTGGAATCCGCTAAAGAAGTAACACAAATGAAATACATATTTGCGTTTTTATCAATGATAATAGGCTTGCCAGCAATGGCACAGAGCCTTAGAGAATCGGGAACAAGCGAGAACGATATTGTTCCTGAAGGTTGGGAAAAAACTGTTGTCCAAGGAGACTTGAACAAAGACGGAATTGCAGACTTGGTACTGGTAGCCTATCCAGATTCCAGCAAAGCAATACTGGCTATCTACTTTGGTTCAGCAGAAGGTAGACTGAGTTGCTGGAAGAAATACGAGGAAGTAATTCCTATAGCTACAGAGGAGTTCGAGAATGTGGATGCAGACTTAAGCATCACATCCAAGGGAGTGCTTCGCATCAACATCAGCCATTCTTCCGATGTAGGCAGTTATTTCACGTCAACCGACAAGTACTCCTTCCGTTATCAGAACGAAGACTTCTACCTGATTGGGTATGAAGAACAAAGCCTCCAACGCAACATTGGCACCATGACAACTACAAGCGACAACTACCTGACTTGGAAGCGTAAGGTCAGAACCGAGAACATCTTTGAGGACGAAGGTCCTGCCCCCAAGGAGAAATGGAGCACCCTACCCCGTAAAGCCTTGGAAAAATTAGGAGCACGCAAATTGTAGTCAAAAGTCTACAGTTCTGCTATCTGTTTATCCATCCATTCGATTCTCTGTAGAAAACAGTCGAGCATACGCTCTACAGCATCGTGGAAACTTAAGCAACAGACGTATGATAGAGTTCTTCTCCCTGAGATGAAGTTATTGTTAATTCATTATTTCCCAACCACACATCTTTCTGAATGGTTGCTTTATTGGGTGTTGATATTTCCACCACAGGCAGTCCTGTTTGCATCACCTCCTCCATGTCATTCCACACACCACTATCCATCGGTTTCTCACAAGCTGCAACACAAATAAGGACAGACACCACTATTATATGTATCAGCTTCTTTACCATTCAAGAACTGTGGTTATTCTTCCATAAACATTCAAAAACATGAAATCTAAAGTGCAAATATAATAATTCTGCGGCAAAATGTGTATATTTGCAATAATAATCAGTCATTATTTATAAGAAATTGACTAGAAACTATATTATGGAAAGAAAACAAATAGCAGCCGAAAGGAAGAGATGCGGTTCGCACAACTGTGCTCAGGCAATCCTCTGTACCTATGCCGACAAGGTTGGAATTGACGATGAGACTGCAAGAAATATCGCCAACGCCTTTGGTGCAGGCATGGGGAATATGGAGGGGACTTGCGGGGCACTGGTAGGTGCAGGCATCACCCTTGGAATGTACACCAAAGACCGGGCGAAGTCAATGAGGGGAATGAAGCAGATGATGACCAAGTTCCAACAACTCAACGGTGCTACGCAATGCAAATTACTCAAGGGCATCGGCACCAATGTGGTACTTCGTGAATGTCCTGACTGCGTAGCCGATGCGGCAGAATTTCTGGAAGAACAAATGGAGGGAGCTTAGTCCTTTATCGTAATAGTTATTACGAAGCTCAGAGCGTAGAGCACAGCCAAGACTATGAACAGGTGCATGTACTGAAGTCCCATAGTATTGACAATGAGGTCTGAAAGCTGATTACCACTCATACCTGCCCATGCCCATGCAGACAAAGCCAATCCGTGAATGGTGCTGATTTTCTCCATTCCGAATTTGCTCTGGAGAAGGGTTGGGAGTGTAGAGAATCCACCACCGTAACCGGCATTGATAGTACACAGCATTATGATTATAGGGATGAGGGCGAAACTAACGCTGCCGAGAATCATCACAAGCAGCGACGACATGAAGATAACCTTGTAAACCATTTCCTTCCTCACCATAAAGTCCGACATTGTGGAATAGCCAAAGCGACCCATGGTGTTGAACAGAGCCGTAAGAGATGACAGAATACCTATGTCGACTACTCCGACTGAGATTCCGATGCTCTTCTCAAAGGCTATGAGAGCAAGTCCACAAGTGATGTTGAGATAGAAGATAAACCATATCTTCAGGTAGGTAGGATTCTTGATAATAGCAAGATAATCCTTGAAGTCGAACGGAGTTTTCTGCTCCACCCATCCCTTCGGTTTTCTGATAAGCAATGCAGCTAACGCCATCGACACAATCGAAATGGCAGCCATACAGATAAGAGTCGTACGTACATCGTATTCCTTGCTGCACCATTCGATGAAGGGAGAGAACAACACTTTGGACAGTCCGAAACCGCTGATTGCAATTCCTGTAGCCAGACCCTTATGTCGGGAGAACCAGAGCATCAGGGTTTTTACAGGTGAGAGATAGCCGATGCCCAATCCCACTCCCATGACACATCCATAGGAAATCAGGAGGAGAGCCTGGCTTTTCATATCAATTGCAAGGACCGACAGGAGCAATCCACTGGCGAAACAAACGAGCGAAACCACAGATGCCTTCTTCACATTCAACTCCACGAATCTGCCTCCGAATGCAGCACTCATTCCCAAAAAGAAAATTGCCAGAGAAAAAGCCATTTCTATCGACGATACACTACAGCCAATCTCCTGGGCTATGTCGTCCTTCAGCAAACTCCAGCAATAAACACTTCCAATACATGAGTGTATGAGCAATGCAGGAATTGCAGCTCTCATCCATTTGTTTTCAAACCCTTTCATAAAATTTGAGTTTTTAAGTTCTTTGTAATTTCGTTAAACGTTAACCGTTTTAGTTGTCTCCGCAAAGATACAAAAAGTAATTATTAATTTAAAATTACAACTGATAAAATATAAATGAATTATACCGATTTATTCCTCGATTTCGACGATACACTCTACGACACACATGGTAATGCTGTCATTGCCTTGAAGGAAACGTTTGAAGACTTTAACCTCGAACAATATTTTCCCGACCCACAGGATTTCTATGATGCTTACTGGTTGGCGAACATAGATCTCTGGACACGTTATTCCAAGGGTGAAATCACTCGCGATTATCTCATCGTAGAACGCTTCCGTCGTCCGTTAAGCGTAGGTCAGGGCATAGAGGTGACCAAAGAGATGTGTCTGGAGATAAGTGACCGATTCCTCGATTACTGCGCATCCAAGCCCGGAGTGATTGATGGAGCGCACGAATTGATGGACTACCTGCGTCAGCGAGGCTATCGCATGCACATGACCAGCAACGGTTTCCACGAGGTACAGTATAAGAAACTGGAAGCCTGTGGACTGCTCGACTATTTTGACACCATCATCCTCAGCGAAGATGCAGGAGCGAATAAGCCCTCACCACTTTTCTTCGACTATGCCTTGCGTCAGTCTGGAGCCTGCCGCACAACCACTCTCATGATTGGCGACAACCTGCAGACCGACATCAAGGGTGCACTCTCTTCAGGCATTGACGCCCTACTCTTCAACCGCTGGAATGTTGAAGTAGATGACTGTTCGCCTAAACCCACATTCATAGTCAACAATCTCAGGGAGATTATGAATGTATTGTAATTAATAATTAATAATTACCTTATTTCCGCCATGAATGTAAACACCATTAACCGTAGGTTGGCTCTTCAGACGACGTCCTTGCAAGTCATACCATGAGTTGTGGTTGTCGGCAAAGGTGCTGATACCATTGACAGAAGTAGTATAATCAGCCAGGTAAAGCAGACCATCATGGTTATAGTAACCACCGTTCATGAAAGGAAGGATGTCTGTCAGAAGGTCGTTGTTAGTGAAGATAATCTTCTCAGGAGCAGGATTGCTTACTATCGGTCCTGTCCACTTCCACACCTTACGGCCATTGGCAGTCAATCCCACCATCTCCATCTTCTGCAGTTTGCAGCCCACAAAGTCGTTCAAGTCAGTAGTAGGTTCTGCTGCTGTGCGAGTCTTGCAGTAGATTGGTTCATCCCAGCAGAAACGTGGTTCCTCAAAGTAAGCGTAGTAGCAGCCGTCAAGTGCTTCCACGCAGTCAGGAGCGTCAGCAGGACGAGTAAGATCTGGCTGAGCTGGTTCTGGCAGAGGTTTGGCGTCAGCATCAGGGAATACGGTCAGACGCAGTTCTGTGCAACCATAGGGAATAAGGTCAAGATACTTAGTCTCATCACTCAGGAACTTCAGCTTACCTTGCTCAGGCATAGCTGGAGTATAGCGGTTGTCTACAAGTCCCCACTCTATCTGCTTCACAGGTATACGCAACTTGGCACGGTTGCTGGAAAGGTCGAAGGGGAAGGGATTGTCGTTGATGTCAAGCACCTCCTCAACCATATCAGAAGTTAGTTCTAACGGTTGACCATCATCTGTATATGCGTAGTTGAACTCACCAGTAGGAGTGATGTTCCAGCACTTGAAATCTGGATTCTCAGGCTTTTTGCCATGCATGCACTCATACTCTGTATTGTCTTCAGTCATCTGCTGAGGAATGGCATAAGAATAGAGCAGCGGACCGCACTGGAAATATACACCCTGACCTTCAGCCACCTTCTTCTCAACAGTCATAGGAAGGGTAAGTTCATATACATCACCAGCCTTTACTGCTGCTGCCACCTTTTCGAACGAGCCTCTTTGCAAGTACAAGTCAACAGGTGTGCCGTTGATGCTCAACGAAGCGTTGCGACACCAAGAAGGAATTCGCAGAATCAGAGGAATTGACGCTTCTTCGTCACCACTCACCCTAAACAATAATTTTTCATTGAAAGGATAGAGCGTCTCACAAGTGATTGTTATATCGCCGTTTTCAGTATGAAAAGTAGCCTCACTTGGTCCGTAGATAGCTGCAACTGCTCCTCCCTCGCTATCTGTCATCCACATTCGGCTGACAAAGTTTGGGAGCATACGGTTCACATTGCCAGAGCAACATTCAGTCTCGTGAGTCGGACGGTAAGCCATCCATGTAGAGCCATGCTTGTAGATGTTATGATTGGAAGAACCTGTGGCAATAAACTGATTGACAGACGAGAAGTACTGGACAGAACGAAAGTCCTTTGTGATACATCCCATTCCGGCGTTGTAGATAGCCTTTTCTATCTTGTCAGCCCACTCAGCCTCACCAGTAACAGAGAGATAGTGGCTCAGAGTCCATGTAAAATCCACTATATCACAAGTCTCGTGGCTTATGCATACATCATCGCCCAGAAGGAATTCAGAACTTGATGGCACACCATCGGGCAGCATCGACTCGCTCTCAACCTTGCGGATAGCAGTCATAGCGAGGTCAAGATAGTGCTGTTTGCCAGTGTAAGCATAGAGCAGCAACGGAAGTTTGAGCATCTCGCAGAAAGTCACGCTGTGCATATAGAAAGGTTCGTCGCTCATGATGGCGGTCTCATCCACAGCAAACTTGTCCTGTACAGCCCAGGCGTCTTCAGCCAACTTAAGCAGCTGCTGATTACCAGTCTTGCCATAAGTCCAGAGCATACCCTCAAGTGACATGATATTGCGTCCGCCCACGATACCACCGGCAAGGTCATCTACACCGAAGTTCAGGTAGTGCCTTTCTAATGCTGCCGGGATACGAGCGTCACCGTCGTGTTCATACTTAGCCTGAAGCACTCGGAAGAAAACCGACATCGGCCAAGTGATACCCTCAAGGGTAGAATTGCCTAGCACCCCACTCTCACTGGGATTGGCAAGCGTGTATTCAACACCCTCCATAGCCTTGTTGACCATAGCCTCGTCGTTCAGTTCGTAGCCCAGTCGCAAGAGTCCGTCTGTGTAATAGGCGGTCTGCTCGTAGCGCCACCAGTTGTCACCGTAAGTCTCGTCAGAGCAAGAAATCTCTCCTGCCCACAGACATGAGTTATATGGGTAGGAAAGAGCTTCGGGGTGTCCCGTCAGTCCATCGTGCTGACGCTGCAATAAAGTCTGCAGCCAGCCAGTAGGATGGATGTCCGACACCTTTCCCATTGTGAATTTACTCTGTGTTTGTGCCTCTGTAATAACATTATTGCCAGCCATCAGGGCTGCCAGCAGCAGCCACTGCATAAAACGTACCTTTCTTTTCATTTACAATCCATTTACCTTTTTATGTTATTCCTATGAAATACACCATATTGTAATTCGTCGGTAAAGGTACAAAAAAAACTTTGTATTGAACAATAAATTCAGTGCAGATATTAAAAGAAAAAGAGTTGATCTATTTGTGTTTTTCTATACTATTACTTTAGTTTTGCAAATAATCACTTTCCGACGCAGAATGTAAAATCTGCAAATATAAGTCGTTGATAATCAGTATAAACGCCTTTGTTTTAAGGTGTCTAAAGTGACTCCGAGGGACGGTAGGGAGACGCAAAATAGGCAAAAATCTG
>DEFM01000002.1:195873-210659 GCA_002350855.1 Prevotellaceae bacterium UBA2852
AAATGCAAACATCTGCAAAATCGTTTTTCCAGTTCTTTGCACGTTCACACTTTTTAACGCAGATTTTTGCACATTATTGCAATCGCTGTGAAGCGAGCAAGGAATGAATCTGTTGTGCTCTTTAGTGATGCTTATTGTCATTTCTAATCATTTTTTGTGGTAGGGAATTTATAGAAGGCTTCGTTGTCGAAAAAAAAGGTTTAGTTTGGATTATGGATTTATAATATGGGAATAAACTAAACCAAACGGGAGTGCTATCAAACTGAATAATTGGCTTCTCTTTTCTTTTGATGGCAATTGTATCTCTATTTATGGTTTTATGCACGTTTTTTGTTTTTAAATTCGTGAAAAATATGAATTTGGAGATATATTCTATAAAACAGAGTGATTTTAGACGAAAACAGTACAAAGCTAATATTTTTTATTATATTTGCACCAAAATTACTTAGTATGACATTACAAAAGTGGATTGAAGATAGAGCTATTCATGGTTTTCCTACGTTTTCTGTTGAGGATGTTAGGGCTGCTGACTTGTGCTCTTCAGAACAGATTCTTCAAAATGAACTTTCCAGACTTAGTTCAAACAGGACTCAAAGATAAAATATTTAATTACTAAGAACTATATGAAGATGAGAAGACTACTATTTTTAGTAACAACCATGTTCTTGATGGTGCAGGGTGCAAGTGCTTGGAACGGCTCGGGATCATCCGGAGACCCATACCTTATCGCAAGTCCTGCCGACTGGGAAACGTTCGCCACGAGTACTAACGCCTATAGCGAAACGTTTTTCAAGTTGACTGCCGATATCACTGTGACCACGATGAGAACCAAAACATTCTCGGGCACGTTCGACGGAGGCGGAAACACGCTGACCTTCAATTACACCGCGACAGGTGATAACGCTGCGCCATTTGCATATATCACTGTTGCAACTATCAAGAACCTTAGGGTGGCAGGTACCATAAATACCGGATATAAGTTTGCCGCCGGTATTGTAGCCATCAGCAACGGAGGTTCTATAGAAAACTGCCAAAGCAGCGTTACCATCGACTCCAGTACAAGTGGAGATGGCACTCACGGCGGATTGGTGGCAGACAGTTACACAGGTACGCTCGACATCAGCAACTGTCTTTTCGACGGCAAGCTGTTTGGAAAAAATACCACAAGTTGTGGTGGTATTGTGGGTTGGCACAAGCAAGGTACTCTCAATATTACTAACACTCTCTTTGCTCCGGCGGAAGTTACAGTTCAAGGAGGCGCCATCTTCGCCCGCAATGGTGCAACAAGTCTTACCAACTGCTATTATATCTCCGACTGGTCTGCTGCTACCGATCAGGGCACCAATGCCAACAGCATGACTGCGGAAGCTTTAGTGGCAGCGCTGAACAACGGCACCAAGAACTGGTGTATTTATCGTGGCAATGCCATTCCTATTATGGTGAACCTGGTTATCAGCACTAAGGCCCAGTGGGATACGTTTGCCGCAAATGTGGGCAACTACGACGGCAAATATGTGCAACTAAGCGCCAATATCGGAACGACTAAAACCCCAGTCACTGCAATGAAAAGTGGTGAATTCAAAGGTGTTTTCGATGGCAACGGATATACACTGACTGTCAACCTTACAAATAGCGGAGGAAATGTAGCGCCTTTCTATTATCTCTATGGAGGTACTATCATGAATTTGACAGTGTCAGGAGGTGTAACCACTGCAGGAAGTTTTAACGCAGGATTGGTAGCAAGAACTCATGGCGGAATAAATTATATTCAAAATTGTATTATTCATACCAATGTTGCAGTAGGTGACTATGGAGGAGGTGTTGTGGGACATGCCGACAATGCTTCATCTCTTACGATAAGTGATTGTATCTATGACGGAACAATCACACATACAGGTTCCTATGCTGGTGGATTTATTGGCTGGTACAACAATGACAAAACTTTGGATCTCGTCATGACCAATTGCCTGTTCAAGGGAGACTATACTGGAAATGGCCAGTTCCATCCGATAGGCGTTAAAAAATTGGACGGAATCTTTAAAAGTATCAACTGTACGAACTGCTACTATACGAAGAATCCCGCTAACATAGCCGACACTAGAAGAACTTTCACAGACGGCACCAAAGTATGCGAATTGAGCTTGGGTGATAATATCATTGCGACGGGCAGCTCGTGTACTTTCGATGGCAAAACTTACCACTTGGGTACTGTTTCGCTGTCCTATACCCCCTCTAAGCCCACGCTTTTTTATATGATAGATGGTAACGAAATTAGTGGAAATAGCTTTACGATCAGTAAAGATAATCAAGCCTTTGATGCAGGTGCAGTAACCATAACGGCAGGCGACACCTCAATTACCTATCACTATGGGGGAACTAATAACACCATCTTGTATATTGACGTAAATAACGGAAATAGTAACATGGTTACCCATCCTTGGACGTCAGAAGCCAACTATTCGTCCATTACGAGCGTCGTCATTGGGAATGGTGTCACGAGTATTTGCGGCAATGCATTCAAGCAATGCTCGAATCTGACTTCCGCTTCCATCGCCTCTACGGTGACGAGCATTGACAATCAGGCGTTTTCCGAATGTGGAAAGCTGGAAACGGTGACCTTTACTGATGCAGACAATAGTCATCTGACAATCATCCGACCCAACGCCTTTGCCAATTGCGTGAAGCTCTCTTCCATCACAATTCCCGAAGGCGTGGGGGAAATCGGTGATTTTGCGTTTGTTTGCTGCTCCGCTTTGGTTTCCGCCACTCTTCCCAGCACGTTGTTAACAATGGGCCTTCATGTGTTCCGCGACTGTACCAGTCTGGCTTCTGTCTTTTGTTTAGCATCGACTCCTCCAACAGGAGGGTCAAACATGTTCAACAATAATGCCTCCGGTCGCAAAATCTACGTCCCTGCCGGAAGTGTTAGTAACTATAAGAGTGCAGCTTACTGGAGCGATTATGCCAATGATATTATAGGCATTCAGTCTCTTACACTCAATGAAAGCACGAGCAACTCGACTGCAATCCAAAACGCCAACGGCCAAATGAGCGAAGTTACACTGAGCGGCCGCACCCTCTACAAGGACGGTAAGTGGAACACGCTGTGCCTGCCCTTTAACTTCTCGGCGGAGCAGATAGCAGCGCACGCGGACTTCGCAGGAGCAAAGCTGATGGAGCTGAATACAGACGGCACGAACGGCTTCGACGCGACGGACGGAACGCTCTACCTGGCATTCAAGGAGGCCACGGCCATCAATGCCGGAGTGCCCTATCTGGTGAAATGGGACGCTGCTGGAGCCGACTTCACCTCGCCCGTGTTCTTCAGCGTGACGATCAATGCTACGGCTACAACCACGGTGAGCAACGCAGACACGGGGCTGGCGGAAGTACAGATGGTAGGCTGCTACTCGCCCGTATCGGTGGATGCCAACGACAAGAGCATCCTGTTCCTGGGCGACAACAATACGCTCTACTACTCGACCGAGAATCGCAACATCCGCTCGTGCCGCGCCTACTTCTCGGTACCGTACCTCAAACAGAATCCCGGCGCCAAGACCCGCGCCTTTGTATTGAACTTTGACGATGAAGAGGCGACAGGCATTCTGGAAATCTCTGCAGATTCAAAAGAAAAGAAGGATGATGCATGGTATTCACTTGCCGGTGTGCGTCTGAGCGGAAAGCCTACACAGCGCGGAATGTATATCAATAACGGAAATAAGGTCGTAATTCAGTGAAAGATATGAAAAAGAATTAAATGAAGCCCGTCACGTGCGTGGTAGAACTACAGCATAAGACACAACTGCTGCAAGCCAGCCAGACAAACAGAGTCCAGACCAGTGGCCTCGACAGCGGCGACGAGCTTGAGGTTAGCCAAGAGGGCGGCGCCAGCAACATTTGGGACAGGTAAATAGTGAAATATGAACGGAAGTTTGTAAACATTAGTGCCTTCCGCCGGGCAGCGCTGCTGAGCGTAAGCAGGAGAGACACTGCACGTTCAGTGGCGCTATTGCGCGGCCGCAAGGATGCTTTACTTTTCCACGCACCAACGGCAATCCACGTAATATCGGCGTTCTACGGCTTTAATCGGTACAAAGCTAATTTTCGAAAGTCTTTTCGAAAGTAAGTGAAAGTGCAAATACTTGAAAATAAGCACTTTGACGATTCAACTTGTACCGCGCCTTTTTGCTCGACTTGAGAAATGCTCGCTAGAATGTATTATCCCACTGGATATCAACGAGTTTCTCTTTGTTCGCTACATATTTCAATTCTGCCGCAAAGTAACACGTTTTTCACGAAAAACGTGCAGAATGTGCTACTTTTTTATAGTTCATCCCAACGAAAGGAATATGATTCTAATAGTTTGAGGGGTATTTGTATTTCTGTAGCGGTTTTGCGCCAGTCTTTGATGGCTGAGCGAACCTCTTCTATAATCTCAGATGCTTCTTGGCGTTCAAGCATGTAGCTCTCGCTTGCAGAGAGTAAGGCGTTGATGTCCGACTCTTCTGTGTATGAGTCTATAAGCAAGCATTGATGCGACTTGGCTCCTGGGTTGATATCGTATGCAGGAGAAAGTGTCCAGCCTTTTGGGGTAAGCAGGAAACCGTGATTGCGGAAGTGGTCGTCGGTGTTGCCAAACATGATGTTAAATGCCACTCGGCGATAGAGTTCACGGAGATTCTGACGCACATCGGTACACCCACGAAGGATGAAATCAACGATATCAAGATAGCCGTTACCTGTGCTGCTTCCTGCTCCATCGTCAAATCCAAGCAACGACATAGCAGAAGCAAAATGAATGCGACGTCCTTCTGCTGTTCTATCGAAGCGTTCAGAAAGAAGAAGGTCACGGTCTTTTGAAATCTTGATGGTACGCGTCTTTGCCACGTTGATGCCAGCCTTGGACGCAAGTTGATGCGAGAAGTGCTCAATAAGTTCTGTATTCTCCAAGTCCTTTTTTGATGGGAACTTTGCCACGTACAGTTTACCGTCTGTATCAACCACGTTGGCCTTAGGACGAGCACCGCCAAGCGAGGTTCCTGGGTCAATCAGCTGGTCGAGCCAGCGTTGCTCTGGCAATTCATTGCGTTCCTCTGCCAACTCAATCTCATGGCACGCATCATACAAGGCGCGAAGACTCTCAATAGGAGGAACAAGGTATTTTGCACTCGCGTTTATATAGTTATCGCCATCTTCCTCTTTGTAACGTATGCCACCCATGCGCGTAAAGTCTTCAATCCCTATGAGGTAGTCGTAATTAGTGAGCATACGTTTCGGCCTGCCTTCCTGTTGAGCAGTCAGTCGTTCTCTGCGGTCAAGTAATAAACGTCCCCAGCGATCGGGAAAGGAATCCTTGACGAAGCCGAATACATTATCATCTCCACGAGGATGTTGCAACGAAGGGACATTCATCAGGTCACCACTCAGCAGAATGCCGCCATGCTGTTTCAGCCACTGGCGCGAATACTCAAAGACAAAATGGTCCTTGCCGCGAACGTGTTCGTAGCCTAATATTCCAATCTCTTCGGGAGAGGTTAGGAAATCAAAATCTGCGTAAACTGTAATCCTTTTCATTTTCTCAGTAATTCTGCATCCTGAAGTTGTCTGCCAAGAGCGTCGTCGGCAGCCAACAGAGTGATATCCTTTTCCAAATTAAGTGCAAAGAGTACACGCGCATAGATACCCATGGAAACCGTCGGGTCGCCATGTTCCACCTTTGAGACAGTCAGACGTGTCACCGTCGCCCTGTCTGCAATGTCCTGCATAGATAGATGCCTGCGCTTGCGGGCCAACATAATTTGCTCGCCCATAATCTTCAGGTTCTGGCTCAATGCCCTTGGCATCGTTTTACCAAATGTATTCTTTCCCATAATTGTATCTTATCGGNNTGCAAAGATAAATAAAAATGTTTAATATAACAAACAATTCATGAATAATCTTCATTTTATCACTTATTTTTGTCTTTTTCCTTGAAAAAACAGATAATACAGCATGGTTTAATAAGTGTCTTTCACAATTACGGCATCATGTATTTTTGTGTAGAATACATTTTATTAAATCCGCTGAAAATAGAACAACAATGTGTCTATAATCAGCGGAAAGGTGTGTTATTCTTTATGTTTCCGCAGGAAATAGGTTTAAACGATTCATATTTGTTATATTTAATCTGACATGGCCAAATGTATTCTTAAAAATAGATACCATTTTGTGGACTAAATGAAAGGAAAAAGAAAGGTAAGGGTGACGTTTAGACATGTCTATAACCCAGAGTACGATACGAGCCTTATCAATAGCAGCATACGTACGGCTGATACCTATCTGTTCCACCGTATCTTGTGTTTGACGGATACCTGCAGTATCGATAAAACGAAAAGTCAATCCCTGAATATCTATGGTATCTTCAATGGTATCGCGGGTGGTACCATGAATATCAGAAACGATGGCGCGGTCATCTTTCAAAAGAGCATTCAGCAGGGTTGATTTTCCCACGTTTGTCTTGCCCACGATTGCCACTGGAATACCCTGTTTTAGCGTCTGTCCCATTTCGAAAGAACGAGCCAAGGTTACAATATGCGTGTCAATTTCTTTACTAAGCATTAAGAGTTCGCTTCGATCAGCAAACTCAAGGTCTTCATGATCAGAGAAGTCAAGTTCCAATTCCAGTAAAGACGTGAGTTTAAGCAGTTTTTCACGTAACAATGCAAGCTTAGACGAGAAATGTTCCCGCCGTCAACTATAAGGGCAACCAGATGGTGGTCAACCTCTGATGGTGCTGAACACAAATAAAAGGGCAGTGATTCACTGCCCTTTTATTGTGCCCTTTGTCTCTCTTATAATAGTGACACAGCACGCTTATATTTCGAAGTGTGATGGGAATTTTATTGACCGCCGTCAAAATCCCAATCTTCGTAGTTCTCATCGTCAATAAACTGACTTTCCACAGGGCTGCCTGTTAGCAAATAGTGCTTATATTTAAGCATTACCACGCTTGTGGCGGGTTTTTCATATTTTTTCTTCATTGCTGTGTCCTCCTATTTGTTAATGTACTTTTTACCGTTGTGGATATACATGCCCTTCTGGGGTTTTCCGCTGAGCAGTCTGCCGTTCATGTCGTAGTAGTGCTCTGTGCCGTTGGCATCGATGGTGCGGATGACAGTGTCAACAGCCGTCGCTTCAATGTCCTCGATTATCATGTTGAGGGCACGGGTATGACTGGCGCTCGTAGCTTGGAAGTAAGCACGGAAGGGACCAATGTAAGCCTTCGGCTGGTTCTCAGGCACCTTGTGCCACTTGCCGTCGCTTTGCAGCAGGTAGGCAGGTTGGTTAGCATCGTAGAGCGAACTGTTGGGGATGGTTGTCGTAGTGCCCTTCAGTTCATAGCCTCTCACCGTCCATGAGCCGTTGGTGCCGCTGACGATCGTAATATTCTCATCTGTGCTCAGGTCAACACCGCTACTTCCGCTTACCACGATATAGTAGGGTTTATATGCCTCCATCGCGTTATTCTCCACCTGCTCGAAGGTGATGGTGGTCACACCCGCCTCGACGCTTGAAGTGTAAGGCTTATAGACCTTTGCGTTCTCATTGCTGAGTATCAGGGCGTAAGGCAGGTAGCAGGTGTAGCCACGGGGATCAAGACGTTCCTCGGACTCAGTCTGGTAGATATTCCGTGTCTTTGGAGTTATACCGTCTTCCTCATATACTGCATTCCCCTTAGCATCATATACTGGCACTGTACCAATGACTATAGGATCGCCATTCGAGTCAGTGATAAGTTTGGCGTAGGTAACGCTCTTTGCAGTAAGTGTACGATTCAGTGTGGCGCCTCCTGCGGTGATGGAAAATGGCGGATTGAAGTCCCAGCCGTCGTTCAGCTTTATTCCTGCCGTAGCCGTACCGCCTATTACCGCATTGACCTCGTCATTAGCGGCACTATGACCGCTTGGCAGATAAATCATGGTGTATTCGCTCATACCGTAGAACGGTGAGTCTGCATCGCTACGGTTGACAGTGTACTTTACATCTTCAATAGTCCCTGTGATGGCCGACAGGTCGACATAGCGCAGGTTATATGCCCCGTCGAATACACCCTTGCCTAAAGAGAACTTCTTTCCTGCAGGGAAGGTGACACTTGTCAGCCCTGTGCAGGAAGCGAAACAACTGCCAAACACATTTACCGTATAATTAGTCAGGTTGGAGACAGGTATCACATAGTCACCCGTCTTGCCAGGCGCACACGCAATGACATAACTGCGATATTCGCCTACGTTATGTATCAGCACATTATCAACACACAGGTAGCCGTTGTTGTTTCCTCTCGATGTGGTCAGCGTGGTCAGCTGAGGACAATAGGCAAGGAAGTTGCCTGTATGGTCCTTGAAGCCTCTGCCGATATTGAAGGTGGTGAGAGCGTCACAACTGACAAAGGCATCCCTGTCCACATCGGTCACGGCATCGGGCAGGTCAACGCTGGTCAGCGCATCGCAGTCGTAGAAAGCTTTGGCGTTGATGGTTGTCACGCCAGAGCCGAAGTTGACCGTAGTCAGTGCGTCGCAGTTCTCGAAGGCGCTCGCTCCGATGGTTGTCACATTATTACCTATGGTGACCGATGTCATCGTGGTGTTGTCCTTGAACACTTCAGGAAGGATGGCTGTGACGTTCTTACCGTCGTAGGTATCGGGGACAATGACTGATGTGGCACTACCGGTATAGGCCACCACCTCGTATTCAGAATCAGCGGCTTTTGCCGGACGATAAACGAAATCGCCGTCAACCTTATCTACGCAATTGGTAAGATACATGTCCTTCAACGTAGCAGGTATGGGGTAGTCGATGTAGTTGTCGGTGAAATAGTACCAGTTGTCCTCGCCCAAAACACTCTTGGTCTTGTCCTGGTTCATGTCTGATCGGTTTTCATAACCCTGGTTATCAGTTAAAATATTATTATCTGCATGAGGCTGTCCTATCAATAATCCATTAGCCAAATATGCACAGTTCTTGATAGTGCTTGCCGTCACATTGTTTGTGCCTCCCACGATGATGCCAGGAAATGTTGATGGGCTTCCTGTATAGCTAAGAGTGTTTCTCGCAAAACAGCGCTCAATGGTGACATAACCGGCGCCACCAACAATGCCGCCAGTGAAAGGTATCGGTTCATAAGATAAATTTTTCGTATTCTGTACAAAGTCGGAAGCTGAGCAGTCGGTGATGGTCACGTTAGTGTTTACATTACCGATGATACCGCCTGTCCTACCAGTTCCCTTTACCCATCCATTGAACAGACAGCGCTCAATGGTGGCATTATTAGCACGACCTACGATACCGCCAACACTACCATCCGTTGCCTTGGCCGTATAGCCATCGTTACCGTCGCAATCACTGGTGACCAGTATGTCAGTGATATGGCTATCTCCATCAACATACCCAACCACAGTGCCAACATAGTCAGGACCGGACACCGTGGGATTCAGCAGATGCATGTTGTAGATGGTGGCTTTGATGGCATACCCGAACAGACCGTTGTAGTTTGAGCTTCCACTAACATTTAAGTTTTTGATGACATGGCCACCACCATTGAAGACGCCGTCGAAAGGATGTACCGAAGTGCCGATAGGTGTCCAGTTACCAATGCCTGACAGGTCGAGGTCTGTCGTCAGTGTCACCATCTTGTTGTTGCTGCCTTTATACTTGTTGCCACTGTTCACGGCATCGCGGAAGTCCTGCAAGTCTTGTAGCGATGTGATCTCCTGTGGCTCGTCGTTCATCTCGTAGATACGTGTGAAGGCCTCTTGCCATCCTACGGTTTCCTTGCCGTAGGATGTTCCATCGAATTTGGTAGAAAGGTAACTGCTTTCATGTCCTTCAGGAACGTACATGATGCGCTCAGCCGCCATGTTTGTCATGCTCTCCTTCGTACCCTTGTCGCTGAAGATGTCGTTCCAACTCCATGCCGGTGCTGAGGTAGCATTGCAAACCATGATCTTTAGTGATTTCATGTTGACAAAGGCTCCACGCTCGATGGTGGTCAGCGTCGTCGGTAGTGTAATCTTCGCTACCGACGAGCAGCCCACAAAGGCATAGTCGTCGATTTTCGTAACGCCTTCTCCAATGGTGATGCTTGTCAGATTACTACACAGCCGGAAGGCTACAGGCCCCACTTCTACAGTGTAGGTATCGTCTCCCACGCTGACGGTTCCCGGAATGGTGAGTGCCCCCTCGCTCCAGTAAGGTATACAGGCGTTATAGCCATTACCCAGCAGTGCAATCTTATTGGTGGCATCCAGTCGCGTTACGGCAGCCTGCGTATTGCCGCCCACAGTCACGTTGATCGTGCTGAGAGTGTAGTCGGCTCTCGCTGCAAGTGGCAGCAGCAGGGCTATCAAAATATATATAGTTTTCTTCATAGTTTTATTCTCCTTTCTATTTTATTACTTGCCCTCAAGAACCCATTTCATCATCTCATAGTCTGGCGATGTAATACCGCTAAGCAGAAAGAAATCCTTACCAGCTTTTACGTGGTCTTCCTTACTGTCGGTGTCCATAATCATGACATCCGCCTGTTCCTTCGTGCCAACGTGTGTAGGAAACACCCCAGCCGCCCGCGAGCGCGTTCTTGTTTCGTCGTCGAAATAGTAGGTCAGTCCGTCTTGGTTCTTTATAAAGGTGAGCAGGTTGACGTATGGCACAACGGTGTCATAGGTAGTGTGGTAGAAGCCGATGCGCTTCTGAGGTGTCCAACCTTTGGTAAGGTTGTTGCTCTCCAGTGCCTTCACCAAGTCTTTCATGAATGTGTTTTCCATCGCCTCATTTTTCGTGAGATGCACAAAGTCACCATAACATTCGGGTGTCAGCATATACTCCAGTGAGCCATGTACGTTCTCACCATCGTCGAATGGGAACAATTGATTGAAGTTGAGGATGGGGATGCCATTATGTAATCCCGTCTTTATTATTTTACGGAACTCTTTATTCACATCGACCGTGCTATACTGGTCTTTTCTGGACGGGTTCTTCTTTGCCTCAATGAAGTCGATGACACCCGTGTTGAGGAAATTCTGCTGCAGGAACTGCGTGATGCTGTATTGGCGCATATAGGGATTGCTGTCGAGCATGCCTTTCAGTATGAGCGGCATCACGATAGGCATCGACACACGCCCTGCCTTGTGGGAAGTCTTGTTGTCGCCATCGTAGGTTGCGCCATTGTCAGTCATATAGTAGAGCAGATGGTCGACGGGGCTGTAGGGACCGTCGCCGCAGACGGAGCCTGCAAAGTGGAGCTCGTCAGTCAGTCCGTTGGTCTCGATATACTTGTGGGTAGCCAGCGACACGGAGCCTCCCTGCGAGAAACCCACGCAGACGGTCTTCCAGTCATCCTCCAACTTCAGGGCGTCTCCGGAGGTAACCTTTGAATTGTAGAGCGCCAACCCGTAGCGGGTAGCATCTACGCACTGGCGTGCGGTCAGTTCCTGGTAGAGGTAGGGGTGTGGACGGTCTACAGTGCCGCCATAGCCCTCGTAGTCGGGTAGTATCACAAGGCAACAGGGCTGGCGCAGCATGTCGTAGCGGGTGTAGAACAGCATCATGCCCGCATCGGTCGAGAAATTATCAAAGCCAAGTAAACTCGAATTACCGTAACGCTCGTAGGATGTGGGGCATTCCCAGTTGCTGGTAATCGTGACGTGACAGCCAATGACCACATTGCTGGGGCGGGCTTTCCAGTCGGGTGCTAACTTGTTACCCCAGGGGACATATGTTAAATATGTGGTTATTATATCAGCAATATCTTCTAACACAGTGTTTACCGGTACACCCATCATTGCCGAGAGACGTACGGGATTGCCGTCGGCATCTACCGAGGGGTAGGTGTAGTAATAGAGTTGTGCCATCGAGCGCTCCTGCTGGCCTTCGTAATGCCAGTCAGAATCTGCATTGACGGAAGGGGCTAAAGCACGACGGGTTTGCGCCCGCTGCACTAATTTCTTGATGGCTGCGGTTTTGGCTTCGCGCTTAGCCTGGAACACCTCAGGAGTGACAATCTCCATGCCCTCATCAACGGTAATAGTGTCTTGTTGTCCTGTTTTCGGATTTACACAGATGCTATCATGACTGCTGAAGATGGCGTACTCCACCTTAGTCACTATGACATCTTTCACGTCAACCTCTTTCGTCAACGAGCCGAGGTTTCCTTGTGCCCATGTTCCTGCTGCAGGCAGCATAAGGGCTAATAATAGGAATTTTCTAATATTCATAATCATGATGGTTTTATTTTAGTCCTCTGTATTTGTTTACAAGGATATACCCGTCATATCAGAGACCTGGTCTCTGATATATTCTTCAGCCTTGTCGATGGCATCCTTTATTGCCTGCTCCCTGGTAGCATCTTTGTCGGGCATGCAGTCTTCCATTAAGAGAATGGTCTTGCCGATGTGCTGGAAGAGTCCGTAGTCTACGTGGTTGCCCCAGTCGCCAAATTCGGTTTCAACGTTGCAGCCGTGGTCCTTCAGGTAGTTGGCCATCTCCTCGCCCACATGCCAGTCCATGTACTTGTCGCCGGCAGAGTGCATAATATAGTACTTGGTCTTGGTGCTGGGCTGCCAGGTCTGTCCCTCGCCGCAAAGGGAGTTTTCGCGGAGCTTCTGGGCCAGTTTCTTGCCGACGGTCGACTGAGGATTGAGCGCATCGGGCGTCAGAATAAGGTTGACGGGGCAGTCCTTGGCTTTTGCTTCATCACCACCGGCAATGAGCTTATTGATATCCCATGTGCCGTAGTCTTTGGAGAGTATCCACTTCTGGATGTTGCTGGCAAGAGGCTCTACAAACACGTCCTTGTAGTCAAAGTCCATGTGGTAAGTCTCCTTGTAAGCCACCACCACGAGTGGGAAAGAACAAGCATAACCAGAGGTGGGGCTGGTAATGTTGCTGATATAAACGCTATGCAAGTCGAAGGGAGCAGCACCTCCCGAGGTCAGGTCCCAATGGATGTCAGGACGTTTCTCGTCGCAGTAGCGCTGAACGGCGAGTGCCGAGAAACCGCCACTGCTATAGCCCACATTGAAGGTGGGCAGACCGCTGATGGCATAGCCCTCGTCTTTCAGAATCTGCAAGGCGGCATCCCAAGCATCGATGGTCTCAACACTGGTAATCTCCGGACAGCAGTAGGCCTGTGGCTTGTCCTCCGTGAGCGTCCAGCCATAGAGGTCGGCAGAAACCATAATGAGATTCTGGTATTTGTTCATGTATAGACCGATGTCGTCAATCTCGTTCTGAGAAGTACGCTCACCATGCTTGGCACATGTAAACTCATTGTAGAGCATCAGTCCGCGTGGTGACGCCACCTTATTATATACGTCAGGGGACATTGAGATAACGCCAGTAAGTCGTACCGGCGTCTTCATGTCGGGACCGACGCTGGTATATTCGAACACGATTTGGCGGAACTTCAAGTTCAGCGCATCATTCGCAATCATTTTCAGCGCGTGACACTCCCGACGGTTCGTTATCTTCTGTTTGAGACTGTATGTACGACCTGAAATGGGATCAGTATTGTCATCATTGTTCGAACATGCTGTGAATACATGACTACAAATAAGAATAGCAGCCATAATCGTTGTCAGTAAAGACAACCTTTTTAATGTTTTAGGTGTAGTCATTTTGAATTCTAGTAATATTATTTATTAGTATGGCAAAGGCGCGATTTGGCTTCGAGCTATTGCACTATATGCATTTTCTCGCTAGTGCCATGTTGTAAAATTTTGTATTCTTGATGCAAAGATAGTATATTCTGCGTTAAATTTAAAAAAAATAAAATAAAAAGTTAAATTTGGCCAAATTAGTACAAGGGTACACAGATGGAGGTGGGGGAGTAAGGCAAAAAGATGTAAAAAAAAGAATGGCAAACGAAGCGGTTTGCCATTCTTTTTTGTTATTGATGATAAGAAATCGTAACTTACTTCACGATGATATTGCCGTATGCCGCTGTAAAGAAAGAATCTTCTTTGGGCTTAATAAGCAAGTTGAAGTCAACTTCTGGGTATAAGTCCATAAGTGTCTTTGCTCTTTGAAATTGCTTGGCACTGATAGGAACGGAGGAGAGCTTATTTGCGTAATCAATATTCCATAGCTCTTCGAAGTGTGACCATTTAGGCAAAAATCTGCAAACAAACAATACCTAAATCAAAAATCTGCAAAAAACCCGAACAATCTTTAACACTTGAAAACAAGGCATTTACGGGCTTATTTTTGCAGATTTTATGTGTTTCTTTGCAATCGGACTATTTTCCCACGCAGAAGTTACTATCTGCAAATATAAGTGCTTGATAATCAACACAAATGCCTTTGTTTCAGGGTGACCAAAGTGACTCCGAGGGACAGTGGGGGGACGTAAAATAGGCAAAAATCTGCAACTGACGGAGCAGCGAGAGCAGAGTCAAGCGGGCTTGAACTCTGCCGAGTCGTGACGGAAGAAAACGAAGTTAAATATGGCTGCCTTCAAAAAAAGAAAATGCAAACATCTGCAAAATCGATTTTCCAGTTTTTTGCACGTTTACACTTTTTAACGCAGATTTTTGCACATTCTTGCAATCGCTGAGAAGCGAGCAGCGAATGAATCTGTTGCGTCCTTTAGTGATGCTCATTGTCATTTCTAACCCTTTTTATAGTAACGCACTTGGTGACCTTTTATTGCTCCATATAAGACGAATACGTTTTTGTCCCTCGACAGCCTCTCCGCAATGATCCTTGCTATACCGTGCTTTGCGCTGCTTGTCCGTCAGCCCCTGCTTCTTGTC